>CALWYN010000120.1 GCA_944385755.1 uncultured Oscillospiraceae bacterium
CCAGAAACGAGGAAACGCTAAAAAGTATCCGCTCCCGGACAGCGCCCCTTCCTTCAAAGAGAACAATTTAGCGGGGACCTTGCGGCTCCCTCTTTTGTCTTATTCCCCTCGAATGGATCTCCGCGATTCTTGTAGATTAGAGAAATGGTGTAGATATAAATTATTTTGTTTAATACCAATTCTAATTTTACGGTAGTTTACTATACTCCTCGTCCGAAACCGGCTCAAACCAGCCGCCGGGCCGGGCGTCGGTTTCCACTGCAAGATGGGCAAACCAGCTGTCCTTTGCCGCTCCGTGCCAGTGCTTCACGTTTGCGGGAATATTGACGAAATCCCCCGGATGGAGCTCTCTGGCGGGCTGTCCCCATTCCTGATACCAGCCGCGCCCATTGGTCACAAACAAAAGCTGGCCTGTAGGATGGTAATGCCAGTTGTTACGGCATCCCGGCTCAAAGGTCACATTGGCAGCAAGGCGGTTGGAATTCTCAGTCGGGGCGAGCAACATATTGACATAGCTTTTGCCGATAAAATACTGCGCATACTCCGGCGGGTTTGGTTCCCCCATGCCGAACATGGTCGCAACAGGGTCGTTGGAGGATTCATCCTCGAAAATCTCCTTCAGTGAGAAAAATACGCTCCACGCCTTCGGCCAGCCGGTGTAGAAGGCAAGCTGGGTGATGACCTCCACCAATTCCTGCCGCGTGACCCCGTTTTCCAGCGCCTTTCGTAGATGTCCCGTGAGCGAGCCGTCGGTAATGACCATCGCCATCAGGGCCGAAACGGTGATCAGGCTGCGGTCTCTGGGCGCGAGTTCTGCCTCCCGTGACCAAACCTGTCCAAACAACACATCGTCATTGATTCCGGCAAAGGTTGGGGCGAGGTCGCCCAGGTAGTCCCTGCCGTCCGTCACTTTTTGGCTCATCTTTCTTTCTCCTTAAAGCGCCCTGCCCATTTCATAGGCCCGTACCATGGCGTCAGTTCCTGCCACATCCCCCGGAGTATTGGTGCCCACGCCGAACACATAACCGCCCTCTTTATTGCCGCCGGCTCGGAAACATCCAATATAACTGCGGAAGCTCTCCAGCATCAGCTGCATGTAATCCTCGGTGGGGGCGGCTCCAGCGGAGATCAGATAGAAGGTGGTATCTTTCGCCTTTTGTTCGATGGCGAAGGTGCGGTCCAGCACCGCCTTCATCTGGGAAGTCCAGGTGTAGAAGTACACCGGGGAGGCCAGCACCACAACATCGGCGGCCAGCCATTTTTCATAAATATCACTCATATCGTCCTTCTGCACACAGCTTCCCCCGTTCCGCTGGCAGGCGCCGCAGCCCAAACAGCCGTTGATCTTCCGGTCTTTCAAGTAAATCTTCTCCACCTGATGGCCCGCCTCCCGCGCGCCCCGGATGAACTCATCTGCCAGCCGGTCGGTGTTGCCGTGCCTGCGGGCGCTGCTCGCCAGCACCAGTACGTTCTTGCCCACTTTGCTCAGACCTCCGTTCGAACCCGGCTCACTGCGCCGTTTTGGCCAGTTCTGCCAGCTCCGCCATGAGCTCCGGGACCTTGATGCTCTGCGGACAGTGGGAGGCGCACTCACCGCAGCCGATGCAGTCGGCGGGCGCCCCCTTGGACTGTACGCCCGGCAGATAGCTCAGCGCCCACGCGCCGGTCACCTTGTAGTCGTTATAGATTTTGAGATACTCGGGGATGTTGATCTCCATGGGACAGCCAGAGCAGCAGTAGCGGCAGGCGGTGCAGGGGATCTGTATCTGGGAGCGGAACTTCTCGCAGGCGCTCATGAGCAGCTCGGTGTCGCCCTCGCTGAGGGCCTGGTCGTCGCCGAACGTGGCCACATTGTCCTCAATCTGCTCCAGGGAGCTCATGCCACTCAGGATCACCTGGACCTGGGGCAGGGTCTTCACAAAGCGCAGCGCCCAGGACGCGATGCTCCAGTCGGGGTGCGCGGCCTTCAAAAGCGCGTTCGCCTCCGGGGTCAGGTCGGCCAGCCTGCCTCCGCGCACCGGCTCCATGACCATGATGGGGATGTTGCGCTCTTCGAGCACGCGATACAGCTCCCTGGCCTCGCCGTACTTCCAGTCGAAGTAATTTATCTGGAGCTGCGCGAAATCCCAGCTGTGACGGCCAGCAAAGCGCGCAAGGGTCTCCACGCCCGCATGGCTGGAAAAGCCCAGATAGCGGATGCGGCCCTTTTTCTGCTGTTCAATGAAGTAGTCGATGCAGCCGCTGTTGAGATAGTCCTCCACGTTTTCCTCGCTCAGGCTGTGCAGCAGGTAGAAGTCGATGTGGTCGGTTTTCAGCCGCTCGAGCTGCTCTTCAAAGACCGGCTCCGGCCTAGGCGTCGACTGGATGAAGAACTTCGTGGCGAGGTAATAGCTGTCGCGCGGGTATTTCTGCAGCGTGCTGCCGAGGAATCGCTCGGAGTCCCCGTCGTTGTAGATATAGGCGGTGTCGTAGTAGTTGATACCGTGGCTCATGGCGTAGTCGATTATCTCCTGCGCCTTTGCCCAGTCGATTTTCGCGTTGGGCCCGGATGAGCCCTCCGCCTCCGGCAGGCGCATGTTGCCCATGCCGAGACGGGAAAGGGAAATGTCCTTGAACAGCTTGTAAATCATTTTATCTCCTCCTGTTGGTTCAGTTTCTCGTTGAAATTCTTCTGGTATTCCCCGATACCCGCAACCATAGCCTGCATGGTTGCTTCGTCCAGCATCTCAAAGGCCTGCATCTCGCTGCGGCTCATGTGCTCCATGATGGGCTTCGCGTAGGCGCAGCCTGCGCCGGTGAGGCAGATGCTCTTCTGGCGCCGGTCATCTGCCATTTCCCGAAGTTCTACATATCCCTGCTTTACAAACCCGGCAATAATGGCATGCACCGTGGTTTTCGGAAGATGTGTTGTTTCGCATATCATCCGCTGGGTGACAGGGACATCCGAATTGTAAATCACGCACAGCGTCTGCAAAGCTGAGTAACTCACGCCGAGCGCCCTCGCATACTGCTCATACGCCGCGTTGATTTCAGTCCAGTACTTATGAAATTCGGCGAACATCTCGCTTCTGCTTTCTATAATTACACCTCCTATAATTAGTGCGATGTTGAACTAATTATATTTTAGTGCGATTTGGAACTTTTGTCAAGAGACCTAAAGTTTGAACAGGGGTTGAAATTTGGGACTCTGAAATGAGTCCCAAAAAGAAAACTTTTAAAATCTAAGCGTTTATAACAAAAACAAACTTGCTCTGAACCTGGAATTTTTATTTTTATCTGGGTATCTATTTTGTCAACGCTTCCCACGCCGGAGCAAAGTCCGCTTTGCTCCGGCGTCTTTTTATGTCCGCGGCGAAAGAGACGCCGCTCCGACCGGTCTCTTGCCTCTCTTCAGCCGTGCACCGCTGCCCGGGCCCTATTTGTTTTCCTCATCCCAGGATTTTTTCCATAACTATTTCGTTTCCGTCGCTTTCCCCGATCTCGTGAAAACCGCACTTCTCATACAGAGATCTGGCTGCCTGGTTCCCATCAGTGTAACACAGCACGACCTTTTTGAACCGCCCGTCCTTTCGCATTTCATCCAAAATGCACTCGGTGGCGGCCAGACCGTAGCCCTTTCCCTGATACCGCTCATCTATAAAGAGCTGACTGAAGTCGTATGCGTCCAGCTCGTCACAGTCATAATACAGCGCCATTCCGACGGGCGTGCCGTCGCTGCAGATTATAACCGCCCGGCTGTGCCGCTCCCGGTAAGCATATGCCCTGGCGAGCAGATGCGTTCTGTCGCTCACATATTTTTCCTGGTCATTACTGACGCGCAGCCCCAAACGCCAATTATCCGGGGTTATTTCTTCCAAGCTAATCACTGACAGCCCCACCTTCGTCTGCATAATGGCCGTATAATAGCACAGAGGGCATGTGATTGCAAGGCCGGGCCCCAAACCCGCGCCGGCCGGCCCTGACACGTGGTCGTCTGTGCTATTCATCTTTATGAACCCGCTGCCCATGCTTCTCGCCTTTGCCTTTATGCGGAAATCCGGTGAAATCGAGGGACTGAGGCAGTTTATCAGGGCGGCGTTCAGCCTGCGTGAGAAATGGTATGCCTGCGCCGCCGCTTTTTGCGTTCTGCGGCCCTTTTCCCGCCCACAAATGTGTAGAAGATTGCGCCTGCCAAATAGACAGCTTTGACGAAAGCCCAAAACGGCACAAAATCAAACCCTCAAAATACAAGGGGGTAGTGCGCCCTTTTTCAGGAACTCCCCGGCTGGCAGGCCGGGGAGTTTTTTGCGCTTCCCCCCTCACGTTCAATGGGCTTACCGCTGGGAAAGAACAAGATATGCTTTGCTCTTACTATCAGGAAAGCGGGTTTTCAACAACGACCAGGAGAAGAACGGCAGAACAGCTTTGAGGTACAGGTGAGTTATTCCACAGATAAAACTATCCACATAATTCCGTGTTTAATTGTCAGTTGCGAAAGTGCTCAATAAAAGCTGATATTTCACGCGTCATTACAAGGTTTCTGTTCCAGGTCAAATATGTTTTTGTGACCAGGCCGGGATAGTTAACTTTTTTGATTATAAGGTTTGGGTTTGTATTAAGCACAATTGCGGTATATGGCGCCACCGTTATTCCAATATCCAGCTCTGCCATTCTTATTGAGCTCCATATGCTGTCATTCTGGCAGATGATATATGGGTCAAACCCATTTTTCTTGCAAGCATGCACAAACATATCGTAGTGGCGTCTGTGTATGATTATTGGTTTATTCCTGAAATCATGCAGCGAAACGGTCTCGGCCTCTAAGTCTTCATAATACTTACCATATGCTAACGAACAAAAGTAGTCAACATGATTGTCGTCCATGGCGGCATCGTTAATAGGCAACGTGTTGTATAGGGCATTATTAAACGGTTCCCTCACAAAGCCAAAGTCCGCAGCATAGCTGGAGATCATTTCAATTACAGAAAGTGTGTCCGTCTCAAAAATTTCAAATTCAACATATGGATACTCTCTTTTAAACTTGTGAATCACATCCGGCATCTTCTGGTAACACACGGATGAAATTGCGGCTATTCTCAGCTTCTTTTTAGGAACGGCATCTACTGATTGTATATCCTGCGTGATTTTCTCTGCCATAGAAATAATTTTTCTTGCGTGCTCTTCGAGCATGCGCCCCTGGTCTGTAATTATCAGTCTTTTCTTTTCTCTTACAAACAGCTCCACTCCCAGTTCTTCTTCCAAAGCTTTTAACTGCAGGCTCATAGGCGGCTGAGACAGATTCAGCATTGCCGCCGCCCTCGTAACATTGCCTGTTTCAGCTATGGCAAGAAAATATTCCAACTGCTTCAGGGTCACCCGATTTTCCTCCCTCTCAAATATCTTTTGCCCATATAATCTTCTATAGATATTGATAAGCACGGCAATCAATATATTAATTATATAATTGACCAATTATTTTTTCAACAAATAATTGCTGTCACTAATTCGCCCGGAATGTTTGACTATCAAAAAGCCATGCCCATTTTCCTGGTACAGTGCTTGTATGCGTTTTTAATTCCCCGGGGATACCTTTTATCAGGAATTTAAGTATAGAGAGATAATATATTTTTTAAATTAATAGTTATGAATATATATTTAATAAGTATTTGCGTTGTCCCGATACCAGGAGTATATTATGCATATAGTATATAGTTTTAGGGGCTGTTCGGCAATATATTTGTATATTTCATCTCTTCAAACACGTTTTAAACATATCTATTCAGGCAACTCATTTCAGCGCAGACGATTTCAAAGGAAGTGTGTGTTTTGAACGGATCCCTGAAACTCAGAAAACTTATCGAAAGTGAGAACTTCATTCTTGCACCAGGTGCTCATGATGCGTTGACGGCCGCAATAGTGTCAAAATGTGGCTTCGAGGCTGTCTATCTTTGCGGCTATGCCCAGGCGGCAAGCATACTTGGTCGTTTGGATGCCGATCTGCTGACTTTAACTGAGAGGATAATGTCAGTCACAAATATTGTGGAGTCGGCGGAGATACCCGTGGTCATAGATGCCGGGTCAATATTTGAGAGCGCCAAATTGGTTGGGCGCATTATACGCGCCTATGAAAATGCGGGTGTCGCAGCAGTTCAGTTGGACGACTTCACGGGGCCCGGTTTAGTGGATGAGGGCAATCTGCTACCACGTGGTATTATGCTTGACCATATAAAAGCCGCAGCTGATTCCCGTCAAAGCCGTGATTTTATGATAATTGCTCAAACAAACGCCCGTTCAACCCTTGGTATAGGAGCCGCTCTTGATCTGGCCGGCTCATACATTGAAGCAGGCGCCGACATGATATTTATCAAGTCGCCCCAAACTGTCGGTGAAATGAAATTAATTAATGAGAGTATTAATGCATATACCATCATAAATATGGATTTATTTGGCGCTAATCCTGTAACAGACCGTGCCTTGCTCAAAGAGGCAGGCTATAACATGGTTGTATATCCAGATGCTTCAATCGGCACCACAGTCTTCGCTTTTTTAAAACAGCTGTCCGATCTGACACCTAGAAAGGCAGATTTTGCGGAGCTTATTTCCAGGATATTAGCAGAAATATAATACTTTACTCAAATGCACCGCTTTTGCAGATCCGATAGAAAAAGAGAGGGAACGGGACTTGCTGCAAAATATAATTTTCGCTACCAGCGTAGTTTTCCCCACCTTTGTCATGATTTTTCTCGGCTACATGGTGATCAAATCCAAGATTCTTACCCGTGAAACAATGGACAGAATCGGCAGACTCTGTTTCACGTACTGTCTTTCTTCACATGTGTTTATGGAACTGTTTGATTCTGACGCGTCGATAGGCGACAGCATGCCTTTATTGATATTCCTGTTAATCGCAACTCTTATCACGTTTACCATCACATGGATCATCGCTGCCAAAACCATAAAAAACAAAAACAGTGTGGGAACCTTTGTACAGGCCACCTTCAGAAGCAGCTTCACCGTGCTGGGTTTATCAATGGTGGGCAATCTGGCCGGCAATGACGGAATTGTATATGCCTCGGGTGTACTTGTAATGACAGTTATTCTCTACAACACCCTGGCCGTGTTATGTATGTCTCCATATAGAGCAAATGCATGTACTGACTCCGCGCAGCCACAATCGGTACGTCTCATCCCCCTGATTAAAGACATTTTTACAAATCCACTGATTGTCGCGGTAATCCTGGCATTCCTGGTAAAAGTATCCGGGCTGAAGCTGCCCTACATAGCCACTCAAACTGTTGGCTATATGAGCGATATGGCAATTCCCCTCTCTCTGATTACAATAGGCTCCTCATTGGATTTTGGCCGAATCAAGGGGCAACTCGGCCTGGCCTTTACCGCCGCTTTCATAAAAACATTCGGCCTTGCCATAGTGATAATTCCTCTGGCCGTTTTTGCCGGATTCCGCGATTTGGATATTGCGATAGTAGCAATTTTGTTTACAACAGGTAATCCGTCTGCGTCCTTTGTTATGGCAAAATCCATGGACGGTGACTGTGATTTGGCCGCCACAGCCCTTGTTCTCTCCACTTTGATGTCCATTTTTGCACTCACTCTCGCATTGTACATTCTGCGGTCTTTGGGATTGATGTAATGAAAAGGAGCGTTTATATGGAAAAAAGGAAGTTTATTCTTTCTCAGGAATCCAGGGACATGATCATCATCGTATGTGCTCTGCTGACCTATCTCACACATGAAGCGTTTTTGGAGGACGAAGTACAAAAAATGCTCTTATTGATTGGGTTTTCCATCCTGGCCCTGGTTCTTTCTCTGCTCTACATTTTGACAAACAGGCCTTTAAAGCGAAAAGAGATCAAAACTGAAATCATCCTGAATGGACTAATATTGTTGGCCATGGCTAACTTTATATATAAAGCAATCATTTTCAGCTAAAACATCGGGAGGTACCAAATGAAAAAACCACTTTCTGGGGTAAGGGTGCTTGATCTTTCTCAATTTCTGTCCGCGTCTTTTTGCACCATGCTTATGGCAGGGATGGGTGCAGAGGTTGTGAAGCTTGAGCGTCCCGGTACAGGGGACCCCGCCAGACTATCCCCTCCATTCGGCGGTACAGATGGAGTAAAGATCACTCGTTCCTCACCGGAAGATCTCTCACTGGCAATTCTGAAGCGCGCCAGAAACAAAAAATCAATCACGCTGAATCTTCAGCGTCCGGAGGGAAAAGAAATATTCATCAAACTGCTTTCCGGATTTGATATCGTCGTTGAAAACTTCAAGCCAGGTACAATGGATAAACTCGGGTTGTCATACGACGTTCTCTCCCAAAAGTATCCTGGCCTCATATATGGGTCCATTTCCGGGTTTGGCAATGTGCACGCCTATGAGAAGCTTCCCGCCTTCGACATCGTCATTCAGGCAATGAGCGGACTGATGAGCACAAACGGCAGCCCTGACGGCCCTCCCACGAAGACAAGCGTAGCAGTCAGCGACCTCTCGGCCGGCATGTTGTTATGCTCCGGTATACTGGCGGCCCTTAATAAAAAGAACCGCACAGGTCATGGAGATAAAGTAACCGTATCGCTGCTGGATAGCGTTATATCATTGCTGCTCGACGAGGCCCCGGACGTTTGGGGCAGATGCGGATACCCACCCCGAACCGGCAGCAGACTGATCCGTCTCACGCCTTTCAATTCGTACAGCGCAAAAGACGGAAATTATGTAATTGCCAGTGGAGGAGACAAGCATTGGGCCTCAATAGCCACGGCCATGGGCAAGCCCGAATATATAGATGACCCGCGGTTTATCCATCAATCTGAGAGAGCAGAAAACGCTGAACTGGTGGATAACTTAATAAACGAATGGAGCCGCAGCAAGAGTGTGGAAGAGATATTGACTGTATTGCACGGGCTCGGGGTCCCTTGCGGCGAGGTCCGCAGCGTCGACGACATGATAGCAGACGAAGAGTTGATTTCCGCCGGAGTTATAGAGCATGTTGTGCATCCATCTGCCGGTTCACTCAAAGACGCCTATGCGAGCCACATGCCCATACGTTTTGAGCACTCGTGCAGTGACTTT
Organism: uncultured Oscillospiraceae bacterium; assembly: GCA_944385755.1. Taxonomy (GTDB): domain Bacteria; phylum Bacillota; class Clostridia; order Oscillospirales; family Oscillospiraceae; genus Scatomorpha. Next base: position 9,073 of record CALWYN010000120.1, read on the forward strand.
GATTCGGCAGCTCCTTATCTGGGAGAAAACAATTTTGAGATATATACCGAGATGTTGGGTCTGACTGCCGAGGAAATGGCTCGGCTGAGTGAAAGCCAAATCATATAAATATTGCATAGGGAAAGGAATTAAACGGTAGTTTTTATGGAACATAATGTTGTTATTGTTAGCGCAAAGAGAACCCCATTCGGCAATTTTGGCGGCACGCTAAAAGACATCACGAATGTAGAATTGGGCGCCCTGGCCATAAACAGGGCACTTCATGCCGGTGTTGATCCGGAGGATATAGACCAGCTGGTCTTTGGAATTGTAGAGCCTGGCAGCGGGCTTTCTCCCGTTCGTCAAGTTATATGCGCCGCCGGCTGGCCGATCGAAACAAACGCCCTGTGCGTTGAAAGGGCCTGCTGTTCTAGCATGTCCGCAATAGGAGTTGCCTATGAACGCATAAAATACGGCCGTGCAAAGATAATTATGGCGGGCGGGGCCGAAAACATGAGCAGTACGCCATACATGATACCCCAACTCCGCTGGGGCAATCGCCTGGGCGACTTTACGGTCAGGGATGAACTCGTTATCAGGAATCCCTACTTGAACGCCCCCATGGCTCTCTATGCAGGAGAGGTAGGTGTTGAATGGGGTGAAGGAAGAGAACAGCAGGATGAATGGGCCGTTCGAAGCAATCTCCTTGCAGTCAAAGCGCAGAACGAGGGTCTGTTTGAATCTGAGATATTCCCAGTGGAAGTGAAAATGAAAAAATCCTCTGTCATTTTCGATATGGACGAGCACCCAAGAGCAAATTGTTCGCTTGAGAAAATCAAAGATTTGAAAACAGTATATGGCAGTCCTACGGTTACGGGGGCCAACGCGTCAGCATTGAGCGACGGCGCCGCCACCATTCTCCTTATGTCAGAGGAGGAAGCCGAACGCAGAGGCATCACTCCTTTGGCCAGGATTATCGATCATATCTCTGTTTGTTCTGAACCCAGGCAGAGTCCTCTCCTCCCCGCCATAGCCATCAGTCAGATACTCGATAAAAATGGTCTGACCCTGGACCAGATGTCGGTTCTGGAGATCAATGAGGCTTTCGCCTCTATGCCCCTTGTATCCACCAGAAGCCTGTGCAATGGCGACGAAGCGGCAATTAAGGACCTGCGTGAAAGACTGAATGTAAAAGGCGGTGCCATAGCGATAGGTCATCCCCTGGGTGCAAGCGGCGCCAGAATCACCATGACCATGATGTACGAGCTCAAGCGCCGCAAGGAACGATACGGTATCTCCGCTATTTGCGGGGCCATAGGTCAGGGAGATGCCGTAATACTCGAAAATATTTTCTGACATGAAAATCGGCATAGCAGGTCTGGGCGTTATGGGTATGCCCATAACAAAAAACCTCATTAAACACGGCTTTAATATAGTTGCTTACGCCAGACGCAGTGAGGTTGCGGCAGAGATACGTCCCCTCGGTGCGGAAGTCGTCAACGATATCAGGTATGTGGCAAAATCCAGTGATGTCTTTATAACCCTTCTCCCCTCCGGGGCAGCACTAACCGAGGTTTTGTTTGATCCCAATACAGGCGCCATAGAAGGTCTGAAAGAAGGCTCTCTTGTAATAGACATGGGCACCACCTCACCGGCTCTCACCAGAGAAATCTGCGAAAAGTTATCAGAACGAGGTGTCGACTTTCTTGATTCCCCTGTAAGCGGCGGTGCTGAACGGGCCCGTGATGGGACGCTCACGGTTATGGTGGGTGGAAAATATGACATCTATCAGAAAGCGTACTGTATTTTTAAGGCGATAGGCTCAAAGGTGTATTACACAGGCGAAAGCTCCACGGCTCAAATGATTAAGCTCGTCAACAACATGATCGCCTGTATCAACATCGTCGCAGTCTGCGAGGGTCTTGCGCTGGGAGAGCGGACCGGACTTGATCTGGAACAGCTGGTTGAAATAATCAACTGCTCGTCAGGGCAAAGCTACGCGTCCGGCATTAAAGCCAAAAACTATATCCTCCCGCGGCAGTTTAAAAACGGGGCGAAAGCCACAATATTCAACAAGGACATAACGCTGGCCATAAGCATTGCTGAAAAGCTCGGACTTAGGCTCGCGTTGGCAGAAGATACAAAAAAATATCTTGAGCGGCTCGTGGAACTAGGTTTGGGTGAGTTGGATGCTTCGGCCTCCATCCTTCTTCTTGAGGACCGGCCTGTTGCCCCGGATTTAGCGGATCGCACATGTATCAGGGCAAATTGTTCCAGCGGCGATGTAAAAGGAGGGATGTAAGACACTGTCTGTTTGTCAACACGCCTGAGGAAAATATAGAGAGAAGGAGGTTTAACATGAAGCAGGAAAAATACTCTGTTGATCAATTGGATATGCGGGCCACCAGAGGCTGCTCATACAAGCAGAGTAAAAAAGAAGCTATTATAACAATGATAGCCTACGTCATATGGGGCGCCTGGGGAATTATCATTGCCGGCCTCTTCGGCTACGGAGAAGACATTTCATACATGTGGGGGATGCCCACTTGGATTACGCTTGGGGTAATTATCCCGATTTTCGCTCTCGTAATCTGGCTCGTCGTATATCTATGCACCATCTATAAAGATTAAGTGAAGGAGGGGAAAGAATGGCCTTTGCTGTTATTATCATCTTTCTGGCGATGAACCTTGGCGTCGGTCTGTGGCAGCCCAAATCGGCACGACTCAAAAAAAATACCACTGCATCGGAAGAAATATCCGATTATTTTACAGCAGGACGTTCCGTAACCTCCTGGGTTATGGGCCTCACCGTGGCCTGCACCATAATCAGCGGCGGTTCTCTAATAGCAACTCCCTCTCTCATTTATGCCAAGGGTCTCGTGGGAGCTGCATGGCAGAATAACGGACTATGGTATGGTGTTTTAGGAACCGCCGTTCTCGGCAAGCGTCTGACAACGCTGGGAAACAGATTCAAAGTCTCTTCCATATCTGAGCTTCTCGGAATTCGTTATGGTCAGCTGACGAGGATGATAACCGGTGTCCTTCTATTCTTTATTCTGTTTGCCAATGTGGCCACACAGTATTCCGGCTCCGCCCGCGTTCTTGAAACGGTATCGGGCTGGAGCTACCAGAGCTGTGTTATCGTAATTGGCGCTGTTATGACATTGTATATAGCTTTCGGCGGAGCCAAAGCTCAGTCCTGGACAAATGTATTGCAGGCAATTTTCATGACATTGGGTCTGGTCATAATCGCAGTTGTCGCCCTCAATAAGATTGGACTTGTCGATATGATCTCTGCCATGGATGCCGCTAACCCCGAACTTGTGCGTATGCCTGGCGTTGACAACTATCTGGATATACCCAGATTCATCTCATACGGCTTGATCCTCATGGCCGTTGTGGGCATAGGCTCTCCTTCGGCACAGGCAAGATTCCTGGCCACAAAACCCGGGACGAACTTTAAGCCGGCAATTATTCTTGGGTCCTTTGCCATAATTCTCTGGTATCCCTGCATGTATATTTCCGGTATGGCGGCCTCTGTCATGCTGCCTGATCTCAGCTCCCCCGATCTCGCTTTTCCTCAGTTGGCGGTGACCACCCTCAGCCCCATACTTGCCGGTATATCGTTGGCCGGCGTACTTGGTGCTACAATGTCTACGGCGACCGCACTGATTCTCACGGCCTCAGCGGCTGTTACCAACGATATCGCTGCCAAATGGTCTCACAAGCTGTCGCCCAAAAGGGTAAAAGCACTTCTCATTATTTCCACCTTCATTGTCAGCCTGGGCTCGGTGCTCGCCTCGCTCAACCCGCCGGACCTCCTTATAGAAATTTCCGCGTTTGCAACCGGCTCTCTTGGCTGCATATTCACGCCCATGTTCCTTGGTATGTGCTATTTCCCCAGTTCGACCAAAACTGGCGTTCTGACAGGCTCGCTCACTGGCGCCATAATCGTCATTGCCGGCTATGCTTTTGATTATCAAAACCCGATGGGCTTCCACGTCATTGGGTGGGGACTTATAATCGGATCTCTGCTCACCATCATAGTCAGCAAGCTCACCAAGCACTCCGATGACGAGGTCATCGAGGCCTTTTACACGGACGGCGAAGTGATTGATTTGAAAAAATAAAGAAAAACCTCAGCAGGGCAAATTGCATCTGCAACTAAACCCAATCATAGAAAGGACGAATGCACGCATGAAAGACGGTCTTAGAATTGCACTCTGCCAAATCGACGTGGTTTCTCTGGATATAGCCGCCAACCGTGCCACCATGGAAAAGTTCTTTCGGGAGGCCTGCGAAGTTGAAGAAAAGCCCGACATCGTGGTGTTCCCTGAACTGTCAAATTCAGGCTATGTGTTCCAGCGCGGCCGTGAATTTGGCCATGATTTTTTGAAGATTGCTGAGCCAATACCCAATGGTCCCACCTCAATAATGCTGAGTAAGCTCTGCAAAGAATATGGTGTGTACTGTGTTTGTGGGCTTCTTGAAGCCCACCACGAGATACCGGGCTTCATATACAATACCGTTGCAATGTTCGGACCGGAAGGCCAGCTTGTCGGCAAACAGAGAAAAATACACATACCGGGTGAAGAAAAACATTTCTTCCGTGGAGCCGACCGTGTATCCGTATTCAAAACAGATATCGGCAACATAGCACTGCAGATATGCTATGACACCTGGTATCCGGAAGTCTCTCGGCTGCAGGCATATAAGGGCGCCGAAGTGATGATAAACGTCTGGAATGCACCCGATTACGTTACGCCTCCCAAGGTACTTTATACGATGATAGGCAGCAGAGCCATTGAGAACAGGATGTATTCTGTCGGCTGCAATCGCTGTGGCTATCACGGCGACGCGTATTTTGCCGGAAACAGCATGGCCGTCGACCCCAATGGCACGGTTCTGAATGAGCTGGTCGAGGGCCCTGCGGTCGTACACGTCACGCTGACTGAAGCGCCTATATACAGGGAGAGGGCCTTCCAGCCAACCCTTCGTGATGCCAGGTATGACGTTATTGACGAAATACACGACTATGCAAAAGAGTTATATTGTCTGAAAAAAGAAATCTGAGAAGCTCTCCTGCGAACCCCTGTTTTGCTTCAAAGCAGGGGTTCACAGTTTAATGGTCAACTTGTCCTATCTTTTAGCCACGGGAGGAAAATATGATGGATTTCAAAGGGAGAACAGCTATTATTACCGGCGTTGGCTCAGAACGGGGATTCGGTGCGGCCATAGCCCATTATATGGCTAACGACGGCTGCAATATAATCTGTGTCAACAGGCATGTCGAGGGCGCGGAACGCATCGCCCAGGCGCTGCATGAGACCTACGGGGTAAGAACCCTTGCAATCAGAACAGATATAAGTGAATTTGAACAGGTCGAACGCATGATTCATACTGCTATAGAGGCGTTTGGGAAAATTGATATTCTCATCAACAATGCCGGTATCTCCGAGCGTGTAGGTATTGAAGACCTGAGCATAGAGCAATGGGACCGCATGATGCGGATAGACCTGTATGGTACATTCTATTGCTCCAAACTCATCGTTCCTCATATGCGTGCAAATCATTATGGCCGAATTGTAACTGTCAGTTCTGTCGCCGGCAAAAGGGGCGGCGGAGTGTTTGGAAGCTCCCACTACGCCGCTGCCAAAGCCGGCCAGCTCGGATTTTCAAAGGCACTCGCCAGAGAAACGGCAAAAGACGGCATAACCGTAAACTGTGTATGCCCCGGGGCCTGCAAAACGGATCTTGGCGGTATAAGGTTTGAAGAGAAAAGCGTAATGCCCGAGATACTCATGGGCAGGCGTGGTGAGAACAGGGAGGTAGCGGCCGCTGTCGCTTTTCTGGCCTCGGAAGACGCTTCTTACATAACCGGGGAAGAAATAGACGTCAATGGCGGCCTTCATATAGATTGACGGGGGGGATGGAAAGTAATGATTTCAATTCAGTTTGTTATCATTGTTGCCTACTTCGCACTCACCGTTGTAATCGGCCTTATTTCATCCAAAAAGTCCAAAAGCTCCGATTCTTTCCACGGAGCCGAACTTGGGATGTTTGCTATAATATGCGCCTCTGCAGGCGAATGGCTGGGCGGCACGGCCACGACCGGTGTATCGGAATATGGTTTTGATTTTGGCCTCTCCGGCTCCTGGTACACAATAAGCAATGGAATCGGTGTCATGTTCCTTGCTCTGTTCTTTGCCAAACTGTACAGGAGCTTGAACTGTGTCACTGTCCCGGGCATAATTGAAAAATACCTCGGAATAAAAGCTCGAACCATCTCCAGTCTGCTGCTCACATTAGTTATGCTCGCCGTAGGCCTGTCTCAGATGATAGCCGCAGGTAAACTCGGCCAGTCTCTCATGGGATATGACTTCACGGCGACCGTTATCGTCTTTGCCCTGATCTTTATAGTTTATACCCTCGCCGGCGGAATGAACGCGGTTGCCTCTACAAACAAGCTGCATCTGTTTGTTATGTATGGCGGCATATTCCTTGCAATATTATTCGCTCTGCCCAAGGTCAGCGGTTGGGGCGGCTTCATTGCCGGAATTGATGAAGTGGAGAGCGTATCAGGCGGTGATTATTTCAGCATGTCATCCATTGGATGGGATAAGGTCTCTTCATGGATTATAGCCGGGTTGCTCGGCGCCTGCACAGCTCAGGCGGGCATTCAGCCGATTTTGGCAGCAAAAGATGTACCTACCGCGAAAAAAGCCTGCATTCTCACGGCACTTGTCACAGCTCCTTTTGGCATATTCACAGCACTACTTGGAATGATAGCAAAAGTCATGTCGCACAACGGAACTCTATTGGATACATATGGGAATTTGGTCACCAGCGGCAAATTGGCTCTGCCCACACTCATGATGAATTTACCGGGTTTTGTCGGAGGGCTAATACTGGCATCCATACTGGCGGCAATTCTCTCTACCGTATCACCAATAATACTTTCGGCAGGCACCATGATCACAAAGGATATCTATCACAGAGTTCTAAATCCAGGGGCCTCTGACGCCCAGGTGCTGCGCATGAGCAGAATAACAACGGCCGTATCTGGCATTATATGTTGCATTGGCGCAATACTGCTTGTGGATGCCAGCAGAGTACTGGATATTGTATACGCCGCCTATTCTTTGCGCGGAGCCCTGTTCGTTGTGCTTGTTTTGGGTATATACTGGAAAAAAGTGAGTGAAAAAGGCGCCTGCATAGGCATGATTTCCACAGGCGTCATAGCAATTGGGTGGGTTATTTTCGAAATGAGTTTTGGGCATTATCCTATACCAGGCGTATCGGAAACCTATGCCGCCGTGGTGGTTGCGTTTCTCTTTACTGTCGTGTTCAGCCTGGTGTTTCCGTCAGCAAATGGACTCGCTTATAGCAAATTTAAAATGGACAAATAATTATCAAAACAGCTCCATCAGGCGATAAATCTCTTCTTTTATGCTCATATAATTCACGTTCCAGCAGTTCAAAAGCACGGCCGGGTGTCCGGGTCATAACGGATGTCGTTATCCTGGACACCTTGCCTCTGAGGCGGCGCCCTTGCTCAATGACTTCTGCTGTCTTCAGATAGAGTCATGGCATCTCAGTTATATGTAGGGTTCTTTAGCCTATTTTCATTATTTGCTAAAGCCCACGTCTTATTTACTATATTTTACAGTCCACCGCGCTTGAGGAAACTGCTGTCCGTCGAAATGGTTACTCCGGTCACGAAGTCTGCAGGTGCATTCTTGACTAAATACGAAAGGCCGGTTAATTCGAAAAGGTCGCGCCGTGCTATGCCTACGGGAACCGGACGGCCCGGTCGCTGTATGAGAAGTGCGGCTTTCACCGGACAGGATAAGCCGGCGAAAATGAAATGGTTATGGAGAGGGCCCTGTGAGCAAAATTTGAGCTTGACGGGCCAGATGTTCATCGTAAGCAAGCTGCCAAGGTCCTTAACGCCGCGTTTTGGGCTTTGTCTGGTTTTTCTCCTGGGCCCGGCAAATCAATCCAGAGTAATCGTCTCCAGATTTTTCATGTGGAAGGCCCCGTCGAGGATTTCTATTTGGGAGTCATTCCCGGCCTTCGGCCCGCGGCCCCGCCCCGGGGACGGCAGGATTGGCCGGATCGGCTCTCCCGATACACAAGGCCTTAAATTTTCAGAAAAAAACATCAATTATTACGCAATTGGGGATGCGGAAACGGTTAATACATGTTACTATTATGTTACCATTTGGAAAAGTTTGAATTGTAGTCGGGCGGAATACTCAGGCGCGGGTCCCGCGCCTGTGTAAATATTAATATGACGGAGGTAAAGAGATGAGAAACAACAGAAAACGGGCAGCTGCCGCGCTGTTCTGCGTGCTTCTGGTCCTGGGCACCACGAGCGCCGCCCTCGCCGACGAGGGCGGCCGTGTTGTTTTGCCCACGGGCGAGCCTGAACCCTGGAATTGGCAGGACGGCACACTGGAGATTTGTGCGCCGGCCGGGGCCATGGAGGTGCCCATGCCCGCTCTGCAAAACGACGGCACGACCGTGGGAACCGTTAAGCTGTCGGCCCAGGACGACTTTCTCAACACCGTGGCGGTGTCCGAGGAGTTTCCTGTGGCCGACACTTTTTCGCCCATAGAGTCCGGCCCGCTGCTCGCCCCGGAGGGGCTGAGCGAGGGGAGATATAACATATTTGTGGACAGTGTGACGATGCTGCTTCCCCTATATGTCACCTCGGAACCGGTCATCACCTCGGCGGGGATAACGCGCAGCGGCGAAAAACAGATACTTGAGCTGGAAGTTGCCAATCTGGACGGCAGCTCCGGCTTTTTTAATTTGGGCCTCATAGACGTGTTCGGCTTCGAGAGCCCCTGTGAGGCCGAACTTCTGAGCGAGGAGGTCTCCGGCGGCGTCACCGCGCTGAGGTTTGAGCTGGGGACGGAGTTCTCCGAGGGCGACGGCCTGAGCGTGAGCTATGCCGGCGGCCCCCTCTACTCCGCCGTGTACCGGGTGGACATCTCCAGCGCCATCACCCTGGACGGCTGGAGCGGCGGCGAGACGAGATACCTGGGCGCGGGGGCATCCCTCACGCTCGAGGGCACGGCCGCGCCGGGCGAACAGGTGACGGCCTCCCTGGCCGGCATGCAGCAGTCGGCCTACGCGGATACCTCCGGCCGCTTTAAGCTGGTGCTCTCCGGCCTGCCGGACGGGCTCTGGCCGCTCTCGCTCAGCGGCTCGGATGGCTCGGTGTTCAGCCTCTCCTGCTCCGTCCGGGTGGACTCCGTGGCTCCCTCCGTCTCCGGCTTCGCCCGCGGGCAGGACGGGACCCTGACCTGGACCTGCACCGACTGCGACATCGCGTATTTCGAACTCAGACATAACTCCTCTGATGTAATGTATCTTGACGCTGACGTGCGCGAGTACACGGCGGAGGGCTCCCCCGGCGACGTGTTCAATCTGGCGGCGGTGGATCTGGCTGGGAACCGCTCCGCTGCCGCCACGCTCGAATTGCCCGAGGAAACGCTTGAGCTATACGGTATCAACAGCTTCCAGGGCGATTGGCGGCTGGGGAGCCGGATAAGCGTAAGCGCCTACGCCACTTCCTCCGTCGACGCGGCCTGGGTACAGTGGCGCAAGTCCGGCGGCAGCGGCTGGAGCTCACAGGAGCTTACCGTATCCGAGCTGGCGCTGAGCGGCAGCTGGGACACCTCCGCCGTGGCGGAGGGGACATACGAGGTGCGGCTCAGGGCCCTGGGCGAGAGCGGGGCCGAGGCCTTTTCTGAGATATACACGGTCACCCTCCACGGCGCTGAACCGGACCCCGAACCGGAACCCAGCACCGAACCCGAGCCTGAGCCCGAGCCTGAGCCAGAACCCGAGCCTGAACCTGAGCCCGAGCCTGAGCCTGAGCCAGAACCTGAGCCCGAGCCTGAGCCAGAACCTGAGCCCGAGCCAGAACCCGAGCCTGAGCCTGAGCCAGAACCTGAGCCCGAGCCCGGCACTGTGGTCAAACCGGATGGCTCTGTCGTCACCACCCGCGTGGACACCTCCGGCGCCGTCACCGTCACCACCGCGCGCCCTGACGGCTCCTCCCTGACCGAGACCACCTCCAAGGACGGCTCCGTCCACTCCGTCGAGCTCCTCTCCGACGGCTCCTACAGGGAGGCCCGGGAGTCCGACTCCGGCTCACAGGTCTATCTCAGGAGGGCCGACGGCACGCAGATCACCGTCGTATCCTCCCCCGACGGCTCCATGACCGAGACGGTCCTCAACCCGGACGGCAGCTCCTCCGTCTCCGAGACCGCCGCCGACGGCTCCAGGACCGTCACCGAGTCCGTACCCGGTAGATTTGAACGCAGCTCCTTCACCGACGCCGGCGGCTGCGGCTGGTCGCTGGAGACCGACAGCCGCGGCAACGTGGACTTCTCCGAGGAGACCGCCCTAGGCGTCAGGGTCACCGCCTCCACGGCGCGCGACGGCTCCCTGACCGCCGAGGCCGTGCTCCCGGGACGCGTCAGGTCCGCCGAGGTGCGCCTCCCCTGCAGCTATGAGGACGCGTATGTGCGCGTGGACTACGGCGGTGGCGATGTCCGCATCCTCCCTGCCAGTCTGGACGACGGCTGGGCCTATGTGGAGCTCGAGGACAGCGCGGACCTCGCCCTGCTGGAGGGCGAGGTTTTTTCCGACGTGGACCCCGGCGACTGGTACTTTGAGAGCGCGCTCTGGGCCGCGGCCGGAGGCCTCACCCCCGGCCTCATCGAGGGCGAGCTCCTGCCCCACTCCCCCTGCCAGCGCGGGCTCACCCTCGAACTGCTCTGGCGCGCCCTCGGCGCCCCCGAATCCCTCGCCACGGCCACGCCCTTCGCCGACGTCCCGCCCGACAGCTACTGCTTCGAGGCCGTGCTCTGGGGAGTGTCCTCCGGCGTGACCACGGGCGCCGAGCCTGGCCTCTTCGGCACCGACGCCATCTGCACCAGGGCCCAGGTCCTCACCTTCCTCTGGCGTGCCGCCGGCTCCCCGGCGCCCGTCTCCGCCCTCTGTCCCTTCACTGACGTTCCCCCGGACGCCTATTTTCTCTCTCCCGTCCTCTGGGCCGTCGAAAACGGCATAACCACAGGCACCTCTCCCTCCGCCTTCTCTCCTCATCTTGTCTGTTCCCGCGCCGAAATTCTCACCTTCCTCTATAGAGCAGTTGAATTGATATGAGATTTGACAAAAAAGGGCCTGCTTTCTCACGAAAGCAGGCCCTTTCACTGTAATCCTCCCCTATATTCTCCGCGTAAGCACGCCGTCGGACACCACATACACCGAGTCCGCCGCCTCGGCAATCGCCATGTCGTGCGTGACAATCACCACGCAGTAGCCCTCCTCATGGGCCAGGCGCGTCAGGATATCCACGATATTGCGCGAATTCTCGCCGTCCAGGTTGCCCGTCGGCTCGTCGGCCAGTATGATCCTCGCCCCCGAGGACAGCGCCCTGGCTATTGCCACGCGCTGCTGCTCGCCGCCGGAGAGCTGGCTCGGATAGCGCCGGTGCTTCTCCTCCGCGATGCCGACCTGCGCCAGCTTCTCCCGCGCGCGCCCCTTCGCCTCCCGCTCCGGCACGCCGTTGAGCTCCATCGGAAAACAGACGTTTTCCAGCACCGTCAGCAGCGGGAAGAGGTGGAAGGCCTGAAATATCACCGAGACATACCTCCTGCGGTATTCGTCCAGGTCCATGCCCCCGAGCTCCTTATCACCCAAATAGACCTCGCCGCCGGACGGGCGGTCGAGTCCGGCCATGATGCTCAGCAGGGTGGTCTTGCCGCTGCCGGAGGGCCCCACGACCGCCGCGACCTCCCCGGCGCGGAATTCACAGCTCACGCCGCTCAGCGCGTCCCGCGCCGCCTTGCCGTAGCGGTAGCGCACGTCCTTCAGTTTAAGTTCAGCCATTTTTACCCTCCTATTCCTTTACCTGCAGGAGCTCAAGCGGGCGCCTGGCCGTCACGGCCACCGCTCCCGCGAGAGCGCCCACAATACAGCCCGCAAAATACACCGCGGCCCCATACAGCATGTTTCCGGCGCCAAGCGACGGGAAAACCGCCGCGGTGGCCATGAGCGCCGCCGCCTGGCCCATCAGGGCCGGTATAAGCAGCTCGGAGCCGAGCATGAGCCGCGTCCAGGCGCGCTTCAGGCCGAATACGCGCAGCAGTGCGGCGGTCCTGGCGCGCTGTATGAGCAGCAGCGCGGCCAGCATGGCGGCGGTGAGGGCCGAGAGCGCCTGTATTATCGGATACAGCAGCCTCATCAGCTCCAGGCTGCTGTCGAGCGGCTCTATCGCCTCCCGCAGCTCCTCGTCCCAGAGTATCCACGTCAGGGACAGCAGCCCGGCCTCGCCGTCAGAAAAGATCTCGTCCGTATACGTGCGCAGCGTGCCGAGCTCGCGGTTTTTGGCCCTGTCCACCTCATACTCTGCCCGGGAATAGTAGATCCCGCGCTCCACCCAGGCGAGCGCGCTGACGGGCATGAGGATTTCAGAACCGGACCACAGCCCCGTGATGGAGCCCTCGTAAGCGCCGGCCACCGTCATAGTCGCCGCGGCGCTGCCGCCCGTCACCACCACAATGCCCCCGGGCCCCACGGCCACAGCCTCCATCATCACACGCGGCGGGATGAGCGGAGGCACCGT
>CALWYN010000121.1 GCA_944385755.1 uncultured Oscillospiraceae bacterium
AGGATGCTGTAGAGCACCCTCGCGCCGCGCCCCACCTTTACGGAGCTGGAGAGCACGGAGTTGGCCACGCTGCCCTCTATCTCGCAGCCCTCGGTGACGATGGAGTGGGAGATGCGGGAGTCCGGACCCGCATAGTGCGGCGGCTTTATGGGGCTCTTCGAGCGTATCGGCCAGTCCGGGTCGTAGAGGTTTATCAGCGTGGGAGAGAGCATGTCCATATTGGCGTCCCAGAGGCTGGTGATGGTGCCCACGTCCCTCCAGTAGCCGGAGAAGCGGTAGGGCCACATCTTCTCGCCGGCGGCGAGCATCGCGGGGATTATGTTCTTGCCGAAGTCCTTCGAGGAGTTGGGATCGGCCTCGTCGGCGATGAGGTACTCGCGCAGCTTCTTCCAGTTGAAGATGTATATGCCCATGGAGGCCAGGTCGGACTTAGGCTCCTTCGGCTTTTCCGCGAACTCGTTTATGTAGCCGTCCTCGCCGGTGGCCAGTATGCCGAAGCGCGAGGCCTCCTCCATCGAGACCTGTATGACCGAGATGGTGCAGGCGGCATCGTGCTGGACATGCTCCCGGAGCATGTCGGAGTAGTCCATCTTATAGATGTGGTCGCCGGACAGAATGAGAACGTTCTCGGGGTCGTAGTTCTCTATGAAGCCCATGTTCTGGTATATGGCGTTGGCCGTACCGGAGAACCAGGAGCCCTTTTCCCCGGCGCTCTGGTAGGGCGGGAGTATGAACACCCCGCCGTCGGAGCTGTCGAGGTCATAGGCCTGCCCGCTGCCGATGTAGCTGTTGAGCTTCAGCGGGCGGTATTGGGTGAGCACGCCCACGACGTCGATGCCGGAGTTCGCGCAGTTGGACAGCGGGAAGTCAATGATGCGGTATTTCCCGCCGAAAGGTACGCTGGGTTTTGCGACGTCCTTAGTCAGGGCGTAGAGCCTGGAGCCCTGGCCGCCCGCGAGGAGCATCGCAATGCAGTTTCTTTTCACGGATATCCCCCCTGACTTGGTGTTTGGGCGGCCCGCAGCTGCCGGGCGCGCCCCTGTGCTCTGCTGTGTTCGCGCGTCATGGCCCCGCCGCCGCCGGAGGCGCTCAGGCGGAACCCTGTGCTCTGCCGTTGTATTTGCTCATGGTCTTTTCGGCCCCGTTGAGGATATAGCTCTCCGCCGCCTCCGCCGCCCTCTCCGCCGCGGAGGCCATGAGCTCGGCGTCCCGGCCCTGGAACCTGCCCAGGACCCAGTCCGCCGCGTCATAGTCCGGCTTGGGCGGTTCGCCCACGCCCAAGCGTATGCGCGGGAAGGCCTCGGTGCCGAGGCATGCGATGATGCTCTTCAACCCGTTGTGCCCGCCGGCGCTGCCGGAGGGCCGGACCCTTATCACCCCCGGGGGCAGGGCCATCTCGTCGGAGACGGCTATCACCCGCTCCGGCGGGACCTTATAGAAGCGCGCGGCCTGGGCCACAGCCTCCCCGGAGAGGTTCATAAAAGTCTGCGGCAGCATCAGCAGTACGCTGTGGCCGCCAATACCGGCCCTGGCCGTCAGCGCGCGGAAGCGCAGCCGGTCAATCTTCACGCCGAGGCGCCTGGCCATCGCCGCCCCGGCGGCGAAGCCCGCGTTGTGCCGCGTTCCCTCATATTTGGGCCCCGGGTTGCCGAGAAATGCGATTATCCACTCCACGCCGCCCCGGCTGTCCCTCCCGAACAGCATCAGTCGAAGAGCGAGGAGATGGAGACCTCCTCATAGATGCGCTCTATGGCCTCGGCGAAGAGGGAGGCCACGGAGAGATACTTGATCTTGCCCAACATCTCCTGCCCCTGCGGATAGGGGATGGTGTCGAGCAGTATCAGCTCTTTTATGGGGCTGTGCTCTATCCTCTCCAGCGCGGGGCCGGAGAGCACGCCGTGGCTGGCGCAGGCGTAGATGTCCCTGGCCTTGCCGTCTTTCGCCAGGGCCTCCGCCGCGTGGCAGAGGCTGCCCGCCGTGTCCACCATGTCGTCGAGCAATATGACGTTCTTGCCGGAGACGTCGCCTATTATGTTCATGACCTCGGAGAAATTGGCCTTCTGGCGGCGCTTGTCCACTATGGCGAGGGACATGTCGAGCTTCTGGGCGAAGCTCCTCGCCCGGGCCACACTGCCCACGTCGGGCGAGACCACGACGAAATCGTCGTTCCCGCGCCCGAACTGCTTGAGATAGTGGTTGGCGAGGATGGGCGCGCCGAAGAGGTTGTCCACGGGTATGTCGAAAAAGCCCTGGATCTGCGCGGCGTGCAGGTCCATGGTGAGCACGCGGTCCGCGCCCGCGGAGGTTATCAGATTGGCGACCAGCTTGGCGGATATGGGGTCACGGCTCTTGGCCTTGCGGTCCTGCCGCGCGTAGCCGAAATAGGGCATCACGGCGGTTATGCGCCCGGCCGACGCCCTGCGCATGGCGTCTATCATGACCAGGAGCTCCATCAGGTTGTCATTTACGGGCTTGCAGGTGGATTGCACTATAAAAACGTCTGAACCGCGCACCGGCTCTGCCAGGCCCAGCGAGACCTCCCCGTCGGCGAAGGCGGATACCGTGCACGCACCGAGCTTCTTGCTCAGATTGTCGCATATGGCCTCGGCCAGCGCGCGGTTGGAGTTTCCGGCAAAGACCTTTACCTCTTTCCCATGTGAAATCACATACATCGTCCTCTCTCAAATTGGGCCGTCCGCCCTCTTGAGGATATTATAGCAAAAGAATGTGAAAATGAACAGATGGCAAAAGCACGATTTTCATTAAATTGGGGATGCGACGCCTCAGCGGGACGCGGGCAGAATCTCTATCCAGTAGCCGTCCGGGTCCTCGATGAAGTATATGCCCATGGCGTCGTTCACGAAGCAGACGCAGCCCATCTCCTCGTGCCTGGCCCGGGCGGCCGCGTAGTCGTCCACATAGAGGGCCAGGTGTATCTCGCCCTCGCCGAGATCATAGGGCTCGCTGCGGTCCCGCAGCCAGGTGAGCTCGAGCTGGAAAGGCGTTTCGCCGTCCCCCAGGTAGACCAGCCTGAACGAGCCGTCCCCCGCCGTCTTTTCGCGGACGGGCTCAAGGCCGAGGGCCTCGCGGTAGAATTTCAGGCTGCGGTCCAGGTCGAGCACGTTGAAGTTGAAATGGCAGAATTTGAATTGCATGTTCATCCCTCCCGGGACGAGTATAAACCGCGCGGGGGAGAAAAGCAATATACTGCCCGGACTGCGGCCAGGGACTCCCCGGGGGCATTTCTTTTGCCTGCGCCCAAAAGAAATGTCCCCGGACCCCCAAAGAGAAAGGCGCTTGGGTACAATCTCCACTAAAATCCGGTTTTCACCCGGCGTCCGAAATCGCGGCC
>CALWYN010000122.1 GCA_944385755.1 uncultured Oscillospiraceae bacterium
CAGCTACGGCGGCGAGGAGCTGGAGTTTATAACGGCCTCGGGCACCATAGGCTGAAAAGAGAACAGAGCGGCGCGGCCCCCTGCAGCGCACATCGTCGGCGCGGACTCCATATCCTTCGCTTCCCCGCAGGCGGGAAAGCTCATCCATTCCGTCGTGCCTCCTCGCCCCACGCAAACCGCTTCGCCGGGTTTGCGCGGGGACCACAAAACCGTTTGGGGCGAACGACTTGCACGTTTGCGGGCCGAGAAGTGTTTTTCCCGACGCACATGTCGCCGGGAAAAACGGATCTGACTTTATTTCTCCGCTGCGGCGGCGAAACTCTACGAGGTTTTTTGACAATCTGGGCGCGGCCCCCGCACAGCTGTGCGGGGGCCGCGCTTTTTCACATGTCTGTATCTCGCAGTCCCAAGTCGGCCAGAAGCTGGGCGGTGGTGCGGTTCAGGAGGGGGTGCCGGTGCTGCGGGGCTATCTCGGCCAGGGGGCGCAGCACGAAATCCCTGTTGTGCAGGTCGGGGTGGGGTATGGTGAGCACCGGCGAGTCGAGGACGAGGGAGTCGTAGTAGAGTATGTCCAGATCGAGCGTGCGCGGCCCCCAGCGCACGGTCCGCTCGCGGTGGGTGGCGCCCTCTATCGAGTGCAGCAGCTCCAGCAGCTCTCGGGGAGCGAGGCGCGTGCGCAGCTCGAGGCAGCCGTTCAGGAAATCGCCCTGCTCCACGCCGCCGTAGGGCTCCGTGACTATAAAGCCGGAGACACGCTGTACCCGGCAGCCGGCGGCGGAGCGGAGGGCGGCGACCGCGCCGTCCAGATACGCCTCCCGGTCCCCCAGGTTTGAGCCGAGGGCGATGTAGGCAGTATGCCAGGCGCGCTCTATGCGCACGGAGACGCACTCGAGCGGGAGGCCGATGGGAGCCCAGGGCTTTTTGAGCTCCACGGCGGCGCTGTCGATGTCGTATCGCTCCAGCAGCTCCGCGGCGAGGGCCTCGGCCGCGGACTCTATCAGCGCGAAGGTGTGCCCGCGCAGGAACTCGCTTGTGAAGGCGCAGGCCTCGGCGTAGTTCACCGAGCGAGAGAGGTCGCCGCTGAGCGCGGCGGGGCGCAGGTCGCGGCGGAGGGAGAGGGAGACGAGGAACTTCTGTCCCAGGGCCGTCTCCTCCGGCATGACGCCGTGGTTCGCGAACACGGCCAGGTCGCTTATGCGTATTTCATCCATCACAGTGCCTCCGAAACTATGGCGCGCGCCATCCGGACGGCGCGGAGATTGGCCCGCACGTCGTGGACGCGCAAAAAGGCGGCTCCGCGCAGGAATCCGAGCACGGAGGCGGCAATCGTGCCCTCGAGCCTCTCGGCCACCGGGAGGCCCAGGGCCAGGCCGATGACGGATTTGCGCGAGGCGCCCAGCAGGACGGGGTAGCCGAGCGAGCGCAACTCGCCGAGGCGGTTCATCGCCGTCAGGTTCTGCTCAGGGCTCTTGGCGAAGCCGATGCCCGGGTCGAGGACTATCCTGTCCTCCGCCACTCCGGCCTCGCGGGCTATACGTGCGCTCTCCGCGAGGTCGGAGAGGAGCTCCGGCATGAAGTCGGAGTACTCCGCCCTCTCGCGGTTGTGCATGAGGCAGCAGGCGGCGCCGTGAGCGGCGACGACGGAGGCCATGCGCGTGTCGCGCCTGAAGCCCCAGACGTCGTTTATCATGTCCGCCCCGGCCCTGAGGGCGGCCTCGGCCACGGAGCTCTTGTATGTGTCCACGGAGATGGGGATGTCGAGCTCGCGGCGAAGGGCCTCCACCACCGGGATGACCCGCTCCAGCTCCTCCGATTCCGGGACGGGGACGTGGCCCGGGCGGGTGGACTCGCCGCCGACGTCGATTATGTCCGCCCCCTCGGATGCCATGAGGCGCGCGTGCTCCAGGGCGGCCGCTACGGAGCCGTGGCGGCCGCCGTCGGAGAACGAGTCGGGGGTGACGTTGAGTATGCCCATTATATAGCACCCGTTATGGGTGTCGAATTCCCGGCGGCCTATCCGCATCGCGCTCAGAGCCCCAGGAGGCGGAAGGCCTCCGCGCGCAGGGCGCCGTCGGCCTCGAATTCGCCGCGGGCGGCGAAGCTGAGCGTGGTGGAGCCGGGCTTGGACACGCCGCGCATGGACATGCAGAGGTGCTCCGCCTCGGTCACGACCAGGACGCCGCGCGCCGAGAGCGAGCCCGCGAGGGCGTCGGCTATCTGGGCCGTCATGCGCTCCTGGAGCTGGAGCCTCCGGGCGTAGACCTCCACGGTGCGGGCGATCTTGCTCAGGCCGACCACCTCGCCCTCGGGCAGATAGGCCACGGCCGCCTGCCCGAAAAAGGGCAGCAGGTGGTGCTCGCAGACGCTGTAGAAGCGGATGCCCCGCTCTATGACCACGCCGCCGCCGGCGGGGGCCTCGAAACGGGTGGCGAGATGCTCAGAGGCGTCCGAGCCGTAGCCGGCGAAGAGCTCATGGCACATGCGCACTATGCGCCCGGGCGTGTCCATGAGGCCCTCGCGCAGCGGGTCCTCGCCTATGCCCTCCAGAAAGAGGCGCGCGGCCTCCCTTATTTTTTCTTCATCCATTGAAATCTGCTCCTTGTCCCGGGCGGTGGCCCGATTGCCGCGCGGCGCGGCGGGTGCGTCAATACTCGTTGAAACCGTATTCGTAGGATATGGTCAGGTCCGCGCCGGTGAAGCTGCCGTCGAGCTTGGAGAGGGTGCGCGCGTACTCCTCGCTGCCCTCGGCGTAGGGGACGGGCTGATAGTTGTTGCCGTCCGCGTCGCCAGAGCAGGCGCAGGGTATGAGCTCGAGGCCGGTCACGGCGACCTCGCCGTCTGCGCCGCGCTCCAGGGTGAGCCTGGCTATGGCCGTGTCCCTGTCGGGCGGGTCCGTGTTCCCGCCGAAGGACCAGTTGCCCATGCTGTAGAATATGTAGTGCCCGTTGTAATACTCGACGGGCTGCAGGGTGTGCGGGTGGGAGCCGTAGACCACGTCCGCGCCGGCGTCAATGGCCGCGCGGCCCTGTTCGAGCTGGGTGGGGTTGACGTCGTAGCTGCCCTCGTCGCCCCAGTGGAGGGCCGCGATGATGAACTCCGCGCCAGCCTCCTCCAGGGCGGAGACGCCGGCGCGTATCTGCTCCGCGCTGCCGAAGGAGAGGGCGTAGACGCCTATCACGAGGCCGCTCTCCGTCTCATAGAGCGCATATTCGTCCCGCCCGGCGTAGGCAACGCCGGCGGAGTCGAGCGCGGCCTTGGTGTCCTCGTAGCCCTGCAGGCCGAAGTCCCCGGCGTGGTTGTTGCCGAGCGTGACGAAATCGACCCCGCCCTCCGTGAGCAGGCCCGCGTACTCCGGCGGGGCGCGGAAGGTGAAGTTCTTGTCCTCCGCGACGTCATAGTTCGAGAGGACGCACTCGAAATTGGCCAGGGTGAAGTCGTCGCCCTCAAAGTACTGCACGGTTTTTTCAAACACATAACCCAGGTTGTCCGGCGTCACGACGCTCTGATAGCCCTGGGGCGAGCTGCGGTAGGCGGCCACGGAGTCGGGCGTGATGTCGCCTATGAAGCTGACGGTGTAGCTCTCCGGCTGCGCGGAGGGCGTGGAGGACGGGCCGGCGCCGGCCTCCGGGCTCGCGGAGGGCTCTGGGGGCATGGCGGACATGGAGGGGCTGCGCGTGGGAAAGCTGCCCGGCTCCGGATAGTCCGGGGCGCGGCAGACGCTGCCGCCGAAGAGCATCAGCACGAGCACGGTGAATATCAGAAACGCGGAGGTGAGCCGTCTTTTCATTCTTCCCCGCCTGCCTTTACAGTTCAGCTCCCGGCCTTCATGGCGAGATAGGCGTTTATGAAGCCGTCTATGTCGCCGTCCATTACGGCGTTGATGTTGCCGTTCTCAAAGCCCGTGCGCGTGTCCTTGGCCAGGGTGTAGGGCATGAACACATAGCTGCGTATGGCGCTGCCGAAGTCTATCTTCATCTGGACGCCCTTGATGTCGCTTATCTTCTCCAGGTGCTCGCGCTCCTTTATCTCGGCGAGCTTGGCGCGGAGCATCTCCTTGCAGTTTTCGAGGTTCTGGAAGTGGCTGCGCTCCACCTGGCTGGAGACGACGATGCCGGTGGGCAGGTGCGTGAGGCGCACGGCGCTGGAGGTCTTGTTGACCTTCTGCCCGCCCGCGCCGGAGGAGCGGAACACGTCCATCTTGATGTCCTCGTCGCGCAGCTCGATCTCGCCGGTGTCCGTTATCTCGGGCATGACCTCGACGGCGGCGAAGCTGGTCTGCCGACGGCCGGAGGCGTCGAAGGGGCTTATCCGCACGAGGCGGTGGACGCCGTGCTCGCTCTTGAGATAGCCGTAGGCGTTCTCGCCCTCTATCTTGATGGAGGCGGACTTGATGCCGGCCTCCTCGCCGTCCTGCCAGTCGAGCAGGGTGTAGGTGTAGCCGTGGCGCTCGGCCCAGCGCGTATACATGCGGTAGAGCATCTGGGCCCAGTCCTGGGCCTCCGTGCCGCCGGCGCCGGGGTGTATCGTGAGTATGGCGTTGTTCGCGTCGTACTCGCCGGAGAGCAGGGTGCTCAGGCGCATGGCCTCGAGCGTCTCCTCAAACCCGGCGTAGCCGCTCTTGAGCTCGTCGAGCATGCTGTCGTCGTTCTCCTCCAGGGCCATCTCGCAGATGGCCATCAGGTCGTCCCACTGGGCGCAGAGCTTCTCGTACCTGGCGACCTTGTTCTGCAGCTGCTTGAGGCGCTTCTGCACCTTCTGGGAGTTCTGGACGTCGTTCCAGAAACCCTCCCGGGCGCTCTCGGCCTCCAGGGAGGCTATCTCCGCTCTGGCGTCGTCGAGCTTCAGCGCGCGGCCCAGGCCCTCCAAATCGGGCTTTATGGCGTTGAGTTTGGATTTGTACTCGTCAAATTCAATCATCATATTATTTTCAAACCACTCTTTAAGATAGATTTTTAGCTATAGTATTATATACAAAAGCCGCGCGGATGTAAATAGCCAGGTTGACAGCGCGGAAACCGGCTGCTATAATAGAAAAAAATGGAGGGCACTGCCGTGAGCGACAGAAAACACAGCCTGAGAGCCAACGTGTTCATCATCTGCGCCGTCATCGCCGTTCTCGCCTTTGTGGCGGGGATTGCCTTCATAATCTGGGGCGTGATCTGGTCGGGTGGCCAGAAGGAGTTCAGGCGGGAACTGGCCGAGAGCATAGAGGCCTCGTCCCTGGGCGGGGCGACGGCCGTGGGGACGGACGGCGCCGAGAGCAAGCCCGAGTTCACTGCTCTGAACAGCATGCTCATCCAGTTCACGAACAGCGAGTACTACGTCTCGCGCGGCAACCCGGAGGAGGGGGCGGAGACCATATCCCTCAGCTTTGCCGACGGCGCGGAGCTCACGCTGACCCTGATGGGGGACGAGGGCCTGAGGGCGGAATTCCTCTCCTCGGAGGGAAACAGTTACAAATACGACCTGGACCCGCCGGGGCTCACGCCGCAGGGTATGTTCACGCGGCTGGAGCAGACGCTGGGCCTGGCCTGAGAGACGAATAAGGGCGGCGGACATTCTGTCCGCCGCCTCTTTTTATCGGGGTGGCGCCGCGCGCCGTTTAATACAGGCCCTGCGCGGCCTCGGAGGCCTCCATGGCCTCGCTGAGGGTCAGCGGGCGGACGCCGTGGTCGGCCAGCCAGGCGTTCGTGCGAAGCGAGTTCTCGTTCGGCACGACGTGGAAGCTCTGGTACCGCTCGCCCCCGTCGAGGGTGCGGAGGCGCTCGTAGCACTCTATGTATATCGAGCAGTCGTAGACGCTGTCGTAGTACCCGTTGTCCTGTACCAGCCAGACGAGGCCGATGGTCCCGTCGGCCATGTCCGGGAGGATGCAGTCGTAGTATAGCTCGTGGGCGTCCTCCTCGCTGAGTTCGAGGGTGTATTCCTCCCCTCCGCCCAGGCCGTAGTAGCCGGAGTACACGCTGGCGTACATGATATTCTCCAGCGTCACGGGGAAGTCGGTGGCTTTGCGCGACTCGATGGCGGCCGGGGTGTTCATGAGCGACTCCAGCGAGCGGATGTCCCCCCAGGTGTCGCGGCCGAGCAGCGAGTAGGCGCGGGAGACGGTCGAGCCGTCGGCGAGAGTGTACTTGAGGTTCATTATGGCCCAGCACTCGGGGTTTGAGCGGTCGTCCCCGTCCTCCCCGTCCTCCCCGGCGTAGCCGAGCGAGATGTCCGTGGCGGTGGAGGCCGGGAAGATGGCGGGAAATACCACGGCGTCCTCGTTGGCCTGTTCCTCGTGGCCGGCCTTGTGGGAGATTATGGACTCATGCAGCGCGAGGACGGAGGCGATGCCTTCCCCGTCCGTGAGGTGGGCCGCCCGGCCGTCGTTGCCGCTCACGTCCACGTCCACAGAGACGATATCGTCCCTCTGGGGGACCCGGGTCTCATAGCCGAACAGTCCCGTCTCGCACACTAGGACAAACACGGCGGCGCAGAGGCATACGGCCCCCAGTCCGGCCCAGCGGCGCGCGCCGCGGAACACGGAAAAGCTCTTCTTTATCAGCATTTCGGCGGCGAAGTAGCCGATGAAGGCCCCGAAGCACATGAAAACCGCCAGCTCGACGGCGTAGGGCGCCGTGCCGTAGCGCACATCGCCCGATGCGAGGGAGAAGAGGACGCTGCCGAGCGCGAGCGAGCAGCCGAGGGCCAGGAGATACTTGAATACGGGCCGCAGCCAGGGGACCGCAACGACATCCCCGGCGGTCTCCAAGGCGCGGCGGCGGTAGAGCAGCAGGGCCAGCGCGAGCAGCACGGCGCCGGCGGCGGCGTATATCAGCGCGCACTCCCAGCCGGAGAAGGTGTAGCCCGCGAGATATGAGACGCCGTCCCCGGCCTCCTCATATACGGGAACCGCCCTGATATAGCGGCTGAGGCCGGCGACGGGGGAGAGCAGCTCAAAGCTGGAGCCCCTGTCGCTGTAACCGAACACAAAGACCCTCAGCAGCCCTGTCAGCAGGGTCTGGGCGATGGCGGCGGCGCTGGTCAGCACCGCGACGAGCACAGGCAGAACTATCAGATTGCCCGTGAGCTGCGCGCAGAAGGCGGATATGCCGAAAAACGCGACGCACTCGAGCGAGACGACCCCCAGCCAGGTGAGCACCGGCCAGAGCACCAGCTTGCCGCACAGCGCCTCCGCCGCCAGCGCGCAGGCGGCCACCAGGACGTTTGCCGCCAGCAGGGGCAGAAGCCCGGCGAGCGAGAGGGTGATGAACGCCCCCTCACGGCGTATGGGCAGCGAGCCATAGGCAGACGCGCTGCGCTGGGAGTAGAGGTGGCTGAACACAGCCGCCGCGGAGGCGCAGGAGGCTATCAGGCTCAGCACATGCGCGTATGGCGACGAGACCGCGTCGAGCGGCATGCCCACCAGGGCATAAACCGCCCCGGCCTCGGGGGTGTACAGGCGCGAATAGCGCGCGAACTCGCCGCCTATGCCTATGGGAAAGGCGAGTATCCAGATAAAGGCGTAAATGAACCAGACCGGCCAGAAGCGGAGCACGGTCTTTTTGAACAGCGCCGGATTAAAGAGCGACGTCCTTGACCGCATAGTCTGCGCCTCCCAGTTCGTAGATAAAGATTTCCTCGAGAGTCAGCGGGACGGAGTCCATGAACAGGGGGTTCAGCTCCGCGAGACGGCGCTCCACTTCCTGGCTGTTGCCGCGGACTATGAGGGTTTTGAGCCGGCCGGGGCCGGAGCAGTGCAGCACGTCCAGCCCGGCGGGCAGGGAAGCGCCGTCAGGCAGGGCGAGCTGGATTTTGCTGAGGTTGTCCTGCAGGTCGCTGAGGCCGCGCTCCAGCAGCAGCGCGCCGCGCGAGAGCATGCCGACGCGGGCGCACACGTCCTCCAGCTCGCGGAGGTTGTGCGAGGAGATCAGGACGGTGACCCCGTTCTCGGCCACGTCCTGCATGATTATGCCCCAGACCTGGCGGCGCATGACCGGGTCGAGCCCGTCCACGGGCTCATCCAGTATGAGGACCTCCGGGTGGAACGAGACGGCCAGCCAGAAGGCGGCCTGCTTCTGCATGCCCCTGGAGAGCCGGCGCATGGGGCGCCTGATATCCATTTCAAAGACACCGGCCAGGCGGTTGAAACGCTGCTCGTCAAACCTGGGGTAGATGCCGCGGTAGAAGTGCATCATGTCCTGCACGCTGGCCTGGGGGAAGAAGAACACGTCGTCCGGGATGTACGCCAGGCAGGATTTCGCCCTGACGTTTTCGTAGACCGGCTCGCCGTCTATCAGCACCTCACCGGAGTCCTGGCGGAGTATGCCGGCCATGTGGCGTATGGCCGTGGTCTTGCCGGCGCCGTTGGGGCCCACCAGGCCGTAGACAGAGCCGCGCGGCACGGTGAGGCTGAGAGAGTCGAGCGCGCGGAAGCCCTCGAATTCCTTGACAACGTCGCGGAGCTCTATCATTTCTGGGCATCCCCCTTCCCGTCGATCCTGCTCTTCAGCTCCCCGGGGGACTTGCCGAGGAAGAGCAGCTCAGTTACTGAGTCGTCAAAAACCTTCAAAAGTTCCCGCACACGGCTGTCGTCAATGCTGCTTTTTGCGCAGGCAAAGCTGCCCTTGCCCGGAATCGAGCTTATGTAGCCCTCCGCCTCCAGTTCGCGGTAGGCCCGCTGTATGGTGTTGGGATTGATGACGAGCTGGGCGGCCAGCTCGCGCACCGAGGGGAGCTTCTCCTCGGGCGTGAGGGCGCCGGATATTATGAGCCGGCGGAAGGCGTCCTTCACCTGCTCGTAAATTGGGCGGGAATCCCTTAAATTGATGGATATCATCGCCAAAGTCATCACTCCGTCCGCAGCGTTACTGTACCACAGAACCTAATACAGCATGAATGTTATACCAAAACGCCGTGGTTGTCAATAGTTTGGGTTATTATTCCGCCGCAGAGCAGCCGCCCCTCCGGCGAGTACACGGCTGCGGCCTGTCCGCCGGTGGGCGCGCGCTGGGGGCTGTCGAAGCGCAGCGTCACGGCGTCCCCCTCCGCGAGGCAGAGGGCCGGGGCGGCGGAGCGCGAGTGGCGTATTCTCGCCAGGCAGCGGAAGGGGGCCTCCGGCTTGGGGACCAGCCACCTGACGCCGGCGGCGCGCACCTCGCTCTCGAAGAGGCCGCCGCCGTCGGAGAGGGTGACGGTGTTCTCCACGGGGTCGATGGCGGAGACATAGACGCGCCGGCCGGCCGCGAAGCCCAGCCCACGGCGCTGGCCGAGGGTGTAGCGGTGTATCCCGCGGTGCTCGCCGACGGCGCGGCCCCGGTATATCAGCGCCCCCGGAGGCGGGGCCTCGCCGCGGCGCTCTATCCAGGCGGCGAAGTCGCCGTCCGGGACGAAGCAGAGCTCCATGCTGTCGCTCTTCGAGGCACTGGGGAGACCGAGCTCAGAGGCGAGACGGCGGACCTCGTCCTTCACATAGCCGCCCAAGGGCAGGACGAGGCGCGCGAGCTGCTCGGGGCGGATGCGGCAGAGCATGTAGCTCTGGTCGTTCCCCGGGCGGCCCATATAGAGCGCACCGGACTCCGCGCGGGCGTAGTGCCCGGTGGCGATGTGCTCTGCGCCGAGCTCCAGCGCGTATTCCAGGAGCAGGCGCAGCTTTACCTCCGGGTTGCACATGACGCAGGGGCTGGGGGTGAGGCCGCGGCAGCAGCCCTCGGCGAAGGGGGCGCAGACGTATTTTTCAAGCTCCGCGCGGGCGTCGTACACCCTCAGGGGGAGGCCGAGGGCCCCGGCCCCGGCCCTGGCGGCGGCCTCCTCCCCGGAGCCTGTCTCCAGATAGAGGCAGTGCACCTCGAAGCCCTGTTCGCGGAGGAGCGCGGCGGAGACGGCGCTGTCCACCCCGCCAGAAAAGCCAAGCACGGCGCGCTTTGTCATCTCCCATCCCTCCCCAGATATACCATCAGCGCGGCCATGTCCGCCGGGGAGACCCCGGAGATGCGGCCGGCCCGGCCGAAGCTCTCGGGCCGCACGGCGGCGAGCTTCTGCCGCGCCTCGGTGCGCAGGCCCGGGACAGAGGAGTAGTCGAGGTCCGGCGGGAGGGGCCTGTCCTCCATGCGGGAGAACTCCTCCACCTGCCTGAGCTGCCGCCTTATATAGCCGGCATATTTGAGCCGTATCTCCACCTGATCCGTGACAGGGCGCGGCAGAGCCGGCCTGTCCGGGTCGAATTCCGCCAGGTCGCCGTAGCCGACCCTAGGCCGGCGGATGAGCGAGGCGAGGCTCACGCCGCTGGCCGGCGCGCTCTCCCCCAGGGCCTCCAGGGCGGAGGCCAGCTCCGGCGTGGGCGCGATGTGTGTGTTCTCAAGCCGCTCCATCTCCGCCTCCACGGCGGCGTACTTGGCCCTGACGGCCTCGTAGCGCGCCTCGCTCACGAGGCCGAGAGCATAGCCATATTTGGTCAGCCTCTCGTCGGCGTTGTCCTGGCGGAGGATCAGCCGGTACTCGCTGCGCGAGGTCATCATCCTGTAGGGCTCGTTCGTGCCGCGGGTGACGAGGTCGTCTATCAGCGCGCCGATGTAGGCCTCGCTGCGCCGCAGCACGAACGGTTCCCGGCCGAGGATTTTCAGCGCGGCGTTCACGCCGGCCATGAAGCCCTGCACGGCCGCCTCCTCGTAGCCGCTGGAGCCGTTGAACTGCCCCGCGCCGTAGAGGCCGGGGACCTTTTTCGTCTCGAGCGTGGGACGGAGCTCCAGCGGGTCCACGCAGTCGTACTCTATGGCGTAGGCGGGCCGGGTTATCTCCGCGCGCTCGAGGCCCGGTATCGTGTGCAGCATCTCAATCTGCACCTCCTCGGGCATCGAGCTCGAAAAGCCCTGCACGTAGAGTTCGAGCGTGTTGAGCCCCATCGGCTCGATGAAGAGCTGATGGCGGGGCTTGTCGGGGAAGGTCATGACCTTTGTCTCTATGCTCGGGCAGTAGCGCGGCCCGGTGCCGGTTATCACGCCGGAGTAGAGCGGCGAGCGGTCCAGGTTGGCGCGTATGATCTCGTGCGTGCGCTCGTTTGTATACGTGAGATAGCAGCTGGCGCGGTTTATGGGCGGGGTCTCCGTCGAAAACGAGAAGGGCTCGGGTTCGGCGTCGCCCTCCTGCAGTTCCATGCGCGAGAAATCGACGCTCCGCGCGTTCACGCGCGGGGGCGTGCCCGTCTTAAAGCGGCGCAGGCCGAGGCCGAGCTCGGCGAGGCGCTCCGAGAGCGGCCCGCTGGCGGCCAGGCCGTCGGGCCCGGACTCGCGCAGCACCTCGCCGACTATCGTGCGCCCGCGCAGATAGGTGCCGGTGCAGACTATGGCCGCCCGGCAGCGCCAGACGGCGCCCGTGTGCGTGGTGACGCTCGAGACCCGCCCGGAGCCGTCCAGGCCGATGTCCACCGCCTCCGCCTGTATCAGGCGCAGCCGCTCCTGGCGCTCCAGAGCCTCCTTCATGACCTCCTGATAGCGCCGGCGGTCCGCCTGCGCCCTCAGGGAGTACACGGCGGGGCCCTTGCCGCGGTTCAGCATCCGGTACTGTATGCACGCCAAATCCGCCGCCCTGGCCATCTCGCCGCCTAGGGCGTCCAGCTCCCGCACCAGATGTCCCTTGCCCGTGCCGCCTATGGCGGGGTTGCAGGGCATATTGCCCACGCTGTCGAGGTTTATGGCGAGGCAGACCGTCTCGAGCCCCAGGCGCGCGGCCGCCAGCGCGGCCTCTATACCCGCGTGGCCCGCGCCTATCACAACTATATCGCATTTTCCGGCTTCATAAGTCTTCATAAACACATATTATAACGCGCGCGGGGCCATATTGTCCACATTTTTGGGACGGCGCCTTGGGGGAGGCGGAAGGCGGACTTCCATTGGGGGCAGAGGCGTGATATAATGGCGAAAACAGTGACAGGGAGGGACCGTTTATGGTACGTGAGATACTGCTGCTGGGGGATGAGAGGCTCTATAAGGTCTCCGGCGAGGTGGCGCGCTCCGAGGCGGACGCGCTCGGGGGCTGGATCGCTGACCTGCACGACACTCTGCTGGACTACCGCGCGAGGCACGGCGCGGGCAGGGCGGTGGCCGCGCCGCAGATAGGCGTGCCGAAGAGGCTCATATACATGCTAACGGACAGGCCCTATGTCTTTGTGAACCCGCGCCTCAGTTTCCCGGACGGCGAGACATATGAGCTGCTCGACGACTGCATGTCCTTCCCCGGCCTGCTGGTGAAGGTGCGCCGCCGCCGCAGAGCGGTCATAGACTATCTGGACGAGAACTTCTGCCCACAGAGGATGGAGCTGGAGGGCGACTGGTCCGAGCTGCTGCAGCACGAGTACGACCACCTCGACGGCATACTCGCCACGATGAGGGCCGTGGACGCGAGGTCGTTCTACATGCGCGAGCTCAAACGAGATTTTTCATGAAAGGACGCATGACAGATGGAGGAATTCCGCTACGACACACAGCTGCTTATTGAGGGCTGCCCTCTGGACGAGGACGCTCTCGCCGATGAGTTCCGCGCGAGATTTAATGGCGACTGCCTGATCGCCGTGGGCGACGAGGCGGTCATGAAGATACATTTCCACACGAACGAGCCCTGGAAAGTGCTCGAGTACTGCGCCTCGCTGGGGGAGATTTTCGACATAGTTGTCGAGGACATGGTCCGGCAGTCCCGCGGCCTTCAGGGCTAACCAGGCTGCGTCCAGGGGCGATTCGCGCACGGGGGAGGAGTTCATTCCGGCAATCCGCCCGCGCCGAGGCCACGCCGTGTCCGGGGGCGGTCCGTGCGCGGGCACGGGGAAACAGACGAAAAGAGCCCGTCTCCCAACCGCGAACAGCACCCCAATTGTTATTCAGTATACCATGCTGTCTAACAATTGGGGTGCTGTTCGTTTCAGGCGGCACTTCTATTCACTTCATAGCCAGGAACTCGGCGGCGGTCACTATTTTCGGGTACTTGATGCCCGATTCGAGGAAGTCCTTGTCGCCGGTCAGGAGCACATCCACACCGCTTGCTATGGCGGCGCGAAGTATTGGCCTGTCTGCCACGTCGCGCACACTCTGCTCGGCGTCTGCCTCAGGCTCGGGAACCGGCACAACTTCAATGGACATGAGCGCCGTCGCAAGAAAGCGTTCCATCGCGTACAGCTTTGTGGGGAACTTGCGGTTGAATACGCGCCGCAGCTCGTCTATGTTCTGCTCGCAGACTACGGCGTGATTCGGGTGCGTCACCGCCTTGGCGTATGCCAGATGTGTCGCCCGAACTGAGTGCGGCAGAAATGAGAATGTTCGTGTCTATGAGCACCTTCATTCGTCCGCGCCCTCACTGCGCATATCTGCTATGAGCGCGTTCACGTCGTCCTCACTCGTAAGCCCGCTGCGCTCGGCCTCGCCAGCCATTTCCCGCTGGAGCATCTGCATCGCGTAGACCGCCGAGTTGACCATGCGGACGCTCTGTCCCTCCACTATGAATGTCACGCGGTCGCCGCTGGATACGCCCAGCGCGTCGCGCACGTCCTTGGGAATCGTTATCTGGCCCTTGGACATCACCTTGGCATTGTCCATGAACACATCCATCTGTATCACCTCGGTATAGAAAGTAGGGATTACCCTACTTGTATTATATGCGAGAGGCACCAATAATTCAAGATAATTCTGTTAACAAAGGAGTAAATGACTTGTAGGAGTACAATACATATTGGACAGAAGAAGTAAAAGAAGGAAGACGGATAAGGCCTCATCGGTTATAGATGGAGTTACAGACAACAACTGTAGGCGAAGGGGCTATATCCTTCATGAGCAAGAGATCGGCAATCCCTGATGAAGTATGCGGAGAAATACGGTGTCAGCCGGGCCAGCCGGAAGCATAACAAAAGTAGGTCGTATATCTACTTCTGGAAGAAACACTGAAATGGCACACCGGAGTCATTAGCCTGCCGGTCCCGTCGGCCCCACAGCCACCCGAATCAGCACACGGAAGCAGAGCTGAAACTGATCCGCGATATGCGCCGGAGAAATCCCACGCTGGGCATGACGGAACTGTGGCACCGTCTGCGGCAGAGGGGATATACCCGCGGCCAGAGAGCCTGTTCCGGGTGATGAGAAAGCTGGGACTATTTCCAACGGCAGAGAAGAAACCGGCCTACAAGCCCAAGCCCTACCAGCAGATGACCTACCCAGGACAGCGGGTCCAGGTGGACGTGAAGGTGGTCCCCCGCCGCTGCATCACCGACCCGGAACTGTGTCTGTACCAGTACACTGCCATTGACGAGTTCACACGCCTGCGCTTCCTGGCTGCCTACCCGGAGCAGTCCACCTTTTCCTCCGCCGACTTCCTGAAAAAGTTGTTTAAGTGGTTCGCCCGCCGGGGCATCCGAGTGGAGTGCGTCCAGACTGACAACGGCTTTGAATTTACCAACCACTTCTCCAACAGCAGGCGGGATCTTCCAACTTTGTTTGAAGTGACTGCCGCCCAGTTAAAGGTCCGCCATAAGCTCATCCGTCCCTACACACCACGCCACAATGGCAAGGTGGAGTGCAGCCACCGGGAGGACCAGAAGCGATTTTACTCCTGTCACAGTTTCTTCTCTCTCGCTGACTTCGCCAGGCAGCTAGCTGCCCATAACCGCCGCTCCAATAACTTTCCTATGAGACCCCTTAACTGGTCCTCTCCTAACGAGTTCGCCGTCCAATATCTTTGACAATCCTATAACACTGGGGCCTTTGGGTTTATGGTTGCCTTGAAGATTTCCGTGCAGTATAATTGAATCGCGTATATTGTTTATCAATCTTTAATAGCAAACTAAACACACACCACACAGGAGGATCAGACTTTGGCAAATATAATCGCTGTTATATGGGACTGTGACATGACCCTCATAAATGGGTATATGCAAGACCCCATTTTTGAAGATTACGGTATAGAAGCTAAACCATTTTGGGATGAAGTAAATGAAAGAGTCAAGCAACTTAGCCAGAATCATATTCGCGTAAACAGAGATACATATTATCTGAATTATTTCATTGAGTGCGCACACAATGGGAGATTACGAGGCCTAAGCAATAAGCGGCTGCGTGGATATGGATCTAAACAGAAATTCTACAGAGGAATCCCCGAAATATTTGAAAAAACTAAGAAAATGTTTATAGATGACAAGACTTACTCAGAGTATGGAATACAGGTTGAACACTATATTGTGAGTACCGGGTTCGCTGAAATAGTACGCGGCACAGAGCTTATGAAGTTCGTGGACGGCATATGGGGATGTGAACTGATAGAAGCTCCGGATGATGAGGGAAACATTGTGATAAGTGAAATTGTCTATACTATCGACAACACATCGAAGACAAGGGCGATTTTTGAAATCAACAAGGGTATTGGGAAAATTAATGGTATTGATGTGAATTCGAGCATACCTGAAGAAAATCGCAGAGTGCATTTCGAAAACATGATTTATATAGCAGATGGCCCCAGCGATATTCCTGCCTTTTCCGTCGTGAAAAAAGGAGGCGGGGCAACTTTCGCTATTTATCCAAAAGGCGACCTAAAAGCTATGCAGCAGGTAGAGCAGATGCGGGAAGACGGACGTGTGGACATGTACGCGGAGGCCGATTATTCTGAAGGCACAACTGCGTATATGTGGATAACAGATAAAATACAAAAAATGGCTGACCGCATTCGTGAAGCAGAAAAAAGCAAAATCTTAAGCTCCGCATCAAGTGTTCCTCGGCACCTCATCTAGTGAAATATCTTTATAAATCTTAAACCGGCACGCAGCGTGAAATGTGAGTTGAGAATAACATATACGCTTTCTCTCGGCGTGGTGATTCAACCGGGCAGGAGATAATAGCAATCTTCAATAATGGTACAAGCAACGAGACCAGGCAGATTCCCATTCGCGCAGAGAGCGGTTTGGCTGCGGGGACAACATGGCCAATCTTCTCGACACTTCTGTTACCGCACAAATTAAGTCTGGTAGCGTTACCGGCAAAATGCTTGACATATATCTGCCTGCCAAGACCTGCTACGTTTTTGCCTCTGGCACCGTAGAAAGCTATACGCCGATGGCCAGCACAGTTACAACCATAAGAGCCCACTATGACGTCGGCCTTGACAATACAATGTATCTGCGCGGCGACGAATATCCGCTAACATGGGATATGGGCAGGAGCATGCTCAATACAGCATCGGATTGCTGGGTATATGAAACTGAGCGCATACCTGCTGGTGAAATATTTGAGTTTAAGCCAATGATAAATAATGAAACATGGTCCGTTGGTTCCAATTTCACTGGTACAGGGGGACAAGTTATAGATATATATCCAACCTTTTAGCGATACATTGTACCAATTACATAAGCGCCCGCGAGGGCGCGCCGCCGAAAAAGCTCCCGACCGTGAGGCCGGGAGTTTTTGAGTTTTATAGGGTTTGGGATGGAATCTCAGCAAAGCGTTTTTTGAGTGTGCATATACACTCATTGCTTGCTATCCCTGTCCCACAAAAATTGCTCTCAGATTCTGCGCCTTCAAAATAACAGGCTCGGGAAAACTGCCCTGCAAGTGGAATATATTTCCCGCGCTTATGGCGTGACAGACTATATGATTGGGCAGAGTATGCCGGCACAGCGTTTATGTCTCTGCTCGAACGCTACGCCAAGCACGTCACGGCGGTTGTTCACTACAGCGTCACCGAAGATGCCCGCGACATATTCTCTCTGCGCTACTGCCCGCCGTGCGAGAGCGTCGTTTATGTGGACTCGGACTCAAAGGTTGAAAAATAACGGACGCTCAGCGCCGTGGCTGTGTTTGACATTACTGGGAGCGAGGGCGAGGAATAACTTGAACGTTGAAGTCATTGAGATAAGCTATATGTCAAAAAATCAGTGCAGTTTTGTCCGGTAATACGACAAAATTACTATTTTGCATTGACAGGGAAGAGGCTTAAAACTATAATTTGGGTAAGGCTCATCATCAGCGGGTACCCGCTGATGCCATCCCCCCCTCCCGGGGGGATGGCAATGTCCCATAGTTTGCCGATTCCCCAATTTTTAACGTCCGATCTTTTGTATGAGGGAGAAGATATGATGAAAAAAGGCAAGAGAATGTACATCGGGGGCGTTCTGTTGGTTATGGCTATGCTCCTGACTCTACTTCCGATGACGGCGCTGGCGAATGATAGCGACACGCCGACGGAAGTCGACAGTTTTGAAGAGCTAGAAGAGGCCGTTGCGCAGGGCGGCAGCATTAAGCTAACCGGGAATATCGACCTGACGGAAGTCCTTACAATCAGCAAGTCTATAGACCTGGATTTGAATGGCTTTGCCATCACGCAAACCGCAGGAAGTTCAACTTCTTTCATCCAGATAAGCGGCGGCACCGAGGAGGCGCGCAACACGGTTTATATCCGGGATACCAGCGATGAGAAAACCGGAGAAGTAAATTCCAGTGGCGGGATCACGATCAACGGGAACAATATTTGGCTGGAAATTTTCGGCGGCACCTTTTCAAGCAATAGCTACTACTGCGTATCCAATTGGGGCGCAGGGCCTGACGCCTATATTACTCTGAGAGGCGGCACCTATTTGAACAGCGTAAGCGTCAATACTATCTGGGATGGCACATTCCAAAATGAAAGCGACACCAGGACTACATATGTGGAGGCATACGATATTCATGGAGGTACCTTTGAGGCTGGAACCGAGGCGCAAGCATATGAAATCTATGCCGGCATCTTTAATGGCTCTGCAAAATGCTTATATGATAAATGGGACGATGTAGGCGGCATTCTGCAAGGCGGCACCTTCAATGGATTGCTGGCGCTTGACAGTGGAGTTACCTCCGTCTCCGGCTGCGCCATAAACGGCAGCATGGAGTGGGATAATGACACCATGCCAACCTTTACCGATGTCACCTTTGGCGAAAATGTGGAGGTGACATATCCCGCCGGCTATGAAATCGTAAACAACCAGATTCAGATGATCCCCCGATATACCATCCTGATTGCCACGGCGAACAGCGAAAGAGGAACGGTGAGACTAGATGGGTGGAGCAATTACGTGACAAATCCCGATGAGACAGAAATTTGGTCTACCTCCCTGACAGACGGCACCGGCTATCAGTGGAAGGACGTCTACCGGGGTGCGACTTTCAGCAACATCTCCGCTACCGCCACAGCCAACGACGGCTACACCTTTGTGGGCTGGTACGACAAGGCAGACGGAACAGGACGGCTCGTCAGCAGCGCCCCCACACTGACCTGCACCGCCGAAGCGGAGGGCCTTCAGAGCAACATGAGCTTCTACGCCGTGTTTGAGAACGACGAATCCTACGCCGGTAAGGTGGCGGCCGCCCAAGCCTGGCTGGGCAACTACGAAAATATCGACGAATACACAATCAACAGCGAGGAGGACATGCAGTCTTTCACCGTCGCGGTGAACTACCTAGGCAAGGACTTTGACGGCAAGATTGTCAGCCTGGCCGCCAACCTGACCTACACCGACGGCAGCTTTACCCCCATAGGCAACAGCGGCGTCGCCTTTCAGGGGACCTTTGACGGCCAGGGCCATACTATTTCCGGCCTGAGCTATTCCACTGACAATAAGAATTCTGCCTGCGTGGGCCTGTTCGGCAGCGTGAAAGGCGCAGAAATCAAGAATCTGACTCTCAGCGGCGTGAACTTCTCAGGCGGCTGGATGACCGGCGCCTTTGCCGGTCACGCGGAGGGCACCACGTTCACCAGCTGCAAACTGACCGGCAGCAGGCTGTCCGACGCCTATTTCCTGGGCGGCATCTTCGGCCACGGCAGTATCCCCAATACCGTCAGAGGCTGCACCGTGGAGAACAGCATCATCGACGGCTACTGGAAGACCGGCGGCGTGGCGGGTTATATCTGCGGCGCTGATATATCGGGCACCACGATTCAGAACACCAGCTTTCCGGGGGCGGGAATGACCGGCGCGCTCGTCGGCCACGCCAACGACGGCAACACCACACTTACCGATGTGAAGGTTACCGGCGTCGCCGACGGAAGCCAGCGGAAGGTCAACGTTATCGGCACCAACTACGCAGGCGGCACGGAGCACACCATTTCTATCACCGGCGACAGCACCTATGTGGACGCTGCCGGCATCCTCCCGTCCACCGGCAACGAGAACGTCACCGTCAGCGGCGGCGACTTCACCTTTGCGATTCCGGAGGCTTATCTGCCCGACAGCGATGGTGCAGAGAGAATCAGCGTGATCTTTGAAAACGATGGTGAAATCGTAATCGTGCAGGTGATTGAAAAGGGCGGCACGGTAACTCTGCCGGCTGCCCCCAGCAAAGAGGGCTATATGTTCCAGGGCTGGTATCTGGAGAACGGCACAAGGGTCACTGAGCGGACTACGTTTACCGAAAGTACAACCGTAACCGCAGAGTGGCGGGCCAACAGCACAGGCGTCACTGTAGCCCCCACCTATGCCATAAACGTCAGCGACGCGGCCAACGGCAGCGTCAGCACAAGCCTCTCGAACGCCTCTGCCGGCAGCACCGTCACCATCACCGTTGACCCAGATGAGGGCTATCAGGTTGGCAGGGTATCCGTCACCGGCCCGGACGGAGCGGTCACGGTCACCCGTGTGAACGCCACGACATATACCTTCGTCATGCCCGCCGGCGCGGTCAGCGTCAACGTAACATTCACCCCCGCATCCACCGCGATGCCTTTCATCGACGTGAATCGCGGCGACTGGTTCTACGACTATGTTGCCTACGTCTATGCCAACGGCCTGATGGACGGCGTGAGTGCGACGCAGTTCAACCCCGACGGCGGAATGACCCGCGCAATGCTCTGGACAATTCTGGCCCGCATTGACGGCCAGACGGTCACCGGCGAGAACTGGATTGAGACGGCACGCGCTTGGGCAATGGCGAACGGTGTGAGCGACGGCACCGACGCAAATGGACTTGTCACACGCGAGCAGTTTGCGACGATGCTCTGGCGCTACGTGGGTGAGCCCGCGAGCAGCTATTCGCTCAGTGCCTACACAGATGCAGCGAGCGTCAGCGACTGGGCTCAGACGGCAATGCAATGGGCTGTGGAAAACGGCATCATAAACGGCATAAGCGCGACCACGATAGAGCCTCAGGGCAGCACAATAAGAGCGCAGGCAGCGGCGATGCTGATGCGCTTCATGGAACTGTAAACAACTTAATACGGCAAAAGGAGGCCGGGAAACCGGCCTCCTTACTTTATACTCTCAAGGTAACAGCGATGACAGATTCAGTCACCGCTGTTTTTTAATGCAATTATATAATGAAGAAAAACGAATCAAAGATACACGGCGGAATTCAAAAAACAGGTAATCGAAACGATGCGGGAAGAACATCTGGGGCATCGTGAAACGACAGAAAGGTTTCATATCCGGCATAAACAAGTGCATGACAGGTAAGCGCATTTACCTGACAGAAGGCCCGGAAAGCTTTTTGGTAGAACGGCGGGGCCGGGGGAGTAAAGGCAGACCCAGGCGGCTGCCGAAAGAGGCAGAGGAAGACCTGCTTGCTGAAGTACAGCGGCCGAGAGCGGGGAACGAATACCTAAAAAACCTGCGAGCCTTGATTTTGGAAGACGAGCGACGCCAACGCAGAAAACACAGGCAGTTCAAAAGCTGAGACAAAAACATGCTTTGAAGATTATTCTTTCAATCGCTCAACTGCCCCGCGCCACATTCTACGGTCATCTCAAGGGGATGAAACGGGCGGGCAAATGCGAGCAGGAAAAGGCGGAGATTGCAGCTGTCTCCCATGAAAACAAGGGGAGATACGGATACCGGCACATTACGATGGTGCTTCGAGGCAGGAACATATGCCTCAACCTAAGACTGTCCGGCGGGCTTATGAAAGAGCTTGATTTAATTTGCCGCGTCAGGATGAAGAAGTATCGCTCCCACAAAGGCGAGGTGGGAAAAACTGCGCCGAATCTGCTAGACCGTGATATCTTTGCCGAAAGGTCCAACCGGAAAAGGGCTGCGAATGTGACGGAATTCAGCCTGTTTGGCCAGGAACAATATCTCTCGCCCATCCTGGATCTGCACAGCGGCTATTTGGTGAGTTATACCATATCCGAACGATCCGTTCTGAGTATGGCAACTTTGATGCTGGACAAAAACCACAGAATTAAGGCAAAGCCGAAGGGCTTGCCGTCTGCGATTCACAGACAACAAGCCCTTTCGGCTGCTTGATCTATTCCTTCTCCCGATTGTTGCCTAACTTTTCGGGAGCACTCCAACCGGGAGACGGGCTCTTTCTTGGGTTTGAAGTTTATCGCTTGGCCTTGTCGTATGGGACGCCCTCGGCTTTGGGGGCCCGGGAGCTCTTGGAGGTGAAGGCGAGCACCAGTATGGTTATGAGATATGGCAGCAGACGGTAGAAGTGCGCGCTGAGGCCTATCTCGTTGAGCAGATAGACGCCGTCGCCGTTGATGTCTATGCTCGGGTAGCTGGCGGAGATGCACTTGAAGAGGCCGAAGAGCAGCGCGGCCCCGGCTATGTTCAGCGGCTTCCAGTTGCCGAATATCATGACCGCGAGGGCCAGGAAGCCGAAGCCGGCGACATCGCCGTTGGCCGTGCAGTTGGCCGTGGTGAGCGAGTAGACAAAGCCGCCCATGCCCGCCAGGGCGCCGGAGATGGTGGTGCCGGCATAGCGCATCTTGTAGACGTTGATGCCCAGCGAGTCGCTGGCCTGCGGGTTCTCGCCGCAGGAGCGCAGGCGCAGGCCGAAACGCGTCCTGTACAGGATTATCGAGAGGACTATGAAGAGGATTATGCAGATATAGGTGGCGAGATAGACCCTGTCGACAAAGGTGTTGCCGAAAAAGCCCAGGTCGGCCGTGCGGTCGTAGCCGAAGTTGGTCTTGCGTATCATGAACCAGCTCGCGGAGTCGCCCTCGGCCATGCGGAGGGTGTTCTGATTGGCGATGAGGCGCACGAGGAAGAGCACGAGGGCCGGGGCCATGAGGTTCAGGGCGGTGCCGCCTATGGTCTGGTCCGCCTTAAGATTGATGGAGGCGAAGCTGAGCAGCAGCGAGAAGATCGCGCCCATCACCGCCGCGGCCAGCATGGCGAGCAGCTCAAGGCCCTGCAGGGCGAGCCAGTTGCCCGACTCGGAAGCTGCCATGAACACATCCGTCTGCTGGACTATGTTGACAAAGAGAACACCGGCGAACGCCCCGAAAATCATTATGCCCTCGAGGGCCAGGTTGATGATGCCGCTGCGCTCGGCGAACACGCCGGCCAGGGCGACTATCATCAGGGGCACGGCGTAGAGCAGGGTCTGCTGTATCAGGAATGTCATGCCTCAGCGCCTCCTTTCCTGCTCTGTGCGTCCTCCGGGATATCCGGATCCGGGACATCCGGAGGACCGCTGTCCGCCGCCTCCGGCCCGGCGGGCCCGGAACTGCCGTCCTCAACCGCGGCGGCTGTCTGGACCTCCACGGCCTTTTTCTTTCTGCGGCCGCTTATGAGCGTCTTTATCACGAGGGAGAAGGCGCTCAGGTAGACGATGACCGCGATTATCACGTCCGTTATGTATTCGTTGTAGGCCGTCAGGCTGGTGAGCTGCAGCCCGGCTATGTCCAGCATGGACATGAATATGCCGGTGAACACCACGCCTATGGGGTTGTTGGCCGCCAGGAGGGCCACCGGGATGCCGTTAAAGCCCGTATCTGGCAGGGACTGGTAGGTGTTCCAGAAGAACTCCGTGTTGCCCGAGAGGTAGTAGAGTGCGGCGCCGGCCCCGGAGAGGCCGCCGGCTATGGCCATGGAGAGCACTATGTTGCGCTTGTCCCTGATGCCGGCGTAGCGGGCAGCGTGCCGGTTGCTGCCGCAGGCCCTCAGCTCGTAGCCGAGGGTGGTCTTGTTCATCAGTATGTAGATTAAGATGGCCATGACTATGGCAATCAGGATGCCGCCGTTGACCTGTGAGCCGGGGAAGAGCTCGTCCAGGCCGAACTTGGGGGTCTGCACGCCGTTGTATGTGGTCCTGTACACATAGCTGGCCTTGGTGTTTTCGGCGAGGTTTTTAAAATTGCTTACGTCGAAGGCCCAGGTGACGACATTGGCGGCTATCCAGTTCGTCATGATACATGCGATTACCTCGTTGATGTTCAGCAGGGCCTTCAGCAGTCCGGGGATGGAGCCCCATACGGCGCCGGCGAGAATGCCGCCGAGGAAGGCGATTATCCAGACAAGGCCGGCGGGGACAACGTCGCTGGGAATGCCCAGGGCCAGCATGAGGGAGGCCATCGTGCCCATCAGGTACTGTCCGGGCGCGCCGATGTTGAACAGGCCGGTCTTGAAAGCCATGGCGACGGAGAGACCCGTCATGATGACCGGTGTGGCCCGGAAGAGCATGTTGCCCACGTTGGTGGGGTTGAAGCCGAAGGAGAGCCCGCCCGCGGCGTTTCGCCCTGTGCTGAAGATGCCGGCGAAAATGAGCCTGATGCCCTCCCAGACGCCGGTGAGCGTTATGTTGTCGCTGGTCAGGCCGACTATCAGCACGACTATGGCGCCGACCACCAGGCCTATGAGGATGGAGACTATCGAGGCGAGCACGGTGCGCGTGCCGTCGCGCCCGGCAAATTCGGAAAGCCGTCCGTTCTTCATGCGCTCTCACCCCCCGTGTTGCCCCGCTTGGCGCCGGCCATGTACAGGCCGAGCTCCTCAACCGTGACCTTCTTCGGATCGAACTCTCCCACGATCTCGCCCTCGTACATGACGAGTATGCGGTCGGAGAGGCTCATTACCTCGTCGAGTTCGAGGGAGACGAGGAGCACCGCGTGCCCCTTGTCGCGCTCCGCGACGAGCTGGCTGTGTATGTACTCTATGGCCCCCACGTCCAGGCCGCGGGTGGGCTGGACGGCCACTATCAGGGCCTTGTCGCGATCCAGCTCGCGGGCCACGATGGCCTTCTGCTGGTTGCCGCCGGACATGCTGCGCACGACGGTGACGGGGCCCTGGCCCGAGCGCACGTCGTACTGCTCTATGAGGTGCTCGGCGTACTGCCGGATGTTGGGACGGTCGATGAAGCCCATGCGCTGGAACCTCGGCTCCTTGTATCGCTGCAATACGAGGTTCTGCTCGAGAGTGAAGTCCAGTATGAGGCCGTGCTTGTGACGGTCCTCGGGGATGTGGCTCATGTTTTCGCCCCTGTGGCGTATCGAGGCGTGCGAGATGTCGTGCCCGCAGAGGTCTATGTGCCCGGCGGTGGCCTTTTCCAGGCCGGTGATTCCGTAGACCAGCTCGGTCTGCCCGTTGCCGTCTATGCCGGCCACGCACACGATCTCGCCCGAGCGGACGTCAAAGCTGACGTTGTGCACGGCGTCCTTCTTGTGTATGCGGGAGGGAACGGTGAGATCCCTGACGCTGAGCACGGTGTCCCCCGGCCTGGCGGGGGATTTGTTGACCTCCAGCTGGACGGGCCGGCCGACCATCATGTTGGACAGGGCCTGCTTGTTGGTGTCCTTCGTGTCCACCGTGCCGACGCAGCGGCCCTTGCGGAGCACGGTGACGCGGTCGGACACGGCCATTATCTCGTTGAGCTTGTGTGAGATGAACAAAATGCTCTTGCCCTCGCGGGCGAAGCCGCGCATCGTCTCCATGAGCTCGTCTATCTCCTGAGGTGTGAGGACGGCCGTGGGCTCGTCGAAGATGAGTATCTCGTTATCGCGGTAGAGCATCTTGAGTATCTCCACGCGCTGCTGCATTCCGACGGTGATGCTCTCGACTTTGGCGTCGAGGTCGACATGCAGCCCGTAACGCTCGGAGAGCTCCTCGACCTTTTTGCGGGCCTCCCTGCGCTGGAGGAAGCCGAGTTTGGTGCTCTCGGCCCCGAGGATGATGTTGTCCAGCACGGTGAATACGTCGATGAGCTTGAAGTGCTGGTGCACCATGCCGATGCCCAGCGCGGTCGCGTCGTTGGGGTCGTCTATCCGGACGACCTCGCCGTTTTTCCTGATTTCCCCCGCC
The DNA here is from genome assembly GCA_944385755.1 of uncultured Oscillospiraceae bacterium. GTDB lineage: Bacteria > Bacillota > Clostridia > Oscillospirales > Oscillospiraceae > Scatomorpha. The sequence continues at coordinate 24,998 of CALWYN010000122.1, forward strand.
TCGGGCTTGTAGAGGCCGAAGAGGACGCTCATGAGGGTGCTCTTTCCGGCGCCGTTCTCGCCGAGCAGAGCGTGGATCTCCCCCTTCCTGAGCCTGAGGGTGATATCGTCGTTTGCGACGATGCCCGGAAACTCCTTGGTTATGTGGAGCATCTCGATTATGTATTCTGGCTGTGCAGCCACCGCCACGCCCCCTTTACATTGAATAAAATCATTATAGTTTATAAAGCGAGAAAAAACAAGAAATTTATAAAAAACGCAAAAAAAGCGCCCGCCTGTTGGGCGGGCGCTGAGACTGCCGGCGGAAAGTGAAATTATTCCAGACCGGAGAGGTCGTAGTTTTCGAGCCACTTGCCGGCGGCGGAGGCTATGCCGCGCAGGGCCTCGTCCCCGAAGGGGGACTCCAGCCCGGCGTGGGCTATGAGCTCCTTGAAGGTCATGGTGCCGGCGGGGCGGGGGTACTTCATATAGGTCTCCCAGGCCGCCTTGGGGTCGGACTGTATCAGGGCCCAGAACTCCAGCGCGAC
>CALWYN010000123.1 GCA_944385755.1 uncultured Oscillospiraceae bacterium
ACCTGCACACACAGCGAATTTGCCCCGCCAAAAATCGCGGCAAGCGTAATAATGTTGGAATATACCGTCAGGACATCCTTCAGTACCACCGACCCGCTTGCAACCTTCGGGAACCTGGCAAACAGCCGGTGCGTCCAGCTCGCATAGTCGTACACCTTATACAGCCTGGAATATTCCATTCCGATGTAGTACAGCACGCCCAGTATTGCCATGGATATCACCGGCAAATATGCGGCATGCCATCCTCCAGTGGCATGAAAGTAAGTAACTATCATTGTCCCCGCGGCAATCCCCGGGCCGCACTGGGAACCCATCCATGTCGATGCTACGTTAAACGCGCATAGCCACGACTTTTTTTCTTCAATTTTTTCTTCCATTCCACCAAATCCTTTCTAATTCCTTTACCATAGACCTCTCATCAGCCAAATGACGCATTGATCCTGCAAAAACAGTTTTGATATTTCCGATTTGTGTATTCTTCCCACTTTTCACCTCCATCCCACTGATACATAAGCCCTCACACTTGCAAAAACAACCGGCCAGTTATCTTTAAAATAATATATAAAATTCTTTATACTTATATAAAACTTTATATAAATAATATATATTATTCTTTCCTTTGTCAATCGAATTTGCAGAATTTATTCGTTTTCAGAGCAATAAATAATAATTATTATATAGTTTTGTTGACAATGCCATATTGTTTAGGATATAATTATAAATAATTTTTTATACCCATAATGTACAGGGAAGTGAGATTAATGAAAACAGCTGAGGCTCAAAAGGGCAACTCCTCTGTCCTGCGCGCTTTGGACCTGATAGAACTCTTAATCACATCTCCGGATGCTCTCTCCATCGCCGACATCTGCAGAAAGCTGGGGTTAAACCGCGTCACCTGTGTGAGCATGCTCAACACTCTTATGCTGAAGAAATACGTGTATAAAAACGCGGACGGGCACTACCTGATCAGCGGAAAGATATATGTAATGGCCAAACTCTACAGAGAGAGCTTCCCTGTCATCGACCCCTTCAATATAGTGGCCGGCGAATTTACCAAGGAGCTCGGCTGCTCCGCCACTCTCTCCGTAATCTCAGACTTTGACCGGGCTCTGGTCATCTCTCAGGTCCCGGAGCCCACAGTCTATACTTCAGCAATTCAGCAGCTGTATTATCCGCTGCACTGTACGGCAAGTGGTAAGGTGCTTCTTTCACACCGCCCTCCCAAACAACTTCAGTCCACGCTCGACTCTCTGACACTGAGGCAGTATACAAGTCAGACCATAACCGACAGGGATAAGCTCATGATAGAGCTGGCCGCCACCAGAGAGCGCGGCTATGGGATTGATAACAGAGAATATTTTGAGAACACCATATGTATCGGGGCTCCAGTATTTGACCGCGCCGGCAATGTGGCCTTTGCCGTCAGTTTTACAGACATAAAGTTGGATGATGAGCAGACCATTGAATGGTATGTACCCAGAATAAAGAATCTGGCCAAATCATTGTCCTATTCAATTGGTTACAGAGATAAGAAACTCGATATTTTCTAATCCAAACATGAATTCAGGCGTATGTTATACCCCGCAATAAGAAGAGGGCCACTGCAAGTAACACAGTGGCCCTCCGGCTTTGAAATTAGGTTAACTGCGCGGTATCAATAATCCCAACGCAAAACCCCCAGGGCAATGCCCCGGGGGTTTTCCTTTGTACAGCTTTATTTGCCCAGGTAGCTGACCAGCAGTTCCTGCAGCAGTTCGTCCCGGTCGAGCCGGCAGATAAGGCTTCGGGCGTTATTGTAATTCGTAATGTACGTGGGGTCCTCGGAAATGATGTAGCCCACGAGCTGATTTATCGGGTTATAGCCCTTGACCTTGAGAGAGTCATATACGGATGACAGTATCTCGCGCGTCTCGTTCCGGTTGTCTATCGCTGTAAATCTCCTGGTGGCGTCCTCCATCTCAAACCCTCCTTGGTCATTGGTATATTTTCCGCTTACAGATGCTATTATACCAAAAAAACCGGGGGTGTAAAGACGTGTAGTATTACGCTTTGATTACATCGCTCAGCGTATCACGGCGCCGTAGTCCCTCTCCAGAGCGCCGAGTATCGCTGCCACCGCCTCGTCGGCGTGCGTGTCCGTTAGGGTCTGGTCCCCGGAGCGCAGGGCCAGTGAGAAGCTGACCGATTTCTTTCCCTCGGGTATGCCGGGCCCCCTGTAGACGTCGAACACCTCAACGCTCTCAAGGTACTCGCCGCCCGCCTTCCCGATGCACCTGGCGAGCTCCCCGGCGGTGAGCGCATCGTCGCAGACGACGGAGATATCGCGCATGACGGCGGGGAAACGCGGCAGCGGGGTGTAGTAGACCTCGGTGGTGCGGTGGGCAAACATGGCCGGGAAATCCAGTTCCGCGGCGTAGAGCTCGTCGCCCACGCCATAGTTCTTCGCGACCAGCGGGTGTATCTGTCCCAGTACGCCCAGGCATTCTCCGTCCGCGTAAAGCGCGGCGCAGCGGCCCGGGTGATAGCTCGGGTTGTCCTTTACGGGTACGTACTCGCAGCCATCGATGCGCAGCGCGTCGCACAGCTCCTCCACCGTACCCTTCAGGGTGTAGAAGTCCATGTCCTCACCGTAGGCGCCGAGCGTGAGCACCTTGGGCTCGTCGGCCAGGCCGTCGGCGCGCTTTTTGTACACCTTCGCAAATTCGTAGAGCTTTACGTCGGCGTTGCGGTAGTTCCAGTTGCGCGCGAGCACCTCGAGCATGCTCGGCAGCGTCGTGGTGCGCATGCAGCTCGTGTCCTCACCCAGGGGGTTGAGTATACGTATCGCGTCACGCCTCGGGTCGTTTTCAGGCAGGCGTATCATGTCCCAGCCGGCCGGGCTGTAGAAGGAGTAGGTGATAATCCCGTCGTATCCGCAGGCCCGGCATACTCCACCCAGCGTGCGCTCGGCGGCCTGCTCCGGCGTGTAGCCACCGGATTTGGTGCCGGAGTCCTCCATCATGGTGCTGGGGATATTGTTGAAGCCGTAGATGCGCGCGACCTCCTCGGCGAAGTCGTTCTGCGTGTACTTCGCGTCGATGTCCAGGCGCCAGCTCGGCACTGTGACGGTGTTGCCGTCCAGTTTGAAGCCCAGGTCGGTGAGTATCTTGCGCATGGTGCCGCCGTCTATCTCGGTGCCGAGTATCCAGTTGACGCGGTCCACGTCCAGCTCGCGCACCAGAGGCTGCGGCGGGTTCGGGAACACGTCTATGATGCCGTCTACCACTTCGCCCGCGCCCAGCAGCTCCACGAGCTCGCACGCCCGGTTTACGGCGCGCATGGTCAGATATGGGTCGAGGCCCTTCTCATAGTGCGCGCTGGCGTCGGTGCGCATGTTCAGCGCGGCGGCGGTGCGGCGGATGCTCGTGCCGTTGAAATTGGCGCTCTCGAAGAGAACCATCTTGGTGTCCCCGGTTATCTCGCTGTTCTCGCCGCCCATGACGCCGGCGAGGCCGACGGGCTTGTGCTCGTCGCAGATGCAGAGCATGGCCGGGGTGACCCTGCGCTCGTTGCCGTCCAGCGTGCGGCAGGTCTCTCCCTCGCGCGCGGTGCGCACGACGATGTGCCCGCCGTCCACGCAGGAGAAGTCAAAGGCGTGCATCGGCTGTCCGTACTCCATCATGACATAGTTCGTGATGTCAACGATATTGTTTATGGGGCGCATGCCCATGGCCGCGATGCGCTCGCGCATCCACTTCGGCGAGGGCCCTATTTTTATATTGCGCACCATTCGCGCGGTGTAGCGCGGGCAGAGCTCCGGGTTGAGGACGTCAATTTTGACGAGCTCGTTTATGTCGCCGCCGCTGCCCTTTACGACGGGCTCGTGCAGCCTGAGCGGCTTCCCAAACGTCACCGCCGCCTCGCGCGCGAGTCCAATGACGGAGAGGCAGTCCGGGCGGTTCGGCGTTATCTCGAACTCGACCACGTGGTCGTCGCGGCCTATGATGGGGACTATGTCGTCGCCGGGAGAACAGTCCTCCTGCAGGACGAACAGGCCGTCCTCAATCGCGTAGGGGAAGTCGTGCGTGGTGAGGCCGAGCTCCCTGAGCGAGCACATCATGCCCTCGCTCAGCTCGCCGCGGAACACGGTGGTGTGTATCTCCGCCCCGCCGGGCAGCGTCGCGCCGTCGAGCGCCACGGGCACGAGGTCGCCCACCCTCTGGTTCTGCGCCCCGGTGACTATCTGCAGCAGCCGCTCGCCGCCCACGTCGACCTGACAGGTCCACATGTGGTCGCTGTCGTGGTGGCGGACCATCTCGACTATCCTGCCGACGACGACGCGGCTGATGCCCTCGCCCATATAGTGAGTGCCCTCGACCTTGCTGCCGGACATGGTCATGGCCTCGGCGAAGTCGTGGTCGTTTACCTCATCAAGGCCCACGTCTACGAACTCAGTGAGCCATTTTCTCGAAAGATTCATATATCAAATACTCCTTTCACCGGTTAGAACTGCTCGAGGAACCTGACGTCGTTCTCAAACATGAGCCTGAGGTCGGCTATCTTGAAGCGGCGCATTGCCGCTCTTTCGAGGCCCATGCCCCAGGCCAAGCCGGAGTACTTGCTGGTGTCTATGCCGCTCATCTCGTGGACGTGGGGGTTTGTGACGCCCGCGCCCAGGAGCTCTATCCAGCCCTCGCCCTTGCAGGTGGGGCAGCCCTTGCCACCGCACTTGTGGCACTGTACGTCCATCTCGCAGCTCGGCTCGGTGAAGGGGAAGTGGTGCGGGCGGAAGCGGGTCACGGTGTCGGGGCCGTACATCTGCACGGCCATGTTGTGCAGCAGACCCTTCAAATCGGCAAATGTTATGTGTTTGTCCACGACCACGCCCTCCATCTGGTGGAACATGGGGCTGTGCGTCGCGTCGACCTCGTCCTTGCGGTAGCAGCGGCCGAACACGGCGGCGCGTATCGGCAGGGTGCGCGTCTCCATGATGCGAGGCTCCATGTTGCTGGTCTGCGTGCGCAGGAGCGTCCTGCTCTCCCCGTCGAGATAGAAGGTATCCGTCCACTCGCGGGCGGGGTGGTTCTCATCGGTGTTCAGGCGGTCGAAGTTGTAGACGGATTCCTCTACCTCGGGTCCGTCGTCCACCTCGAAGCCCATGCCGACGAAGATGTCCTTGAGCTCGTCTATGACGATGTCCATGGGGTGCCTGTGGCCGCCCCTGACGCGTTTTCCCGGCATGGTGACATCCAGAGTCTCGGCCTCCAGCCGGGCCTCCAGAGCGGCCTCCTCGAGCGCCACACGCCGCTCCTCGATGGCCGACTCCAGCTCGGCGCGGACGCTGTTAGCGAGCTGGCCCATGGCCGGGCGCTCCTCGGCGCTCAGCTTGCCCATCTGCTTGAGAATCGCGGTGAGCTCGCCCTTTTTGCCAAGGTACCTGACGCGCAGCGCGTCCAGCTCCGCCATGCCGGCGGCGGCCGCCACGGCCCCGAGGGACTCCTGAGCGAGCCATTCGAGTTGTTCTTTCATTCTTCTGCCTCCTGCTTTCTTATCCATAAGGACGCTCCTGTGCGCCCGTCGGGTTGACTGCCGCAAACTTGCCCGGCCCATATTTACCAGGGGTGGACCGCGAGATATAAAAAACGCCCTCCGTCCCAACAGCAGGGACGAAAGGCTCACTTCCGCGGTACCACCCGTATTCGACGCTCTTCGCGCCGCGCTCATGGCGGCTGTATCGGGCCGTGCCCGCCGGTGATTGGCCGGTGCTCCCGGGCGAACCAAGCCCACAGCACGCGGGGGGCTTACAGCCGGCGGCCCCCGTTCTCTTTGCGCGCTGTCCCGGGCTATTTTCCCGTTCTCAGCATTAATCTATTTCAACCAGAATACATTTATAGCACATCGCAGTCAGGAAGTCAAACAATTTATGCTCCGCCGGGCATTTTCCGCTTCGGATTTGACTGCCGGGCGCCGAGAGTGTATAATTCATGCCATGAAAACAGACGAGCTGAAAAAGGCCGCCCCCGTCTCCCTCCCCCGGAGGGACAGGGCCGCCTCCAAGCGCGACTTCGGCCGCGTACTCATAGTCGCCGGCAGCGTGGGCTACACGGGAGCGCCCGCGCTGGCCGCGCGCGCCGCCGTCAGGGGCGGGGCCGGCCTTGTCTCCCTCGGCGTGCCGGAGGCCATCTACCCCATAGCCGCCGTGAAGTGCGACGAGGCCATGCCCTTTCCCCTCCCATGCAGCGAGGATGGCCTGCTCACGCCGGAGGCCCTTGACCCGCTCCGCTCCAGGCTGGAGAGGGCGGACTGCCTGGCCCTCGGCCCCGGACTGGGCCGGAGTGAGGGCGTGCGTGAGCTCGTGCTCGCCCTCCTGCGCGAGGCCGCGCTCCCCGTGGTCCTCGACGCCGACGGCCTCTGGGCCGTCTCTGCGGACCCGGACGCGCTGAGGGAGGCGCCCGGCAGCCTGGTGCTGACCCCCCACGAGGGCGAGTTCGCCCGCCTTGGCGGCGACCTCTCCGCCGGACGCACGGCGGCCGCGCTCGGTTTCGCCGGGAGATACGGCTGCACGCTGGTCCTGAAGGGCATGAACACCGTGGCGGCCTTCCCGGACGGCGACTGTTACATCAACTCCACCGGCAACCCGGGCATGGCCCGCGGCGGCTCCGGCGACGTGCTCACCGGATTGATGGCAGCCCTGCTCTGCCAGCTCCCGTTCAGGGACGCCGTGCGCGCAGCGGTCTACCTCCACGGCCTTTC
>CALWYN010000124.1 GCA_944385755.1 uncultured Oscillospiraceae bacterium
GGTTTAGGGAAAAGAAAAACGCTCCATCCTCCCAATAGAGGACGAGCGCCAAATCCCGTGTTACCGCCTCAGTTCACCGCGGCCTCACGGCGCGCGGCCTTTTCGAGTGCGTCCGCAAAAACGGAGATACTCTATCTCTGTAACGGGAGAAACCCGGCCCGGCCTACCGGCGAAAAACGCTTTCGTGGGGCGGCTCTTGCGTGTATTCCCAGGCCGTGTCCTCGTGCCTTGCACCAACCGGCACTTCTCTGCAGGACCCGCGCCGACGCGCTCTCTCCCGGTACTATTCCGCCGTCATAGCCTTTATCGCTGTGCTGTTGTGCGCATTATAGCAGTTCCGCTTTAAATTGTCAATAGCCCGCGCCCCAGGCAAAATATGAAAAACAGCGGCCGCATGACCGCATGAAATTCAGAAAAAATTGACAAAAACAAACACGCCCGCACGCCGCCGGGCTCAATATCTCCCGGCAGCGTCAGGCGCTTACTTGGACACAACGGGCTCTCAGAGCTTCTCCTCGAGCATGCGGATACAGTCGGAGCAGACGTTCCTGCCGCGGAAGGAAACTATGTCCTTGGCGCTGTCACAGAAAACGCAGGCCGGCTGGTACTTGCGCAGGATCACGGTGTCTCCCTCAATGTAGATTTCCATTGAATCCTTCTTGTCGATATCCAATGTCCTTCTGAGCTCTATGGGCAACACTATGCGGCCAAGCTCATCTACCTTTCTTACTATCCCGGTTGATTTCATAACTTTTCCTCCCATCTGCAGCTTATATTAAAGCCTCAACAGTAGGATTATATATGAAAATGCCACTAAAGTCAACAATTGGAGAATTTTTATTCATTGAAACTTTCACAATTTTTCAGAAAAAATATAGGAGGTATGCACAACTTGTCTACAATATGGGTAGCATTACTGCTCTTTTCGCTCACCTACGGCATTGTCTCCGGAAACGCCTCCGAGACGGGCTCCGCCGCCCTCGCCGGCGCCCCTGCCGCAGTGAAGCTCTGCCTCGAGACCGGCGGTCTCATCTGCCTGTGGAGCGGTGTTATGGAGGTGCTGCGGCGCGCCGGAGCCCTTGACGCGCTCGCCAGGGCGCTCGGCCCGCTGCTGAAGCGCCTGTTTCCCCGTGCCGCGCGGGACCGCGACACCATGTCCTCCCTGGCCTCCAACGTGTCGGCAAATCTCCTCGGGCTGGGAAACGCCGCCACCCCCATGGGCATACGGGCGGCCTCGGGCATGGCCCGCCTCTCCCCCGACGGCACGGCATCGGATGAGCTCTGCCGCCTTGTGGTGATAAACACCGCCTCCATACAGCTCATTCCCACAACCGCGGCCGCATTGAGAGCGGGGGCCGGCTCGGCCGCGCCGTTTGACATTCTGCCCGCCGTGTGGCTCAGCTCCATTTTTTCCGTATGCGTGGGGCTCGCGGCGGCCGCCATACTCTCGAGGCTCTGGCGCTGATGGACGCGCTGGCCTCTCTCTCCGCCGCCATAATAATAGCGGCCGCCGCGCTATTCGGTCTGCTGCGCGGCGTGGACGTGTTTTCAGCAATGGCCGACGGGGCGTCGGAGGGATTAAAAACCGTACTCCGCATTTTCCCGCCTCTGGTCGGTCTGCTCACGGCCGTGTACATGCTCAGGGCGTCCGGCGCCGTGGACGCCCTGACCTCTCTGACCGCGCCTTTGCTGGAGCTGCTGGGCATACCGCCGGAGACCTCCATCCTTATGCTGCTCAGGCCCATAAGCGGCAGCGGCGCGCTGGCGGCAGCGGCCGAACTTATCAACGAATACGGCCCCGACTCTCTAATAGGCCGCACCGCTACAATAATGCTCGGCTCTACTGAGACAACTTTTTACGTCATTGCCGTCTATTTCGGCGCTGTGGGCATAAAAAAGACCCGCTGGGCGGTTCCCGCCGCCCTGTGTGCCGACATTGCCGGGTTCGCCGCCGCGGCATTCACCGCTAAATTTCTCTGATTGGGGGCAATTCACTCTTTACAAACTCTCAAATATGTGCTATATTATGCTTGGTTGTTAAATGCTTGACATTCAGCAGCCAACGTCTCCTCTCATTTTGACTCTTTCTCTCTCCGAAAGGCCCGCCTCGCCGAGGCGGGCCTTTCAACGTTTTCCGGAAAAACATTCTGATGCGCTCGCAATATTTCCCAATGCTTCCCTGTGCGCATTCGACCCACGGCAAGAAATATGAATAAAATTTCATTTCTTCAGGTTCCGTTTTCATACTATAATTTGTATACTTTATCTCATCAATATGACACATTTTTCGTGGCCGGCGGCCGGTGTATTTCGGCCGTTGTCAGTTCCTGCCTCTCTCATTCCCGGGCCGTCTTCCCCGGGCGCGGAAGCCGTTCGGTCATTTTATGTCCCCTCTTCGAGGCGGCGCGGAACGAATACCCCCGCCTCGCGGGCGTGTGTTCCGGCCTGGAAGCCGCCCGGCAATATGGCCGGGCTTTCGCGACGCGCCTCCATGACCCTCTTTATCTCAGAATATGTCGGCGTGGCCCCTTATTGCCTTTAATAAGCAGTCCCGGTCGCCGGTATACGCGTCGCGCGCCGCTGTAATCACCATCCAGCTCATTCCCTCCAGAACGTTACTTCAGGCAAGCGGCTGCGGCGCGGGCAACTGTCTGTTTTATGTGCATCAAAGATATTTGTGACAGTTGCACATTTTAACTACGCCGAATTGAACGATTTGCTGAACATAATCTTTAATGAAGAAATTGTCCCAAATTCCCTTGACAATTTCGCGGAAACATCATAGAATTTATTTGTCCTACATTAGGATGTTACTAGTTTAGGGCGATTTTTCGTTCTAATTTAAAAGGAGGACATCATGGCTAAAGCAAAAGCGAACACAGAGCTGTGCAAGGGCTGCAGGTTGTGCGTCAGAGCCTGCCCCAAACACGCAATAATTCCCTTGGAGCAGGTCAACAAAAACGGGTATGAGATCATTGAGGTTGATCAGGAACTGTGCATAGGCTGCGGCATGTGTTATAAGACCTGTCCCGACAATGTCTTTACTGTCGAATGATAGGAGGTAGAAACAAGTGAGTGCTGATTATGTCCTGATGAAAGGCAACGAGGCGATAGCCGAGGCCGCGCTGAGGGCCGGCTGCCGCTTCTATGCCGGATATCCCATAACTCCGCAGAGCGAAATACTCGAGTACATGTCGGTGAACATGGAAAAGCACGGCGGCACCTTTATACAGGGTGAAAACGAGATAGCCAGCATGAGTATGCTCTTCGGCGCGTCCGCCGCCGGGGCCAGGGTCATGTCCAGCTCCTCCGGCCCGGGCTTCGACCTCAAGCAGGAGGAGATCTCCTATCTCACATCCAACAACCTCCCGGCCGTGCTCGTCAACTCCATGCGCTATGGCACCGGTGACGGCGAAATCACTCCGGGACAGGACTCCTACTGGGTCTCCACCCGCGGCGGCGGCCACGGGGACAAGCGGCTGATTGTGCTCGCCCCGGCCTCTGTGAACGAGTGCGCCGAGCTGACCTACCTCGCCTTTGACCTCGCGGAGAAGTACCGCAACGTCGTCGAGATACTCACCGACGGGGCCATAAGCCAGATGATTGAAAAGTGCACCCTCCCCCCCGCGAAGGAACATGACATAGACAAATTTGACTGGACGCTCACCGGCAAGCCCCTCGGGGTAAAGAAAAATAAGATGAACAACCTCACGAATATCATCGGCCACCCCGCATATTCGGAGATGATGCTCAACAAGTTCAAGACCATGTTCGCCGAGGAGCAGCGTTGGGAGTCCGTCGAGACTGAGGACGCCGAGCTTGTCCTCGTGGCCTACGGCATATCCTCCCGCGTCTGCAAAACGGCCGTGCGCGAGGCGCGCAGGTCCGGAATAAAGCTGGGACTCATCAGGCCGATAACCGTATGGCCCTTCCCCAGAAAGGCTTTTGAAGCTCTCCCGGACAGCGTCAGGGGCTTCGTGACCGTCGAGATGAGCATCTCCTCTCAGATGGGAGAGGACATCATGATGGCGGCCAAAAACAGCAGGCCGCTCTACGGCTGCCTCACAAACGTGAACATTCCCAGGGCCAAACAAATCATCGACTTCTGCCGGGACGTCCTGTCCGGCAAGATCGAGCCAATGGAGGTAATCTGAAATGCCGGTCTATAAAACACCCAAATCCATAATAGCCCCGTCCGGCTGCTGCGGCGGCTGCGGACACGGGATAATCCAGCGCCTCATTGCGGAGAGCATAGAGGAGCTCGGCCTGCAGGACCAGGTTATAGCCTGCGTCGATATAGCCTGCTCCGAGTGGTCGCTTGACTGCCTGGACTACGACCACATCGCCGGCCCCCACGGCCGAATAGCCTCCGTCGCAACCGGCATCAAAAAAGTCCGCCCGGACAAGACCGTGTACGCGCTCGCCGGCGACGGCAGCTCCTATGTCATCGGCTGGACCGAGACCACCTATGCTGCGGTGCGCGACATACCGATAACTATGATTGTAGTAAATAACGGCATATTCGGCATGACCGGCGGGCAGATGAACCTTGCAACCACTTTGATTGGGGACAAGACCGTCAGCAGCAAGGCGGGCCGCAGGCGCGAGACAATGGGACACCCCGTGGACATGCTGCAGGCCATCAGGACATTTGACGTCGAGTTCGCCGCCCGCGGCGCGCTTTACGACACAAAGCATATTGACGAGACCAAGCGTTTCATCAAGAAGGGCTTTGAAAACCAGCGCGACAATAAGGGCTTTTCCATCATCGAGGTCCTGTCCCCCTGCCCGACCAACTGGAAGCTGGACCCCGTGGACGCCATGGAAAAGATAAAGAATGAAAACGAAAAGGTGTTCCCCGTGGGCGTATACACCGACAGAGGAGGTAACAAGTAATGGCCGACATAATATTCGCCGGTTTTGGGGGTCAGGGCATACTCACCGCCGGTAAAATCCTCATAGACGTGGCCGCACAGCACGTCAAGAACATTTGCTGGACTTCATCATACGGCGCTGCAATGCGCGGTGGTACGGCCAGCTGCAGCATCATTATCTCCGACGAGGAAATCGGGAATCCGTATCCGGAGGAGCTTGACATCCTCCTCGCCATGAACGAGCCCTCCTACCACAAATTCATCGGCGATGTCAAGGACGGCGGATACGTCATCGTCAACGGCTCGCTCATGGGCGACGTGGAGTATCCGAAAAACGTAAACGTATACTCCGTTGACGCCACGGACATAGCCAACGGCGCGGGCAACGGCCGCGCGGCCAATCTTGTAATGCTCGGCGCCATGATGAAAGCCACCGGCCTGATGGATGCGGACAGTTTTGGGGAGAGCCTGAACAGCTATTTTGAAAAGAAGGGCCGGAACACTCCGTCAAACCTCGAGTGCTACAGGCTCGGCATGGAGAAAGCGGAAAAAAAGTAAGGTGAACAGCTGATGACTTCACAGTCCACATCAAAAAATCAGATTATTAAGGAATTGCTGCTTATTGTGATCGGCAGTATCCTCTACGCACTCTCTGTCGTGCTGTTCATAGACCCGATACATGTGATTCCAGGCAGTGTAACCGGTATAGCCGTTATAGCCAAGGCGCTTTTCAACACGCCGATAGGAGTTGTAAACCTCGTCATCAATATCCCGCTGATATTGATAGCCGTCTTTTACCTCGGGAAAAAGCTGCTCATCTATACGGTCATTACCATTTTCCTTACCTCTGTGCTGATGGACTGGTGGGCCTTCATGCCGGCGTTCACGACAGATATGATGCTCGCCTCCATTTTCGGCGGCGTGATCATGGGCATCGGGCTGGGCATGATACTCAAGGCAGGGGCAACGACCGGAGGGACCACGGTCGTGGGCCGGCTCGTAGTCAGGAAGCACCCCAATATCCAGATTGGGAATGTCCTCATGGCAGGAGATTTCGTAATAATAACCGTCGGCTCGATACTCCTCAAGGACTGGGATCTGATGCTGTACTCGCTGATAAACCTCTATATCTGTTCCGCGCTGAACAATTTGGTCATCTACGGCTTCGACCGCAAGATTGCCGCTCTGATCTACACCGGATCTCCCGACAGAGTCAGAGCGGCCCTGGAGGGCAGGATACACTGCCGCACAATGGTCACCCCGGAGGGGCTCGTGTGCTGCTGCGCCAAATCGGCCACGGTAAAACTTGAGCGCATCGTCAGGGAGATCGACCCCCAGGCGTCCTGCGCGGTCGCTGACGCCTCCTATACCTTCGGCGATGTCATCGCGGACAACAGGCCGGAATGACGGAGGCTCTCCTGTCCGGATCAGGGATCAAAAAGGCTGCCCGGAAAACTGGCTTTTCCGGGCGCTTTTATGGAAAGATGTGTAAGATATGCAAGTTATATTCCTTTTAGCAATAGCTTTTCTGGCTTCCGTCATAGGGAGCATCTGCGGGGTCGGCGGCGGCGTATTCATGAAGCCGGTTCTGGACATGTTCTCGCTCGTCTCCGTCTCGACCGCAAGTTTTCTCTCCGCCATGACGGTGCTCGCCATGACGGGCTATACAACGGCGAGGAATCTGATGTCAAAGGACAAGGTCATCGCCGTTCGGGAGGTAGCCCCGCTCGCCCTCGGCGCGGCCATGGGCGGCGTCGCCGGCAAGTATCTCTTCGAGCAGATACAGGGCATGCTGCCATACGCCGACAAAATCGGGGCCGTTCAGGCCGTGTTTTTGGGACTTGTGGCGCTCGGCGCGCTCATTTATACGCTCTGCAAGAGCCGCATCAAAACCCGGCATGTCAAGAGCATTGCCGCCTCGGTTCTTATCGGGCTGTGCCTCGGCATCATGTCCAGCTTTCTGGGCATTGGCGGGGGCCCGATCGACCTCATTGTGCTGCTGTACTTCTTCTCGATGGATACCAAGAGGGCCGTCCAGAACTCCCTCTTCGTCATCCTCTTCAGCCAGGCCTTCAGCCTCATATACATGCTCGTCTCCGGGACCGTTCCGGAGTTTGAGCCCGTCGCGCTCGTGTTCATGATAGCCGGAGGCATCATCGGCGGAATGTGCGGCCGGAAAATCTCCGCAAAAATAAGCAACTCCACAACAGATAAGCTCTTCATCGGGCTTCTGGCGCTTATAGTGCTGATAAGCGTATACAACTTCCTCAAATATTAACGTATCTGCAACAAGGAGGCAACATGTCTAACAATCTCAAAAAAAACTGCGCTGAAAAGCCGCTGAGCGGCGTAGTGGTGCTCGACCTCACCCAGGCCTACAGCGGTCCCTTCTGCACCATGCACCTGGCCGACCAGGGCGCCGAGGTAATCAAGATCGAGGTCCCCGGCAAGGGCGACCAGAGCCGAACCTGGGCTCCCTTCAAGAACGGCTACAGCGGCTATTACGCCTACATCAACCGCAACAAATACGGCCTCACGCTCAACCTAAAAACCGAAGAGGGCAAGGAGATATTCAAGAAACTCGTGGCCAGGGCGGACGTCGTGTGCGAGAACTTCCGCGTCGGCACCATGGAGCGGCTCGGCCTCGGCTATGACGTCCTGAGCGAGATAAACCCCGGGCTCATCTACGCCTCCATCTCCGGTTTCGGGCTCGAGGGCCCCAGGGCGCAGCAGCCCTGCTACGACATAGTGGCGCAGGCCATGGGCGGCATGATGAGCATGACCGGCTTTGACCGCCTCACGAAAGTGGGGCCCGCCATAGCTGACAACTATTCCGGAACCTACCTGTCGCTCGGCATTGTCATGGCCCTCTATCAGCGGAGCCGCACCGGCGCGGGCCGGAGGCTGGACGTCTCCATGCTGGACACCATCTTCTCCATTCTCGAGACCGGAGTCGTCGAATACACCTTTGACGGCGTGGTCTCGACGCCGCAGGGCAACAGGGACCCCGGGATCTCCCCCTTCGACTCCTTCATGGCCAGCGACGGAGAGTTCGTCATAGCCTGCGGCACGAACAAGTTCTGGCACGCCCTCTGCGAGCTCATGCAGATGCCGGAGCTGATATCGGACCCGCGCTTTACCGACAACGCCCTGCGCTGCAAACACAACGCCGAACTCAAGCAGATAATCAGCGGCTGGGCACAGCAGCACACTGTAAGCGAAGTTGAGGCCCTTGTGGTCGGCGCCGGCATCCCCTTCGGCCGTGTGCTGACCATGGACCAGGTCTGCAAACAGCAGGAGCTCTCTGACCGCAATATGCTCTGGGACGTGGACGACCCCGGCGTGGGCGGCCATATCACCATCCCCGGCACCCCGATAAAGATGCACGGCTGCGAGGACAGGGCCCAGCGCCCCGCCCCCCTGATTGGCCAGCACAGCCATGACATACTCAGCGGCATGCTGGGCATGTCCGACGAGGAAATTGAAAAGCTCCGCGCCGGGGGAGTAATCTGAGTCCCGCCCGCGGATAAACAACATAAGCGCCCCACATGGTGGGGCGCTTATGTTTTATGTATGATTTTCAGCGGATACTATTTTTTCAAAAGCCCTGCCTCGACAAAGATAGTCCGCTCGTCCTCCAGAATAGCGCACAC
>CALWYN010000125.1 GCA_944385755.1 uncultured Oscillospiraceae bacterium
CGAACGGCGAGAGGATAGAGAAGCCCGAGGACATCGGCCCCGCTTTCGAGCGCGCGCTGAAGTCCGACGTCACCACCGTGCTCGAGTTCGTGGTGGACGGCACCCAGCTGGCGCCCCCGTTCAGGCGCGACGCCTTCCAGATGCCGACCAGGTATCTCGACAAGTACGCCCACCTCGACTACCACCGCTGGATGCAGGACTGAGAAGAGAGCTACGGCGAAATTGCCGGCGCCCCGCCGGGTAAATCCGGCGGGGCGCACAGGCGGGACACAAAGAGGCCCCACAGGAGAATTCCTGTGGGGCCTTTTACCGTCCGGCGGGCCGGACAGGGAGGAGAAATGGGCCGGAAAATCCCCCGGCGCTCCGCGCCGGGGGATGATTGCATGGTGGATAATATTCAGCAGGTGGCGCCGCCGACGAGGTGGAGCTGGGCGTCGAGGATCTCCTGCTTGCGCTCGAGGACGTCGTCGGAGAGGAGCTGGGAGATGAAGTTGTCGGCCCCCATGCGGTCGAGGGTGCGGCCGAAACGCTCGCCGGTGATGCCCTGCTCGCGGTAGAGGAGGATGCACTTCTCGATGAGCTTCATGACCTCGTCCTCGCTGTAGACGCCGGGGAGGTAGTCGGGGTAACGCTGGGTCTTGCCCCAGATGCCGCCGAGGGAGATCTTGTAGCCGCGGGCCTTCTCCTCGATGCAGTCGAAGGGGCACTCGCCGATGCACTTGCCGCAGTTGGTGCACTTCTCGTGGTCGAGCACGAGGTTGCCGTCCTCATCCCTGGTGGTGGCGCCGACAGGACACTTGTCGATGACGGAGCACTTGCCGCAGGCATTGCAGAGGTCCGGATCGTACTCGGGCACGCTCTGGCCCATTATGCCGAAGTCGTGGAAGGCGGGCTTGACGCAGTTGTTGGGGCAGCCGCCGATGCCTATCTTGAACTTGTGGGGCAGGCGGACGGTGTGCCACTTGACGTAGAACTCGTTGAACACGCGCTCGCAGAAGCCCTGGGTGTCCATGAGGCCGTGGACGCAGACGGTGCCCTTACATGAGACGACGGGGCGGACGAGGGAGCTGGTGCCGCCCACGTACATGCCGGCGGCCTGGATCTCGTCAAAGCAGGCCTCTATGTTCTCGTAGGGGATGCCTTGGACCTCGACGGTGAGGCGGGTGGTCATGGCGACCTTGCCGTTGCCGTATTTCCTGGCGCAGTCGGTCAGGACCTGCATCTGATCGCTGGTGAATACGCCGTTGGGGGTGATGACGCGCTCGATGAAGTGCTCGCCGTCGTTCGTGAGGATGATGCCTCTCGCCTTGAGGGCCTTCTTCTGGTCGTCGTTCAGGTTAAGCATTTTGTTATCCCTCCGCTATAGTTTTCTTCAGATGTTTATCTTCTGGTTGAGCTCGAAATTGAACATGGTGCCGCCCTCGACCACTTTGGCGTTCTCATAGCCGTACCTCTTCATGCGGTTCTGGGCCATATAGCTGTTCTTGCCCTCAAGGCAGATGAGGGCGATATTCTTGTCGGTGGGCAGGCCGTCTATCACTCCGTTGATGCTGCCGACGTCGACGTGCTTGAGCGTGGGTATCACGGGGGTCTTGCCCACGTCCAGCAGGAACCAGTCGCCGTCCACGTTCAGGGCCTTGAACGTGTCGCCCTCCAGGCTGCCGTCCATCTTGTTCTCCAGAGCCTCGGCCGCGATGGCGAAGGGGTGGATGACGGAGGAGAAGGGGGGAGAGTAGGCGAAGTCCATGTCGTCAAACTTGTCTATCGTGGCCCCGAGGGAGATGGCGGTCACGCCGATGTCGACAATCTTGTCCACCGTGCCCTTGCCGAGCACCTGGACGCCGATAAGCTTACGGGTGGACTTTTCGGCCACGAGGCGGATGCTGAAGTGCTCCATGTCCGGATAGAACTTGGCCTTGTCGTAGCAGGTGATGGTGACGTGCTCAGCGTCTATGCCGGCGGCGCGCGCGGCCTCGATGCCCAGGCCGGTTTTGCCGACGTTCACTCCGGGGAGCTGCAGGACGTTCGTGCCGAGGACGCCGCGGAAGCCGTGGGTGGCGGTGCCGGCAATCGCCTTGGCGCAGAGGCGGGCGGCGATGTTGGCGGTGGAGCCCATGGGGGTCCACTGGTTGGCGCCGGTGACGAGGTTCTTGACCATGGCGCAGTCGCCGGCGGCGTAGATGTCCTCGTCGTTGGTGCGCATATTGCTGTCCACGTCCAGTATGCGGGTGCCCTCGACGAAATTCAGCCCGGAGCCCTCCAGCCACTCGGTGTTGGGCCTGACGCCGATGGACAGTATGACCATGTCGGTCTTGATGGCGCGCTTGCCCGTGCGGACCTTCTGCACCTTGCCCTCGCCCTCAAAGCCGACGATCGCGTCGTTCAGGAAGGTGGGGATGCCGTGGTCTGCGAGCTCATTCTCGGCAAAGGCGGCGAAGTCGCCGTCGTAACCGGGGAGGATGTGCGGGGCCATGTCGATGATGCTGGAGCGCACCCCCAGCTTGGTGAGGTTCTCGGCCATCTCGAGGCCGATGGCGCCTCCGCCGACTATGACCGCGCGCTTGATGCCCCCGGCGGCCACGGCCGCTTTTATGGCGTCGGCGTCGTCGGGATCGCGGAGCGTGAAGATGTTCTCCAGGTCGATGCCGGGCAGATTGGGCCTCACGGGGCGCGCGCCGGTGGCGATGACCAGCTTGTCGTAGCCATAGGTCAGCTCCTCGCCGGTCTTGACGTTGGTCGCGTAGACCACCTTGGCTTCGCGGTCGAGCTTCGTGGCCCTGATACCGGTTATGACCTCGGCGCCGGTCAGGTCGCTAAAGCTCTTGGGCGTGTTTTCAAGGAGGGTCTCCTTTTCTTTGATGACCTGGCCGATATAGTACGGCAGGCCGCAAGCGGCGTAAGATATGTAATCTCCGAGGGATATGACCGTCACATCGGCGGCATCCCCCATCTCGCGCTTGAGCTTGGCGGCGGCCTTAGTGCCCGCGGCGACGCCGCCCACTATCAGGATTTTCATATTAACCTCACTTCCCTGTCACACTGTATTTTAATATAATATACAGGTTTTCATAGAGAACTATATCATAAAAAATGGCCCTTGTTAAACATCAAACTACTTATACAAACGATAAGTATTTACTTATGTCTATCCGCACAACAGGGTTTTCCTAATTATGCCTTTCGAAGACCATGCAGGCGTCGATGAAGGCCTGGATGGGCCTGGAGATGTACTTGTCCTTGTGATGGACCACGTCGAAATACCTGTCGAGCCTGAGGTCGCCGATGTTGCAGACGCAGAAGCGGCCCTGGGCGGCGTCGTCCCTCACCAGGCGCTCGGAGACCACGCTTATGCCGTGCCCGTCGGCGACGGCGTTTTTTATCGCCTCCGAGTTGCAGCAGGTCCAGCTCACGTTGATGTGCAGGTGCTTGTTCGCCATCTCCGACTCAAACTGTGTCCTCGTGCCGCTGCCCTTCTCCCGGAGTATGAAGGGCTCGTCCGCGAGCTCGTGCGCCGCCACGCTGCTCCTGCCGCAGAACCTGTGCCCGTTGGGACATATCAGCACCAGCCTGTCCCTGATGGCGTGTCTGGTCACCAGCTCGGGATTGGTTATCTTGCCCTCGACCAGGGCGACGTCTATCTCGTTTTTGAGCAGCTTTCCCTCCAGCGCGCGGGTGTTCTCCACCAGCACCTGGGCGTTCAGCTCGCCGCACTGCTCCTTCAGGTGCAGAAGGAGAGGGCTTATCACGCAGGTGCCGACCGTTATGGTGGCGCCCACCCTTATCTTCTGCCGCTCCCCGCTGCCGAGCAGGAATTCCTCCATGTCCGACTTCACGGAGAAGTAGCTGCGGGCATAGGAGAGCAGCTCCCTGCCGGCGTCGGTGAGGAACAGGCCGCGCGAGAGCCGCTCGAACAGCACAACGCCGTATTCCTGCTCTATGGAGGCGATGGCCTGGCTGACGGACGACTGCGTGATGTAGAGGGCCCGGGCGGCCTCAGTCATCTTGCCGAGCTCCGCCACGGTGACGAATATCTGCAAATTTCTCGATGTCATGACAATCACCCTATACATTAGTATTATATTATTAACTTTATGAGTATTTTAATAATTTACATATATGATGTCAAGTGTTATTCTTGTTTTACATTAAAATGCTAAGAGGGGGCGGAAAAATTGGGCTTTTTGACATCGAGCGCCTTCAGCTGGGTGCTGTTGGCGGTATGTGCCGCCGCGGCGCTGCTCTACGCCCTGATAAGGCGCCGGGAGATGCCTGAGGGCAGGGCGTCCTGGGCGGCTGTGTGCGTCTGTGTTGCCCTGGCGCTGGCGGCCACGGTGATAGGCAGGGCCCAGCGGTATGTGGGGGCCCCGATGCTCGGGCTGATAATGGGCATGCTGCTCGTGAACCTCGCCCCGGCGGGCTGGTTTTCGGCCGGGTACAGGAAGGCCGCGGCCTTCATGGGCAAGACGTACCTGAGCTTCGGCATAGTGCTGCTGGGGGCCACGCTCTCCTTCGAGGACCTCTTCGGCGCCGTGTACGCCCTGCCTTTGATAATCTTCAACATGCTGCTGGCCTTCGGCGTGTCTTTCCTCGTGGGCAGGCGTCTGCTGGGCGTCTCCGGAGATGTGTGCACTTTGGTCGGCGGCGGTACCTGCGTGTGCGGGGGCACGGCCATAGCCGCGCTCTCGCCGGTGATTGGGGCCCGGGAGGAGGACACGGCCTACGCCATGACGGCGATCTTCCTCTTCGACATGCTGGCCTGCCTCGCCTACCCGTATTTCGCCATGCTCATCGGCATGAGCAGCGAGCAGTTCGGGTTCCTGGCCGGTTCCGCGATAAACGACACGTCCTCAGTGGTGGCCGCGCAGGAGACTTATGCCGCGCTCAACTCCCTGGAGGACTACGCCCTGCCGACCACCATAAAGGTGGTGCGCACGACCATGATAATCGTGCTGACGCTCATCTTCTCCACCCTGACCGCGAGAAAACGCGCCAGGGAGGGCGCCGGCGCGGGAGAGGCGGGGCGGAGGGTCTCCTTCTGGGCCTCGCTGCCGAAGTTCATACCGATTTTCCTTATAATGATAGTCGCCAACACCGCGCTGGGCGGTCTGGCCTCCGGCGCGCCGGTCTATGAACTGGCCGTGCAGCCGCTCTTCACCAACGCGTATAAGTTCATGGTCACCGTCGCCCTGACGGCCATAGGCTTCAAGATAAATTTCAGGGAGCTGTTCACCAGGGGGCTGCGGCCCATAGCCCTGGGCGGCTGCACCTGGCTGGCGGTGTTCGCCTCCTCGCTGCTGTTCTCGCTTACAGTGGCGTGAGCCGATTTGTGATTACCTCGGAGAGATGATATAGATATTGCCGGGCGGCCGAGAGGCCGTCCGGCAATGTCTTTTTTCGCCCAGGGTTCAGCGGAGGGCTTCAAGCTTGCGGAGGAGATACCGCTTCCTGTATATCAGCTCGGCGTAGCCGGTTATTTTCCGGTAATAGACGGGGTTCGCGGCCCCGCCGATGACGCCGACGACGGGCAGGCCCTGGATGAACTTGGTGACGAGCATATCCACCGCCAGGGCCGAGGCCGTCGCCCCGAGCTGCGCATCGAACGCCGCGTCGTCCGGCTCAGGCGCGGGACCGCCGGCCAGGGAGCTTATCTCCCCGCCGAGCTGCCGGCGGTCCTCGCCGGAGCCGAGGGCGGAGCGCATTATCCTGAGAATCAGCAGCTGCTCTCCCCGGGAGGAACACTCAAAGCCGTAGCTCATGGCGGTGCCGTATATCCCGCGCAGCAGCAGCCCGAGAAAGAGCACTATGTCCGGCAATCCCACGCCCAGCAGGCCGAGCGCCAGCCCCTCGGCGGCGGACAGGGCCGTGTTGAGGGCGTTGGAGCGCCGCGCGCCGCCGTAGAGCCGCCGGAACTGAGCCCGGCCGCCGCGCAGGTCCACCGCGGTGTTGCGCACGCCGTACAGCGCCGCCATCTCCTCCGGCCGGCAGCCCCGCTCTATCCACGACCCGCCGCGCTCAAAGAGCAGGGCGAGGCCACGGGCAAAGGCGGCCTCCAGCCCCTCGGCGGCCTTGGGCGGGATGCGGCCTCGGAGGGCGGCGCTCCAGCCGGGCGATTTTTGCCCCGGGGCGCGGCGCTCCAGCCGGCGCTCCCGCCTCTCCACGGCGGCCAGCTCGCGCCGGAGCGAGCGCCTCAGATCCACGTTCCCGTCGGCCATGCTCAGGGCGCCTCCGTGTGCCAGCGGCACCGCTTCATCTCATCCCAGACGTTGTACTCGAGGACCTCCACGTCCTCCGACACCTCTATGTAGTTGGTCTCATCCGTATACCTCACGCAGGTCAGCTTGCCGCCCTCGCAGAGCAGGAACCAACGCTCGAAGCGGTGCTCGTGTATGGCGTCGAAGGAGTCGAAACAGGGGAAACGCTGTAGATAGCAGAACACCTCGCGGCCGTACCGGTCCAGATAGAGGTTTTGGCCCTCCAGCTTCCGGGCTATGAGCTGGCCGAGCTTTAAATACCGCCGCCCCGCGGCAGGGAAGCCCAGAATCCTGGAATACTTCTTCCTTCTCTCACTGGGAGTGCGGACCGGCACCGGCTTTCCATCCGGGCCGTCCTCCCGCACCGCCCAGGCCAGCCGGTACGTGGATGTGACGCCGAGGGGGGTGCGCTTTCTGGGGCCGGGGCCCGTGGATATCAGGAACATTCTGCTGTCGGCAGTGTCGGACATGTCATTTTCTCCTTTCAGAAATTGTGCCGCCTCAGCCGAAGTCGGACTGCGTCTCCTGCTCGTCCTGGTGCTCCTCCGTGGGCTCCAGGTCGCCGTCGGCGGCGTCCGACGCCTGAGCGGATATGGACTCCGCGGCGCCGTGCCGGCTCAGCACGGGGTTCAGCGGCCTCGCATGCGCGTCCGTCTTTTCGAACATAGTAGCCGCGATGCGGTTTATTCCGGCGGTCAGCGCCGAGGCGAGGGACAGCGCCTCGCGGCAGGCCGAGACTGCCAGGGCCAGGCTGCCCGCAAACAGTACCTGAAAGGCCCCTCCGGACACCGCGGCCCCGGCCAGCATCGCGGCGGTCACCATCTGGGCCGCGTTAAGCCGCCGCCGGGCCCGGCCGGAGGTGAGATACCCCTGACGGAGGGCGCAGGCGGTGCTCAGCCCGGCCTGCTGCCCGCAGGAGGCGGCGGTGAGCTGCCCGAGGGTGGCCCTCAGGCCTCCGGGGCCCTCAAACCCGGCCGTGTAGAGCGTCACCGCCTCCCAGGCGCAGCGGTTGAGCTCCCCGCTGCGCCGGTCGAGCGCCGCGAGGGCGGAGGCGTCCTCCGCCGTCACGGCGGGGAGCCCGGGCATATCGCCGAGGGAGGAGAGTATGCCATTGAAGCACTCCAGCGTCTCCTTCCCCGTCCCCGGGGCGCAGGCCGCGGCAAGGGAGGCCGAATACTCCGAGGCAAAGGCTTTCGGGTCGTCCCCGGCCAGCTTGTACCAGCCGTAAAACTCTCCGGCCGTGTCCAGAATTACCCCGGCCATAAGGTCTCCCTGCGCGGCGGAGCGGCCGGGCATGAACTCGCAGTAGGTCCGGCTCAGAACCTCGCCGGGCTCCAGGCCCTCGCCGCACTGGCCGGTTATGAAGGCCAGGCGCTCTATTATGGCGCCGCGCGCCGGGATTGATGCAGTGTCCATGTTCGGCCTCCCGTCAGCCCCTGCAGAGGCGGCTGAGCTCGTTGTTTTCAATCCTGCCGGCCATGCGGGGGAAACGCTCCAGCAGGGCGTGATAGAGGGCGCGGTCATATTCGCCCTTGGGCTCCTCGCCATCTCCGGGGACATATTCGGCGACGATGCGGCCGCTGTCCTTGTCCTCAGATACGTGGTAGTTCTCCTTTTTGAAAAGCGTCTGTCTGCCCGCGGGTACGAAGTTGCCGCGCAGCAGCCTGAGGTAGCAGGCGGCTATGCTGTCCAGATTGGCGCTGCTGCTGCCATAGGTGGACATAGTGGGCGAATTTGCGACCGCCTCTATGCTGGCCACCCAATCTTTCGCCTTTATGGGCGAGCTGGGGGCGGAGTCCAGGCTGAGCAGGGCGGAGTTGACTATCTTCGCGATGTCGGCGCCGGTGAGGAACTTGTGGTTTTCGGCGAAGATCTCCATAATTTTGCCCAGGCAATGATCGTTGAAGCAGTCGTCCTCGGCGCAGTCTATGCCGTCGTCGAAGAGTTTGCCCGGCTCCCCCAGCCCGCGGCTCTCCGCCTCTTTGCGGCGGCGCCCCTCCGCCCGGCGCATCTGCTCGCTGAAGAGCTCGCGGCACTCGCTGTCCGTGGGCATGAACACGGAGAAGAGGGCGTCGAAGCGGCCGCTGCGGAAAAACTCGCCGGGGAGCTGGCTTATGTCGTTGGCCGTGGCGAAGATGAAGCAGGCGCGCTTGTTCTCCTGCATCCAGGTCAGGAGCCGGCCGAAGACCCGCTTGAAGGTCCCGCTGTCGCCGCTGCCGCCGGAGGCGGCGCCGCTGAAGCCCTTTTCGAGCTCGTCTATCCAGAGTATGCAGGGGGCCATGGCCTCGGCCTGGCGGAGGGCGGTGCGCATGTTCCGCTCCGAGTCGCCCACGAGCCCGCCCATTAGCTGGTCGATGTTCAGCTGCACCAGGGGCAGGCCGTTCCACTGCCGGGCGAGTATCTTGGCGGCCTCGGACTTGCCGCAGCCGGGCACGCCGCACAGCAGCACGCCCTTGGGGGCGGGGGTGCCGCGCTGCAGGAGGTATCCCTCCGGGTCCTGCATGTGCCCGCTCTGGCTGTCCACCCATTCGCGGTAGGCGTCCATCGCGGCGAGCTTGCCGCCCTCATCCTCGCGGTAGAGCGTGAGCAGCCCGCCGTTGCGCAGCAGGGTCTGCTTCTTGATATCCAGTATGATGCGCCTGCGCTCCGGGGGGTTGGCTATGACCGGCTGGCCGTTTACGTTATCCATGCGGAGCAGGCGCTGGATGAGCCGCCGCGCCTCATAGAGGCTGAAGCCCGCCATGTCGGAGGCCAGCTCCTGCAAATCGCTGTCGGGGAGGGGGCCGGTGCTTCCCTCCCGCGGGAGCGACTCCACCAGCGACTTTATCAGCGACATTATCTCGCGCTTGCTGGGGTATTCCACCTCCACTATCTCGGTGTATATCTGCAAATCGGGCGGGAGGAAGGACGTGTCGCCGTAGAGCAGCACGCAGCTGCAGCGCAGGGGCGAGTTGTCGTCGCGGCAGCGCGTGTACTTCCGGACGTAGGCGCGCAGGACGGAGACGGCGCTGTGCTCGTTGTTCCGGGGGGGCGCCCAGGAGGCCCGGTTGAGGGGTATCACGAAGATGCACGCGGGGCTGTCGGCCTTGTCGGGGTTCCCGTTCATCTCCCAGACATTCATGAACTTTTTCTCGAGGGTCTCCGGTTCGAGCTTATTCTTGAGGCTCTCCGGGCCGAAGTACAAATTCTCACAGAACTTGATGCGGTCCGGGTGAGCGCCGATAAATTCGTAGTAGGCCAGATCCTCGCCGGTGCCGGGGCCCTTGCGCTCCACCAGCGCGACGAGCTCCCCGGAGAGCGCCACCTCCTCCACGAGCTCGCTCTCCATGGTGTCTATCATTATGAGCGGTATCTTGGCCTGATAGGCCTGGCGGCATTTGGCCATGACGTCCCCCATTACGGATTTCATTTCTTCAGTACCCATCAGTTTTACCTCCTCAGATGACTGAGCGCGGCGTCGTCCAGGGACGTGAGGCCGTTGGCCCCGATGCCGAACAGGTTTGACACCGCCTGGCCGGTGTCAAACAGGACAAGGCAGATGTCGCCGCGCATGTCCACCTGGATGGCCCTGCCCCCCCAGAGCTGCGATGTATAGGCCCCGATTTGGTTTCGGGAGTAGCGGCTCAGGTCCAGGCGGTTCGGCCGCAGGAGCAGCCAGCCCCCGCCGTCCGGCTCCGGGGCGAAGCTCACGACGTCGCCGCCGCAGGCCACGCTCGTCTCCGGCTGGCCGAACATCCGCCGGCAGAGGCGGTTTCCCCGGCGCGTCATGGTGCAGTAGCTGTTTTTCACGGTGACCGGGTGCAGATAGACCGGCCGGCGGGAGTTCCCGTTCACGGCGATGGTCAGATAGCGGTAGTCCCCGGGGTCTATCTCCTCCCGGGCCGGTTTAGGGTCGTACTTGCCGCGGTAGAGCTCCAGCGTGACTGTCCCGTCGCCGGAGGCGCCGCCGATGCGGCACAGCGCGAGGCGCTCTCCGGGGGCCAGGCGATTCTGTCCCGCTCCCCCGAGCAGTATGCGGTAGGGCTCGGCCCTCGGCTTCAGCTCCAGAGCGTCCGCGCCGCCGAACTCCAGCCAGCGCCCGGCGTCCGGATCGAAGGGGTCCTTGCGATAGCGGGCAGCGGCGTCGGAGGGGGATATGGGGAGCTCCTCGGGGGAGCGCCGCGCGAGCAGGTAGCCCGCAGAGAGGCAGAGGAACAGGTCCTTCCTCTGCCAGCCGTCCAGGCCGGATTTTTCGGCCAGGGCCCAGACGGAGTTCAGGGTGCTCAGGACGCCGGCGCCGCCGCCCGGCGCGGCGGCGGCCTCCCGCCCGCTGAGCTTGGAGCCCGGCCAGCCCGGTATAGTTTCCACGCTCATTTCCAGATAATCCTCCGGCCCGGTCAGGCTGAGGCCGTCCAGGTGCTCTTTACCCAGAAAGACGGACTGGTACAGCAGCTTGCTGTTATACCTGTCCCAGGCGGAGAGGCAGCCCAGCTGCTGGCGGGCGAACCCGGCCGCCATCTCGCGGCTGAAGAGGAAGTCCCCGGGCTCAAAATGAGCGCGAAAGACCAGCGGGCCGGTTATCTGGGCGCCGCCCATCTTGAAAATACGCATGGGGTCTCGCCTCCTTAAAGCGCGGGCTGTTCTTCGGCGGAGGCCGCGAGCGGCTCTTCGGCGCCGTACTCCTCGAACACCTCCAGGAGTATCATGCCGAGGGAGACGTCCAGCAGATTGTCCGCCATTTCGGAAAAGGCCCTTTCAATCCCGAAGTCCTCTTGCAGGTTCTTGTTGATGGAGTCGATGGCATGATCTTTGGCATCGGAGAGACTGGGATTTTTCATGCCCTCCAGGATTTTAGCGCACTGTTTCGCGGACAGCATGCGGTCACGCTTTCTGAGTTTATCAATATACTCGGCAATGGGTATTGCAAGGAAGAAACCGATGATGGTCATAACGAGCGTGAGTACTATGATAAATCCCATGAAGTCAACGATAGTAAACATACTATCCGCGATGATAGAGTCAAAGTCGAGGGTCTGCAGCACGCACTCGAGCAGGTCGGACTCGATCTCCGGCAGACTCAGGGAGCCGGTGAGCTGTCCGCCGTAGAGCTTGCCGGAGAGCTCGTTGAGCTGCTTGGTGATCTCCTCCCGGCAGGGTGCGACGTATTCCTTGGAGTTCTCGCGCAGCCAGTTCTCGAAAAGGGACACCAGCAGCTGCTCGTTGGCGTCCAACGCGGTTTTGGCGGCGGCTGTTATCTCGCTGAAGCGGTGGGGCTTCCCATCTTCGACAAGGGGCCCGACGCCTTTGGCGGCGATGGCCATGGAGCCGCCAAATATGCATGCGGCCAGCATTTTCTGGAGCACTTTGCCCTGTTCGCCGGCCTTTTCGTCCACACACTTGACGATGCCCTCAAGGGCCGACGCGGCCTCGCATTCGCGGAGCTTGGCCTGGCAGAGGCCCTTGGCGACGGAGGCGGATGGGTCGGCCTCCTGCCTGATTTCCGGCTTGGGATTAAGTTTAGAATAGGCCTTGTCTACCAATTCTCCGAATTCCGTGACGCGGCTCGTGCCCCCGGTGAGCACCACGGCGCCGCAGCCCTTCTCGTCCGCGAGCTTGAGCGTCTCGTCTATAAAACCGCTGACAGCCTTGCCCCAGGTAATGGCCCCCACGCCGTCGAAGCGACGCTCCGCGGGATATTCCAGGGGGGTGCCCCAGATGGCGCCTTTCATCAGTTTGTCGTCCATGGTATAGGCAACTTTCTCGGCCCCAACTTTGAGATTATATGAGTTCTGGGACTTGCCGCCGCTGTTGTAAAACTCCTCTTTATAGAAGCGCAGCTTGAGGCTTTCTATCTTGCTCACCGCCGCCCCGGCTTTGTTATTAGCCCTCAGTATGTACTCGCGGATGGCTCTGTCGAGGTCCGAGCCGCCGACCCTGAGGCTGCGCGTTATCATGACCTTGCCCATGAGGACGTAGGTGAAGTCTATGGTCGAGGAGCCGGCGTCATAGATGGCCACGCCGCGGCTCAGGTCCAGGCTCCGGCCCTTCTTGGAAGAGCAGATGGCGTTCATTATGGCGGCGTTGGACTCGGGCATTACGGCCACGTTTCTGCAGCCGGTGGCGCGGCGTACGAGGGCGGCGTACTCCTCCATGCTGTCCGGGTCCGTCCAGGCCGGGGAGGCGGGGCAGCCGACGGCTATGAGCAGGCTGCCGTCCTTCGCCGCCGCCTCGGACAGGCCTTCGTCGAACTGCATGGCCCCGCTCCAGAGCGCGGCTATATAGTCCTCCATCATATTGCCGAAGGTCTTGCCGCCAACTGCTCCTGGGGCCCCCCAATTTTGGGGCGCCTCCTTGAAGCACTGGATGAGGGGATCGGCGTACTGCGCGGCGCGGCCTATGACGGGTTTGCCGTTTTGGTAGGTCATGAGGGTGGGGACAGTGGAGTCGTAGGTGTTGGTCATCGTGACGTGGTCCAGCTCCCACTCGCCGGTCTGGCCCTTGTATATCTTGTATATGACGCTCTCGCCGTGCCCGAAATCCAGGCCCGCGATGACGTCGTACTGCCGCATGTCCTTGAGCTGCTTGCTCACCATGCCGCTCTCATACTCGCGGTTGAGATAGTAGAATTTCCGCCCTTTAACCTCGCTGTCCATCTGTCTGTGCCCTCCCCGTAAAATGTTGATAGTGGATTAGCGCCTCTCAGCCGTCCGATTCCCCGTCGGCAAATATACGGTGCCTATCCAGCAGGTATTTTTTCACCCCCCGGGAGTAGTCCACGAGGGCGTTGATATAGCTTTCGGAGTCCCAGCTCTCCGCGTCCGCCATGCGCCCGACATAGGGCATCCGCAGCGCGTCGCGCATGTCTGAGAGGAGGCCTTCGTATTTGAGTCCTGCGCGGATTATGCCCTCCTCCTCACAGCGGCGGGCCTGTTCGGCCGCGGCCTCGTTGCGCCGGACCAGCTCGCCCAGCTCGCTCAGGATGCGCTCCGGCGACTCGGGCGAGACGCTCTTGGAGCTGAGGATGCGCCGCAGTGTCTCAAACCGCCGGCTCAGGTCCGTGTACCCCACCGTCCGCCACACGGCGGCGGGGGTGGAGTATTTTTGGGGGAGAGCGTCTAGCTGCTCCCGCAGCTCCGCGAGCCGGGCCTCCAGAGTGTCGAGTATGCTGAGCATGGGCGCTATGGCCCCGTTGTAGCCGCCGGCAATCAGGTAGTCCACGTCGTAGGGCGGCCGGATGAGCCCGTCGCAGAAGTCGATCAGCTCCAGGGCGAAGAATTCTATGCCGTCGCTGCGGCGGTAGGCGGCGGAGATCTCCCGGTCCATATCGGCGGTGAGCTCGTTGCCTATCGCCACCTGCTTGTAGGCCCGGAGGGCGGGAAAACTGCGCGCCAGGGAACGGCGGGCGCGGTCGTCGCGGAATTTCAGGGAGGCGAAGGCTATCTCCAGCTCCGGACGCGTCTTGCGCGGGGGGGCCTTATACCGGGCCTCAGACCGCCTTTTGACGGAGCTGAGGGCCCGGTCGGACAGGCGCTTCATATCAGATATCAGTGACATGGTCGTCCCTCCCGGATTTAAAACATGGAGCTCACGGTTGTGGGGTCGTCGTCATCGTCGGGGTCGTAGGTGAAATCGAAGTCGCCGTCATCGTTGAGGTACTCCGGGGTCTCAATATACTGGCGGATCTTCTCGATGCCGTCTTTGGCGGCGTCGACGCCCTTGTGGATGAGGTGCGCGCCGGCTATGGTCAGCTCGCCGGCGATCTCGGGCAGATTATCGAACAGCCAGCCGTAGAAGTAGCTTATCAGGGCGATGACGCCGAAGGTGATGAAGAGCTCGCTCAGGCTCGTGACGAGGACCAGCAGCTCGGCCGCGGTGAACATGAAGCCGATGAGCTTGACGATGAGGATGCCGGTGGCGACCTTGGCGCCGATGTCCCCGAGATGTACGGCGTCGGCCACGGCCTGGATGTCGGTGCCGACGCAGGCGAGCGTTGCGGCATGGCGCGCGTCCAGTTCCGGCCGCGTGGAGTACATGTACATGGCGGCGAGGCACTTGAGCTCATGCCCGTCGCGGCCCAGGGCTGCGGCGGAGGCGGTGTAGTCGAGCGAGCCGGACAGCTGGCGTGTCATGCGCTTGAGGGCCTTGGGGGAGAGGTTCATCGCGCTGACCTTCCTTATCAGCCCATCGCGGAGCTCGGCCTGGCTCATGTTGGCGTATTTGCCGTGCTCTCCGCAGTACTCCTTGTAGACCTGCTCGCCGCCCTTTTTCTTCAGCTCCTCGAGCAGGGCTTCGTCATGTGTCATGTCGAAGCCGAAGTAGATCTGGCGGAAGATCTCCGCCGTATCCCCCTCGCGGGCCTCGAGGCGGTCCTGCAGGCTGTTCACCGCCTGTATCGCGCCGGACTCCACGGATTCGCAGTTGCGCTCATAGCGGTCAGCATGCCGGATGATAGCCTCGGCGTTGATCGTAGCGTCCTCGGCAGTGAGGCCGAATTTCATGCCTATGGAAACCATGGCATTGGTCAGGTCCTTCTCGCCGTCCTTCCTGGCAATCGCGGAGTAGATTTCAGTTGTGTCAAACACGTCAAATTTGTTGTTATTGGGGCTGGACATGTTGTGTACCTCCTTATAAATTTCCGGTTGGTTTGCTTCTGTGAGCATATGATACCAGTTGGCGTCCGGAAAGAAAACGGCTCGGCGTGAAACATTTCTGTACCAGATATTACTAATTTTACGGGGGCGGGTAGAGGTTGGGAAACAGCCGCCGGTTGATGACACTGTCCCAGGAGTACTTCTCCAGCACCTCGCTGAGGCGCTCTATGTCGTATATTTCGCTGTGCATGCAGGTGAGGACGACCAGGTCGCGCTCCATGAAGAAGCCGCTGTGGACGAAGCCGAGAAAGCCCCAGGCCTCCTCCGGGGACAGCTTCAGGCCTATCACCAGCTTCAGCAGTGTGCCTTGGCTTGTAACTTTGCCGCGGGCACCGGACTGAAAGGCCTCCCACGCGTCGGCGGAGATGTAGGAGAGTTCCAGAAATTTGGCTATAGTGAGCTCCATGGCAGCGATGCCGGCCCGTACGGGATCCTTCAGGGCCTCGACGTCGTCAAAAGTGCCGCGCAAAAACAGCGGCCTCAGCTCTGCCTCCTCCTCACTCGTGAGTTCCAGGGCGCTGACTATGCTCTCCGCAGTCTTGTCCGACACATAGGTCTTGGCCAGCAGGAAGCGCCGCCATGAGGGGTAGGTGATACCCGACCTGCGGAGGAAGGCGTCGAGCTCGGCGTCGAGCAGCCGTTTGCAGAGCCACGCGGCCGCCTCCGCGCGGTCCACCGCGGCGAGCGCATCGTATTCCCTCCTCCTGGCCCGGGAGAGGCACAGATGGGGGAGAATCTTCTCTGCGGCGGCCTCAAAGACGGAGGATTCGCCGGCCATGAACTGGCCCCATTGCTCCGACGTGAGGCCGAAGCGCGCAGGCGCGTTCTCCAGCATGGCGCGCTCCAGCCGCGCACACACCCAGCTCACGGCGCGAGTGCGCTTTGCGTATATTCCTTCGTCGTGCTCGAGCCTGTTCAGCAAATGTTCGATTTGCGCCCAGTTTATGCCGCCGTCCGACATCCTCACACCTCCCGGACGTCATAATGGGGATAGAAAAGCATTTGCTCAGTTTCAGTCAATTTTACCATATTAATGTGGTCAAGTCCATCTCTTTGTCCCCAATTGGGCGGCGATGTCGCGGCCCGGCGCGGGCGTCATTACAATATTTAACTGTGTTGACCGGCTGAAAAAATCGCGGCCCGGCCATAGCGGGTTCGATTCGGAGAGGGGCCGCGGCAAAATGAGTGAGAGGTGACTTTTGCAAAAAAGACGCCGGAGCAAAGCGGACTTTGCCCCGATGTGGCGCGAGTGTTCGTACAGCATTTGAACGTATGGACTGGATAAAAACAAAACCGAAGCCCAGCGCAGCGGGTTCGGTTTTGGAAGGAGGAGCAGCGGAGTGAGCGCGAGACGGCGATTGTTCTGAAAGAAAAATCGCCGTCGCAAGCGATACGCAGCTTGCGACGACGTGGGTTGCGTTGACAAAAAAGAGGCCTAGACTTAGGATAAGAAAACCGAATCGAAGCCCGGCGCAGCGGGTTCGATTCGGAAAGGAGCCGCGACAGAATGAGTGAGAGGTGACTTTTGCAAAAAAGCCGCCGCGAACGATATGCCGTCCGCGGCGACGTGGTGCCGGTGACGGGGCTCGAACCCGTACATCCTCGCGGATATGGGATTTTAAGTCCCAGGTGTCTGCCAGTTCCACCACACCGGCGGATGCTGTGAATATATGTTATCATCAGTGGCGCCGCCGTGTCAAGCGCGCTGCCCACATTGGCTATTGCGATTGGGAAAAGGCGTGGTATAATATTATATTCAAGAAACTGGTGAAAAGGGCCGGCGTATTTCCCGGCCGGAGCCTCTGCCGGGCGGCCGCGCGGCCGTCGGAACGGGGCTTTTGAGTGTTTTCGTTTTCCTGGAGTGCGTGTGATGAACTATGTCAGATGGGACATTCCGGATAAGGGGCCGGAGATCCCGCAGAGTCTGGTCAGGGCGGGCTGCACGCCGCTGCTGGCCGCTCTGCTCGCTCTGCGCGGGATAGACAGCGCGGATAAGGCGGAGCGGTTTCTGAACGGCGGGGCGGAGGAGCTCTGCGACCCGATGCTGCTGCCGGACATGGGCCGGGCCGCCGGGCGGCTGCGGCTGGCCATAGAGCGGCGCGAGAGCGTGGTGGTCTTTGGGGACTACGACGTGGACGGCATAACCTCCGCCTGCCTGGTGACGCTGTACCTCCGCTCGAAGGGCCTCAAATGTGAGCCGTATATCCCCGACAGGCTGGAGGAGGGCTACGGCCTGAACATGGCCGCCATAGACGCCATAAAAGCGCGGGGCGCGGCGCTCATAGTCACGGTGGACTGCGGGATAACCGCGCGCGAGGAGGCCGAACACGCCGCGGCTCTGGGCATCGACATGGTGAGAACCGACCACCACGAGTGCGGCTCCGGGGCCCTGCCCAGGGCGGGGGCCGTCGTGGACCCCAAACGGCCCGGCAGCCTCTATCCCAATCCGGGGCTCGCGGGGGTGGGAGTGGCCTTCAAGCTGCTCTCGGCCGTCGAGGGGGACGCAGAGGCGCTGCTCTCGCGCTACGCGGACCTGATAGCCGCGGGGACCGTGGCGGATGTCATGCCCCTGACGGGCGAGAACCGCTATATAGTCAGGCGGGGACTGGATATGCTGGAGCACCCCTCGAGGCCGGGCATAAAGGCCCTGCTGAGCGAGTCGGGGGCGGCTTCCAGGAGAATCAATGCGGCCACCATAGGTTTTACCCTGGCCCCGCGGCTGAACGCCGCCGGCAGGCTGGGCTGTACGGAGGCGGCGGTGAGGCTGCTGCTCACCACCGACGAGCGCGACGCGGAACTCTGCGCCGCGGAGCTCTGCCGTTTGAACCGCGAGCGGCAGGAGCTGGAACAGGAGATATGGGAGCAGGCGCACGAGATGCTCAAAAATTCTCCGCCCCGGGGGCCGATCGTCCTGGCCTCCGAGGGCTGGCACCAGGGCGTCATCGGCATAGCCGCCTCAAAACTCGCGGAGGAGTTCTCACTCCCGGCGGTCATGATATGCCTGAGCGGGGAGAGCGGCAAGGGCTCATGCCGCAGCTTCGGGGGCTTCAACCTGTTCGACGCGCTGAGCGCCTGCTCGCAGTACCTGGAGGGCTTCGGCGGGCACGCGCTGGCCGCCGGGCTGTCCATAAAGCGCGAAAACGTGGACGCCTTCCGCGACGCGCTGGGGGAATACTACAGAAACTCGCCGCCTCCGGAGCCGGCGGTGCTCGAGTGCGACCTGCGTATAGACGACCCGTCGCTGCTGACCATGGACTGTGTGGCGTCCCTGGAAAAGCTGGAGCCATACGGCGCGGGGAATGCGAGGCCCACACTGTGCATAGCCGACGCGCTGCTCGAACGCGTGACGCCGATAGGCGGCGGCCGGCACCTCCGGCTGCGCATCTCAAAGGGCGGAGCGAGCTTTGACGCCGTGATGTTTTCCAGGCGCGAGGAGGAGCTGCACGCCAGGAGCGGCGACAGGGTGGACGCGGCGTTCTTCCCGCAGATAAACGAGTACCACGGCGTGAGGTCCGTTCAGCTGCTGATGACGGAGCTCAGGCAGGCGGATACGCTGCCTCTCTGCCGCGAGATTCTGGACCACGGGGAGCTGGAGCCCTGGGAGGGCTCGGACCTCTGTCCCCAGAGGAGCGATTTCGTGCAGGTCTGGCGCTGGCTGGAGCGGCGCGGGGGCTCGGCCGAGGGGGAGCTGGCGGACATAGCCCGCTGGAGGCCCGGCGGCATGCACCCGGCCAAGCTGCTGCTCTGCCTGCGCGTGATGCGGGATGAGGGGCTGGTGGCCGCGGCGTTCAGCGGGAGCACACTGAAGATAAAAGCCCTGCACCGCGAGGGCAAGGCGGACCTGGATTCGCACCCGCTGGTCATAAGGCTGCGCGAGTTCAGGCGGAGATTCGCAGAGGGGAGATGAGACCGTGGCGGACGTGAAAAAGACTGCTGAGGAACTGCCTCAGGAGCAGAAAATACTGGACCCCGAGGAGTGCTGGCGCTCGCTCGAGGCGAAAATAAAGGCCGGAAGCATCACCATGGACATGGACAGGGTGCGTGCGGCGTACGAGTACGCGGCGTCGGCCCATGCCGGACAGAAGCGGCGCGACGGCTCGCCCTATGTCACGCACTGCATCGCCACGGCGGAGATAGTGGCCGAGCAGGGGCTGGACGAGGATTCGGTCGTGGCCGCACTGCTGCACGATGTGATAGAGGACACTCCGGCCACGCACGAGGACGTGAAAAAACTCTTCGGCGCCACCGTGGCGGATATAGTCGAGGGCGTCACCAAGCTGACGCGCATGCAGTGGACCAGCCATGAGGAGGAGCAGGCCGAGAATCTGCGCAAGATGCTCATGGCCATGGCCAAGGACATCCGGGTCATACTCATAAAGATTGCCGACCGGCTGCACAACATGCGTACGATGGACTATCAGAGCCAGGAAAAGCAGCTCATAAAATCGGCGGAGACCATGGAGATATACGCCCCAATCGCCCACCGCCTCGGCATGCAGAAGATAAAGTGGGAGCTGGAGGACCGCTCGCTCTACTATCTCGACCGGGAGGGCTATAAGGAGATAACGGACGCGCTCTCCTCCCGCATGGATACGCTGACCGCGTTCATGGACAAGGTGGAAAAGCAGATCCAGCAGCGCATGGACGAGGAGGG
Source organism: uncultured Oscillospiraceae bacterium (assembly GCA_944385755.1). GTDB lineage: Bacteria > Bacillota > Clostridia > Oscillospirales > Oscillospiraceae > Scatomorpha. Next base: position 19,536 of record CALWYN010000125.1, read on the forward strand.
CATAAAGGCCACGGTCTACGGGCGCATAAAGCACATCTACAGCATCTACCGCAAGATGTTCGCCCAGCAGCTGGACATAAACGGCATATTCGACCTCTGCGCC
>CALWYN010000126.1 GCA_944385755.1 uncultured Oscillospiraceae bacterium
GGGACTCCCCGGGGGCATTTCTTTTGCCTGCGCCCAAAAGAAATGTCCCCGGACCCCCAAAGAGAAAGGCGCTTGGGTACAATCTCCACTAAAATCCGGTTTTCACCCGGCGTCCGAAATCGCGGCCCGTCCATCCCGTCGGTGAATGGCTGTCCTCATCGCCGACCGCGCGTTGGGCCTTACGGCCCGGCGCTGCCGGATTGCAGACGAAAGGCCGTGCTCTGCCTCCGGACGCAGTACGGCAGTGCCGCGAGCGCAGCGAGCAGTGCACGGAACCGGGGCAGACACGTGTTCGACACCGGGATGAGAGCTTTCCGACCTCATCGCGCCCGGTAATACGGGACTTTCTCAACGGGTCTGCAAAAAGCGTTTTTCTTTGGAGTCTGAGGGGTTTCTTTTTGCAAGACAAAAAGAAATCTCTCAGATCGTGCGCCGGGTGGCCTCCCCGGGGGGACTATTATATAGCAAAGCCGTTGAACTTTCCACAATAAAATGTTAAAATGCAGAATTGACCCGGAACGCGGCCGCAGCCGTCCGTCCGTCCCGTTCCGGCTTGGGAAACATTTTTTGAGCCCCGGAGGAGCGCAAATGGCTTACAGGAGAATCGAGATACCCGCCGGCGAGATGGCGAGGCAGAGGGAGATATGCGCGCAGGTGCGCGCTCGTATAGAGGGCTCCGGCCGGAGGCCTCTCGCCTTCGTGGACACCTACGGCTGCCAGCAGAACGAGGCCGACAGCGAGGCGCTGCGCGGCTATATAGAGCTCATGGGCTTCGGCTTCACCGGCGACGAGAACGAGGCCGACCTCATCGTCGTGAACACCTGCGCCGTGCGCGCGCACGCCGAGATGCGCATCCTGGGCAATGTCGGCGCGCTGGTGCATGCCAAGGCGCGCAACCCGGAGCTGCTGGTCGCCGTCTGCGGCTGCATGGTGCAGCAGCCGCACATGGCGGAGAAGATAAGACAGAGCTTCCGCGTGGTGGACCTGGTGTTCGGCCCGCACGAGCTCTGGCGCTTCCCCGAGCTCTATGAGCGCGCCAGGAGCTCGAAAAAGCGCGTGTTCGAGGTCTCGCCCGGCGACGGCGTGGTGGCCGAGGGCCTGCCGGAGAGGCGGGAGGGCAGCGTAAAGGCCTGGCTCAGCATCATGTACGGCTGCAACAACTTCTGCACCTACTGCGTCGTGCCCTATGTGCGCGGGCGCGAGCGGTCCCGGCGCTTCGATGACGTGGTGGCCGAGGCCAGGGAGCTCGTCGCCGCCGGCTACCGGGACATCACCCTGCTGGGCCAGAACGTGAACAGCTACGGGCGCGATCTGGACGAGGGGCGCGACTTTGCCGACCTCATCCGGGCGATAAACGACATACCCGGCGACTTCCTGATACGCTTCATGACCAGCCACCCGCGCGACGCCACGGAGAAGCTGTTCCGGACCATGGCCGAGTGTGAAAAGTGCGCCAGGCACATACACCTGCCCGTGCAGTCCGGCTCCGACAGGATACTCAGGGCGATGAACCGGCACTACGGCCGGGAAAAATACCTCGAGGAGGTCCGCCTGGCGCGCTCCCTGATGCCGGACCTCGTGCTGACGACGGACATAATAGTCGGCTTCCCCGGGGAGACGCGCGAGGACTTCGACGAGACGCTCAGCCTCATAGAGGAGGTTCACTACGACGCCATGTTCACCTTCATCTTCTCCCCGCGGGAGGGGACGCCGGCCGCGTCGATGCCGGACCCCGTCAGCCGGGAGGAAAAACAGCTCTGGTTCGACGAGCTGGTGGAGAGGGCGAACGCCATCTCCGCGGAAAAGCACGCGGCCTATATCGGCCGCACGGTGCGCGTCCTTGTGGACGGCGAGGGCAGGCGCGGCGAATACAACCTCACCGCGCGCACAAACGGCGGGCGCCTGGTGCACCTGAAGGGGGATACGGAAAACATAGGGCGCTTCCTCGACGTGAAGATAAGCGACGGGAACACCTGGGCGCTCTACGGCGAAATATAGAAAGAGGTTAGAGATATGGCCGACCTGACGCCGATGAAGCAGCAGTACAACGAGATAAAGAGCCAGTATTCAGACTGCCTGCTGTTCTTCCGGCTGGGCGATTTTTACGAGATGTTCGACGAGGACGCGAAGAAGGCGGCAAAGGAGCTCGACCTCGCCCTCACCACCCGCGACCGGGGCAAGCCGGAGGAAGAGCAGACGCCGATGTGCGGCGTGCCCTACCACTCGGCGGAGGCCTACATAGCGCGGCTCATCGCGAAGGGCTACAAGGTGGCCGTCTGCGAGCAGACCGAGGACCCCGCCCTGGCCAAGGGGCTGGTGAAGCGCGACGTGATACGCGTCATAACCCCCGGCACGGTCACGGAGAGCTCCATGCTCGAGGAGGGGCGCTCGAACTACGTCTGCGCCGTGTACCTCGACGCTGTCTCCGGCGCGGCGGCCTTCTGCGACGTGTCCACCGGCGAATTCTGCGCCGCAGCCTTCTCCGAGGACTGCGTGGCGCACATAGGCAACGAGCTCGCCCGCTTCAAGCCGCGCGAGGCCGTGCTCTCGCAGGGCGCGGCGGAGGACCCCGGCGTCTGCTCCTTCCTCAGGCAGCGCCTGGACTGCCTGCTCGAGCCCGACGGCGGGCGCTTCGACTACATGGCCGGGGCCGCCCGGCTCTGCGAGCAGTTCGGCGCCCAGGACGTGGACGCCCTGGGCCTCGGCGGCTCGAGCGCGGCGGTAAAGGCCTGCGGCGCCCTGCTCGCCTACATACAGGAGACGCAGAGGTGCGACCTCTCCAACATAAACGCCCTCGACCTCTTCGAGGGCGGGAAATACATGGAGCTGGACTACTCCGCCAGGCGCAACCTTGAGCTCACGGAGAACATGCGCACGGGCGAAAAGCGCGGCAGCCTGCTCTGGGTCCTCGACCGGACAAAGACGCCCATGGGCGGCCGGCTGCTCAGGTCCTGGGTGGAGCGGCCCCTGCTCTCGCCGGTGGCCATAAAGCGCCGACTCTCCGCCGTCAGCGAGCTGCACGGCGCGCTTGTGCTGCGGCAGGAGCTGAGGCGGGAGCTGGACGGCATAGGCGACATGCAGCGCCTGGTGGGCCGCGCGGTGTTCGGCTCCGCGAACGGGCGCGACCTGGCCGCGCTGGGGGACTGCTGCGCCCACCTGCCCGAGCTCAAGCGCCTGCTGGCAGGCTGCTCGTCCGCCATGCTCAGGCAGTGCGCGGCGCTGGACGCGCTGGAGGACGTGAGGGCGGATATCGCGCGCGCCATCTGCGACGAGCCCCCCTTCTCGATACGCGAGGGGGGCATACTCCGACCCGGCTACTCCGAGGAGGTGGACCGCCTGCGGAACGTGCGCGACAACGGCGCGAGGCTGGTCTCCGAGTTGGAGGCGCGCGAGCGCGAGCGCACGGGCATAAAAAAGCTCAAAGTGGGCTATAACAAGGTGTTCGGCTATTATATCGACATCCCGAACTCGGCGGGGGCCGTGGAGCTGCCGCCGGAGTACATCCGCAAGCAGACGCTGGTCTCCAACGAGCGGTATTTCACTCCCGAGCTCAAGGAGCTGGAAAACGAGCTCACCGGGGCCCGGGACAGGATATGCGAGCTGGAATACAGCTACTTCTGCGAGCTGCGCGAGGGCGTGGCCGCCAGGGTGGAGCGCATCAAGGCCAGCGCCGCCGCAGTGGCGGAGCTGGACGCCGTCTGCTCGCTGGCCGAGGCCGCCGCCAGGAACAACTACACCTGACCGGAGGTGGACCTCTCCGGCACCATAGCCATCAGCGAGGGGCGGCACCCAGTTGTCGAGCTCGCCCAGAAGGACGTGCTCTTTGTGCCCAACGACACGCTGCTGGGCGGGGCGGATGACCGCGTGGCCGTGATAACCGGGCCGAACATGGCCGGCAAGAGCACCTATATGCGCCAGACCGCCCTGATAGTGCTCATGGCGCAGATCGGCTCCTTCGTGCCGGCGAAGTCGGCCTCCATAGGCGTGGTGGACCGCGTGTTCACCCGGATAGGGGCCTCCGACGACCTGGCGGCCGGCCAGAGCACCTTCATGGTGGAGATGACCGAGGTGGCGGAGATACTCCGCTGCGCCACCAGGAACAGCCTGATAATTCTCGACGAGATAGGCCGGGGCACCTCCACCTACGACGGCATGGCCATAGCCCGGGCCGTGCTCGAGTACTGCGCCGGGCGCAGGCTCGGGGCCAAGACCATGTTCGCCACGCACTACCACGAGCTCACCGCCCTCGAGGGCAAGGTCCGGGGCGTGCGCAACTACTATATTACCGCCAGAAAACAGGGCGGGAACCTCATCTTCCTGCGGAAGATAGTCCGGGGCGCGGCCGACGAGAGCTACGGCATCGAGGTCGCCAAGCTGGCCGGCGTGCCGGAACAGGTGGTCAGCCGCGCCAGGGAGTACCTGAGCGAGCTGAACCGCGCGGGCGCCGCCGCGCCCGCCGCCCCCGCGCCCGGGGACGGGCCGGACCAGCTCTCCCTGGGCAGCTCCGCCGAGGGGGAGGCCGCGGAGCGGATAAGAAACGCGCCGCTGGATACGATGTCGCCGATTGAGGCGATGAACCTGCTGTACGAGCTGAAGAGAAAGTTGGACTGCTGATGGACGAGAGACCGGTCAGACGCGCGCCGCGCGAATTTGAGGACCTGATGACCCGCGGGGAGCATGTGGCCGCCGGGATATACCTGCCGGTGCACTCCGTGCTGATGCCGCTGCTGCTGTCCTGGCTCGCCCTCCTGAGCGGGGGGCTTCTGGACGACGTGACGCTGAACGCCATAATGTACTCCGCCGGGGCGCTGTTCACCGTCGTGTTCCTGAGAAAGTTCCTGCGCCGGAGCTTTGACGTGCTCGCGGAGAACCTCTCCCAGTGCCTGCTGGCGCTGTTTGCGGCCCTGGCGCTGGATTTCGCCCTAAGCTGGGTCCTCTCACTGGCCCTCACCCTGCTGGGCGGCTGGCCGTCCTCCACGGCGAACAACGAGGCCGTCATCAGCCTGGCCGCCGAGGGCAGGAACAGGATGTTCGCCATAGCCGTGTTCCTCGCGCCCGTGGTGGAGGAGCCCATTTTCCGCGGCCTGCTGTACGGCGCGGTGCGCAGGCACAGCCGCGCGGCCGCCTATTTCGCCTCCGTGCTCGTGTTCGGGCTCTACCACGTGTGGCAGTACGTGTTCGTATTCGCAGACTGGCGCTACCTCCTGCAGATTATCAACTATATCCCCGTCACCGCCGCGCTCTGCTACAGCTATGAGCGCAGCGGGAGTATCTGGGTCCCGATGGCATTCCACATGTTCATAAACGCGATGAGCATGTCCGTACTGACCTGACAGTGGGGGACGCGGCCCCGTACCGGCGCGTCCCCCGCACATTTTGGGCCGGCGGGCCCGAGATTCCCGCATAATGTGGGGGAAAGTGTCCGTTTTTGCAGATTGTGCTTGAATTATGCGCCGCCTGCTATTATTATATATATCCAAAGAATGCCGGGAACCGGCTCCTCAGGGGTGTGGCAGGTGAAGAAGAGAAAAAAGGGGCTCCACGCTGCCCTGCTGGCCGCCGCTCTGCTCTGCTGCGCGGCGCTGGCGGTATTGGCCGCGCAGGGGCTCTTTACGCGTTATACTCTGCGCTTCACCTCCGGCGGCGCGGTAACCGAGCTCTCGCTCAGGCCGGGCGAATATCCCGCCACGGAGGCCCTCGAGGCCGCGGGGGAGGGGCAGCGGTTCATCTGCTGGCTGGACGCCTCCGGCGCGGAGGCGGAGCCCTCGGCCCTGCCCGCGGAGGGGGACGCGGAGTACACCGCGCTCCTGGGCCCCGCGCTGGCGGAGGAGCCGGGCCCCTGGCTTGAGGCCGGCGAATACGGCCTGGCTCTGCCGGACGCGCCGCTGACCGGCGCCGAGGCGGCCCGGGGCGTCAACTCCCTGTTCGAGGGCGGCTGCCCGGGCGCCGCGGCGCTCGCGCAGAGCGAGACTGTGACCGCGGACGCTCTCGCCGCCGCGCTGGAGGGCTGCTTCGCGCCCTCGCGGCTCGATACTATCTCCGGCCGTGAGCCGCTGAGCCGCCTTGAGGCCGCCGCTCTGCTGGGCGGGCTGTATGTGGACGAGCGCGGCGTCCCGGCGCCCTCCGCCTCCGGCCGGGCTGCCGCCCCGGACCTGGATCCCGGGCGCGACAGCTTTACATACCTGCGCCGCAACTACTACGAGAGCGGCGAGACGGGCTGGGAGACGGCCGAGGCGCTGACCATGCTCTCCACGGGGCGCGGGAACTGCTACAACTACGCCGCGGCGTTCTGGGCCCTCGCGCGGGGCCTGGGCTATGACGCCGAGGCCGTGAGCGGCACCATCAGCCGCCGCGGCCAGCCGCACGGCTGGGTGATGATAGACGGGCTCTACTACGACCTGGAGACCGAGATGGCCTACAGGCGCGACGGGGTATATGACAGGCACATGTTCGCCATGGATGAGGTCAGGGCCTCGCAGTGGAGCTATTCGTTCTGAGAGGGGGAAACTGGTATGTCATTCGATAGCGCGGCTTTCCTCTTCTTTTTTCTGCCGGCGCTGCTGATACTTGAGGCGGCCGTGCGCCCCGTCCGGGCGAAAAACGCCCTGCTCTGCCTCGCCGGACTGATATTCTACGCCTTCGGCGAGCTCTGGGCGCTCGCCCTGCTCATAGCTTCGGCCGCGGTGAACTGGGCGCTGGGCCTCTGGGCCATGCGCGGCGCAAAGTGCGCCGCCGCGCTCGCGGCAATAATCAACCTGGCGCTGCTGGGCCTCTGCAAATACCTCGGCTTCTTCGGCAGCGGGCTCTCGCTGCTGGGCGTGGATCTGAGCCTGCCGGACATAGCGGCGCCCGCGGGCGTGAGCTTCTTCACTTTTAAAGGCATAAGCTACGTCGTGGACGCATACCGTCACCCCGGGGCGGGCTCCAGGAGCTTTTTCCGCGTGCTATTTTACATATCCTTCCTCCCCGAGGTGATGAGCGGCCCGCTCTCGCGCTTTTCGGACTTTGACGCGCAGCTCGCCGCCAGGGAGCGCAGCGCGGCGGGTACGGCCAGGGGCCTGAGGCGGTTCATAACCGGCCTCGCCAAAAAGCTGCTGCTCTCCGGCGCGGCCGCCGTCATCGCGGACGCGGCCTTCTCTGCGGGCGGCGCGCTGGACGCCCGCCTGGCCTGGCTGGGGGCGATAGCCTACACCCTCCAGCTCTATTTCGACTTCTCCGGCTATTCGGACATGGCCGTGGGCCTCGGCTCCATGCTGGGCTTCCGCTGCCCGGAGAACTTCAACTACCCCTACGCCGCCACGAGCATAACGGACTTCTGGCGCCGCTGGCACATCTCGCTCTCGCTCTGGTTCAGGGACTACCTCTACATACCCCTGGGCGGTAGCCGGCGGGGAAAGTGGCGCACGGCGGCGAATAAGGCGATAGTTTTCCTGCTCTGCGGGCTCTGGCACGGGGCCAGCATGACCTTTGTGCTCTGGGGCGCCTGGCACGCGCTGCTCTCCGCCCTGGAGAGCCTGAGGGTGCTCGACGTGGAGCGGTGGCGGAGGACGGCGGCGGGGCGCGTGCTGTCGCGCGTGTATACGCTGCTGGCCGTCTGCCTGGGCTTCGTCATGTTCCGCGCGGAGAGCGTGGAACAGGGCCTCGCCATGCTCTCCGCCATGTTCACCGGCTGGGACTTCACCGCGGAGGGGACGCTGCTGCTCGCGCGCAGCCTGGACGGCTGGACCGTTCTCATGGCGGCGCTGGCCGCGCTGTTCTCCGCGCCGCTGTTGCCCCTTGTCAGGCGGCGCCTCTCCCGCGGCGTGGACGCCCCCGGCCCGTGGCCCGAGGCCCTGAGCTATGCCGCGGGCCTGGCGCTGCTGGTGTTCTGCGCGGCGGCCCTGGCCAGCGGCGGCTTCGCGCCGTTTATCTACTTCCAGTTTTAGAGGTGAGGGCATGAAAGAGCGCGTCATTGCCTGGATATTTGTGCTGCTGGCGCTGGCCCTCTGCCTGGTGCCCGGCCTGGGGCTGCTCATCGCCGGCCCGTCCGAGGCCGGGGCCAACGAGGTCCCCGCCAGGTCGCCGGAGCTCACGGCGGCGGACGGCTCGCTGAACACCGGCTACCTCCCTGAGCTCGCGGACTACGCCAACGAGGGCTTCTTCCTGCGCCAGGAGCTCATAACGCTCTACGCCCGCGCGCTCGCGCTCTTCGGCCGCTCGGCGGAGGACGACGTGGTCCTCGGCTCGGACGGCTGGCTCTACTACGCCGACGAGCTGGGCGACTACAGCGGGACCGCGGCGGTGGATGAGCGCGAAATCTTCACCGCGGCGCGAAACCTGGCGCTCATGCAGGAGTACTGCGAGTCCCTCGGCGCGCAGTTTTTGTTCTTCATCGCCCCCAACAAGAGCTCCCTCTATCCCGGCAACATGCCGGGGTCCTACCCCCGCGCGGAGGGGGAGAGCCGCGCGGAGCTGCTGCACGGCGAGCTGGACCGCCAGGGCGTGGCCTATCTCGACCTCTTCGAGCTCTTCTCCGCGCGGGAGGAGGCGCTCTACTTCGAGCACGACTCCCACTGGAACTCCCGCGGCGCGGCCCTGGCCGCGGACGCCGTGAACTCCGCCCTGGGCCGCCCCGGCGGGTATTTCGGCGGCCCCTTCGCGGAGGGCGAGGCCCACAGCGGGGACCTCTTCGAGATGCTCTATCCCGCCGCGGCGGACCCGGAGACGGACACGCCGCCCCTGAGCCTGGATTTCAGCCAGGGCCCCAACACGCGGCCCGACAGCATAACCATCGACACCGCCGGCGGCGGCGAGGGCACGCTGCTGATGTTCCGCGACTCCTTCGGCGAGCTGCTCTACCCATATATGGCGGACAGCTTCGCCTCCGCCCGCTTCTCGCGCCAGACGGCCTACGATCTGACCGCGGCGGCGGAGCTGGGCGCGGACGTGGTCGTCGTGGAGATAGTGGAGCGCAACCTGGGCTGGCTCGCCGAATACAGCGCCGTATTCCCGGCGCCCGAGCGGGAGCTGGACGTCTCCTCCGCGCTGGAGGGCGCGGCCTGCGAGCTCGCGGAGGCCGGCTCCGCGCCGGAGGGCTTCCACCGCGTCAGCGGCGCCCTCGGAGGGGACTGCGACGCCGATTCACCGGTATATATCGCGCACGGCGGGGCCGTATACGAGGCCTCGCTGCTCGCCGGCGGCGGTTTTACCGCCTGCCTGAGCGGCGAAGGCGGCGGGGAGTACACCGTCCTGTGGTATGAGGACGGCCGCCTCCTCTCCGCCGGCGCGAACATATAGACAGATATCAGGACAGAAAGGACTGGACGAAGATGAAGAAACTGAGCTGCCTGCTGCTTGCCGCGCTCATGCTGGCGGCCCTCGCCGCCTGCGGCGAGACCTCCTCCGGTGAGAGCCCGGCCCCCGCCGAATCCCCCTCCGCTGTGGAGAGCGAGGCCCCGGCTGAGGAGACGGAGGCCCCTGCCGAGGAGAGCGTGGCCCCCGCGGAGGCGAGCGAGGCCCCGGCGGCGGAGGACTCCCTGCTCGAGACCGCCAGGAGCTTTGAGGGCGCGAGCCTCGATGAGCTGATAGCCGCCATAGGCGAGCCGGAGAGCTCCGACTACGCGCCGAGCTGCCTCGGCGAGGGCGAGGACGGCAACCTCTATTACGACGGCTTCACCGTCTACACCTACAGGGACGTGGACGGCGGCGAGGTCGTCAACTATGTCGAGTAAGCGCGCGCTGCGCCTCACCGCGCTCGCGCTCGCGGCGCTCTGCCTCGCCCTGGCCGTCACAGGCTCGGCGGCCCCGCCACGGGAGGCCGGCACGGCCCCGGCGCAGGCGCCGGATATCCCTCTGCCGGAGCTGCGGGGCAGCCTGCACCGGAGCTACATCGACGCCGGGGGCGAATTCCGCCCCGGCGACGCGCTCACGCGCGGTGAGCTGGCCGGATTCATCTTCCGGCTGCTCGGGGACGCCGCTGTGCCCGGGGAGTACTTCCCGGACGCGCCGGAGGGAAGCGAATACGGCGAGGCCATGGCCGCTCTGCGCGCCCTGGGGCTCATGGAGGCGGACGAGGAGGGTCTCGGCCGCCCGGACGAGCCCGTGAGCGCCTCCGGGCTGTATGGGCTGCTCGGCCGCCTGACTGGCGGCGGGGCGCGCGCGCTCACTCTGTCCGTGTCCTCCACGGCCTCGGTGAGCCGCGCTCAGGCCGTAGCCGCGATAAACCGCGCGCTGGGCCGCAGCGCGGACAGGGAGGCGGCGGAGGACTACCTCGCGCTCTTCGACGATGTGCCCTACGGTCATCCGGCCTATTACGACCTGCTGGAGGCAGCCACGGAGCACTCGGCGCTCTCCGGCGCGGGCGAGCTCTGGACCTGGAGCGAGGACCCCGGCTACGAGCCCGGCTTCAACCTGTACGGCACGGAGCTCTATTACATCGACCCGGCCACGCTCACGCCGCTGAGGGACGGCTATGTCGGTGAGCTCTACTTCGGCGCGGACGGCGCCTACACCAGCGGCGACGAGCTGCTGGACGGCTATGTCCGGGAGGCCCTGTCCGGGCTGCTCGAGCCCGGAATGACCCGCTGGGAGGCCCTGCGCGCCGCCTACGACTACACCAGGGACAGCTTCAGCTACCTCAGGCGGAATTATTACCTGTTCCGCGAGACCGGCTGGGCGCACGACGAGGCCATCACCATGTTCGAGACGGGGCGCGGCAACTGTTACTGCTACGCCGCGGTTTTCTATTATCTGGCGCGGCAACTGGGCTATAATTGCACCATAATCAGCGGCCGCGTCGGCTCCGACGGCGACCCGCACGGCTGGGTCGAGATGCTCATAGACGGCCGCTGGCACATCTTCGACCCCGAGCTCGAGATGGCCTGGCGCGAGCGCGGCCGGGACTTCGATTTCTTCGATATGACCTACTCCGAAGTCCCCTGGCCATATACAAAGTGAGGCTGATTTCCCAATGTCCAGAAAGGCAAAGGTAATACTCTTCTCCTGTGCCGGCGCGCTCACGCTTTTGCTGCTGCTCGCCTTCCTGTTCGCGGCCCTGCCGTGGCTGCTGGCCGGCTCCGAGCTGCCGGAGGGCGCGGCGCTCGGCCTGTCCACCTCCGACGGGGAGGTGCTGCACGCCGAGTGGCCCGCCGCAGAGCGCGCGGACAGCTATCTGGTCGAGCTGTTTGAGCCCGGCGCGGAGGATCCGCTGCTCTCGCTGGAGTGCGCCTCCGCGGAATGCGACATCTCCGGCGCCCCCGCCGGCTCCACCGTGGAGCTGCGCGTCACGCCGCTCAAGCACTTCCGCATACTCGCCAGGGAGTTCTCCCGCCGCGGCTCCGGGGCCATAAGCGTCACCGTCCCCCTCACGGACCTCACCGTGGAGGGCCTGGAATACGTGATAGACGAGGAGGCGCGGCGGCTTACCGTCAGTTTCGGCGCAACAGAGCGCGAGGGCCTGAGCTATGAGCTCAGGCAGCTCCGCCCGGACGGCCCGGAGGTCACGGTGGCCGGGACCGCAGGCGGGGCATTTGAGCTCAGCTTCGGCGATGAGGGCGCCGACCTGCCCATGCCGGAATACGGCTCGCCCGACAGCTTTGTCGTCCGCAGCGTCCTCACCGGGGAGGGCTACACCCTCACCGGCGCGCCCTCCGCGCCGGTGACCGTGGAGCGCGAGGACCTGCTGGGCCGGACGCTGGTCCTGGAGCGCGAGAGCCTGAGCGCGAACGTCTACCGCTTCACCTGGAACGAGACCAAGGGCGACGGCTATGAATTCCAGCTCCTGTCTGGGGACAGGTGGGAGACCCTCGCCGTCGTGCCCAGGGACGGGCAGCGGGAATACATCACGCCGACGCTCGAGAGCTGCGCGGACTACAGCTTCCGCGTTGTCACCACCGGCGGGGACATAGAGGAGGGCGCCGAGTACGCCGCCGAGCCGGCCGGGCTGAGCTTCTTCTCCGAGGCCTCCCCGCTCTACTGCACCATCTGGCCCATGAGGGATCTGGAGCTCTACTCCGAGGCCGAGGGCGGCGAGGTGATAGGCACGGCGAGAGCGGCGGCCGCCTACTGCGTCCTGGGGGAGGAGGGCGGCCACTTCCGAGTGTGCGTGGACGGGGTGTACGGCTATATCGACAGCAATTACTGCCTGATAAACCTGGCCGAGTACGTGAACGAGCTCTGCTCCTATGACATCACGAACAGCTACGCCTCCAAGTATATGGTGCACGGCTACGAGATTCCCGAGGTGACCGACACCGTCGTGACCGGCTACGAGCACGTCCGCCTGGCGGACGGGCAGTTCCTGGTGCCCTACCTCTATCCCTGCTGCGAGAAGCTCATCTCCGCCGCCGCCTCCGCCAGGGCGGACGGCTACCGGCTGAAGATATACGACTCCTACCGGCCCAATGCCGCCACCCGCTCCATCTACGACATCACCGAGGCCATACTGGACGAGCCCCTGCCGGAGACGGATTTCTACGGCGAGGTGCCCGAGGACCTCCCGGAGACCGCCGGTGACGAGGTGCTCACCTACCGCCGCCTGGTGACCGAGGGGAACTACACCCTGGCCAATTTCCTGGCCAGGACGGGCTCCACGCACAACATGGGCATAGCCCTGGACCTGACGCTGGAGACGGCCGGCGGCGGCGAGCTGGAGATGCAGACCGACATGCACGACCTGAGCTGGTACTCCGTCATATACAAGAACAACTCCAACGCCCAGCTCCTCGACAGCTACATGAAGGCCGCGGGCTACGGCGGCCTGACCAGCGAGTGGTGGCACTTCCAGGACAACGAGACGCGCGACGCCCTCGCCCTGGACATCTACCTCTACTACGGCCTCTCCGCCGAGGGCTGGACCGCCGACGACACCGGCTGGCGCTACCGCCGGGCCGACGGCAGCTGCATCTCCGGCGCCAGCACTCAGATCGGCGGGACCGAATACACCTTCGACGCCGACGGCTACGCCTCGCGCTGGGCCGAGGGCGAGGTGCCCGCCATCGCCGCCGGCGGCGAGTAGCGCCCGCTCCATACGCCTGTCGGGGCAAAGAGCCCCACATGACCATTCAAGGAGAAATATATGCTGACGAACCTCAATCTCAACGCGCTGCTGGGCATACTCATCCCGCTCGCCGGGACCGCGCTCGGCTCCGCCTTCGTGTTCTTCCTGCGCGGGGAGGTGCGGCCCTGGATACAGAAGCTGCTGCTCGGCTTCGCCTCCGGCGTCATGATAGCCGCCAGCGTCTGGTCGCTGCTGATTCCCGCCATCGACATGGCCGAGGGCCAGGGTGTGACCGCCTGGGTGCCCGCGGCAGTCGGCTTCCTGCTGGGCATCGGCTTCCTGCTGCTGCTGGACACGGTCGTGCCCCACCAGCACCTCGACTGCGACAAGCCGGAGGGCTGCAAAAGCGGTTTTGGGCGCAGCACCATGCTGGTGCTGGCCGTCACGCTGCACAACCTGCCGGAGGGCATGGCCGTCGGC
>CALWYN010000127.1 GCA_944385755.1 uncultured Oscillospiraceae bacterium
TGCTTCTTGAACTTCTCGGCCGGAGCCTTGCACTGGGGGCAGAACTCGGGAGGGGTGTCGCCCTCGTGTACGTAACCACATACGCTGCAGATCCACTTTGCCATGTTATTTTTTCCTCCTGTAATAATTTTATATGGTATTGAGATTGAACAAGTATGTAAAACGGCTCATACGGCCGTTTTTACCAGGCATTCGGCACACTCGCCGCTGAAGCTGAGCGAGTGGCCCGTGACGCGCCCCCCGGTCTCGCGCTCGACGGCCTCGTCCATGCGCTCCAGGGCGGGGGAGTTCACGTCAAGCACCCGGCCGCAGCAGCGGCATATGAAATGCGCGTGCGGCGAGGTGTCCGCGTCGTACCTCTCCTGTCCCGCCACCGTGCCCACGCTGACAACGTCGCCGTCGCCGAGAAATACGGCGAGATTGCGATAGACCGTGCCCAGGCTGAGGTCGGGATACATGGGCTTCAGACGCGAATAGAGCATTTCGGCGCTCGGGTGGTCCTTCGCCATGCGCAGAGCTTCAAAGATGGCCTCACGCTTTTTGCTGCGCTTGCGTACAGTTTCCATTCAGATCACCAAAACAATAATAATTCTTATTTGCAAAATTATAATAGCACATCCGGACCGGTTTGTAAAGGGGTTTTTTAAAAAATTTTTTACTCCCCGCTCTTGAGCCTGCGGACGTTCGTGGAGATCTCCGCGAGCGCGGCCGCCGCCTCCATGTCGCAGCGCCGGGCCATGTCGCAGAGGGAGAGCATGCCCACGAGCCTGCCGTCCTCGACCACCGGGAGACGGCGCACCTGTCCGCCGCCCATGGCCCTGGCCGCCTCGGATACCTCGGCGCCGGGGGAGGCGGTGACGACGCCCCGGGTCATTATGTCCCTGACGCGCTGGACGCGGGCATCGGCCCCCGCGGCGACGCAGCGGAGCACTATGTCGCGGTCGGTGAGCATGCCGCGGAGCTTTCCCGAGCCGTCGGTCACAGGCAGGGCGCCCAGGTTCATGCGCTTGAGCAGCCTTGCGGCGGCTATGACGGGCTCGTCCTGCCCGATGGTGACCACGCGGCCGGACATTATCTCGGATACCTTCATAAAAAAACCTCCCTTGCCGTTTGGGGTAATTCTTGACGGACAAGGGAGATTTTATTCCTCCACCAGGGCCAGCAGCGCGGGGGCTATGGCGTCGCCGTAGAGCCTGATGGCGTTGAGCGCCTCGCGCAGGGTGTTTCCGTTCGAGCCCACCTCAAGTATCATGGAGCCGGTGGTGAGGTGCTGGTTGTAACGCTCCGCCGTGACGGCGACCGGGCGCACCAGCGTGGGGTATTTGCCGTTGACGGCGTCCTGCAGGTACAGGGCCAGGCGCAGATTCTGCTCCCAGTTGGGGTGATACAGCCCGCTCTCGCCGGTGCCGACAAGCATCATGACCTGGGAGGCGCTCTCGCCGTCCAGCTCCGCCACGGTCTTGTAGGTCACGCCGCTGTCTCCCAGGGCGTCGCGGTGCAGGTCAATAACCACCGCTATCCGGGGGTATTCGGCGAGATAGGCCTCAATCGCGGCACCGGAGCGCGAATAGGAGCCGGTGTAGCTGGGGTAGTCGTATATCTCGCGGTCGTGGAGCACGTTCAGCCCCGCGTCCTCGAGCACCGAGGCGAGTTCGTCTCCGACGCGTATGACGTTGTAATTTCTGTCCTCCGTGCGGTCGGTGTCGGACTCCTCGTAGTAGTCGCGCGAGTCCGGGGTGTAGGCCTCGCTGCCGTGGGTGTGGATGATTAGCACCTGCGGCCCCTCCGCCGGGAGGACCTGGGGAGGGCCGGCGGCCAGCAGCGCGGCCGTGTCTATGGCGATGTCGGTGGAGTTTTTGATGGAGACGCCGGAATATATGGTGGTCTCAACTATGGGCGTGCCGTCCGAATCGACGGAGGGGGCCGTGGGCTCCGGCTCTTCGGCCGCGTCGGGGGAAGGCTCCGGCGAGGGGATGATGGAGACATATTCCGGATGCTCGGGGGACGGAGAGGGGGAGGCGGACGGCTCGGGGGCGGAGGCGTCGAGGGCGTCTCCGGGGCCCTCCAGCCCAAGCTCCAGACGGAGAGCGGCGGAGAGCAGGCCGCCGTCGGTCCGGCCGGAGAAGAGCGCGCCGGATCCGCCGCCCGCTGCCCCGGCCAGGACGGCCCGCGCCCCGGCGAGGACGAGCGCGGCGGCGGCCAGCTTTTTCAGCTTTGCCAAGCCCTCACCCCCTCCCGAGAAGTCTATGTGGGCGCGGCGGAGTTGATGACTTGCAGAAAGTGAATAAACATGCTATTATTCATTCGCGCCAGGATTACATAACGGAAGGTGGCGCGGATGAAAGGATGACAGACAAATGGAGTACAGTTTCAGGCCGAGAGGCGTGTGTTCGCGAAAAATGACGGTGGAGGTCGAAAACGGAATTATCCGCAGACTTGACGTCGAAGGGGGGTGCGACGGCAACCTGCAGGGCATTTCGAGGCTCGTGGTGGGGATGGAGGCCGATGAGGCCATCCGAAGGCTGGAGGGCATACACTGCGGTTCCAAGCCCACTTCCTGCCCCGATCAGCTGGCAAAGGGGCTGCGCAGCTGTCTTCAAAAAATAGAAAATTGATTTACATTATATCTCGAAATAATGACAAAAATGACATAAATCGAATTTATTGTAAACCAAACTTGCGCGATTGCAAAAATTTTTTCGTCGTATCACGTCGAAAAAGTTACATTCGGCATAAAGCACAACACAATATGTAGTGGCATTCGTTGAGATTCGACCTAAATCGCCATATAATGTGGTGGCATTGGTTACAATACAAAAATTCATAAAACGTTGTTTGTACAAAATGCCGATTGAATTCGACACCCGGTTTTGACTATAATTATTGCACAGAGAGTGCCGGGGCTCTGCGCCCAGTTGGGACAGGCCCGGCCCGGCCACAGTGTACTGTTGCAGAGGTGCAAAATGGTTAAAAATCGGAGAAGCAATATGGCGCTGCTCCTGGTACTGTGCCTGACTTGCCTGGTGCTGTGCGCCTCATACATCCCGCCGGCAGACGCGGCGGGGATTGGGGTGCCCGGCTCCGGAGGAGGAAGGGCCGATATACCGGAGACGGCCGCCCGCCCTGCGGCGAGCGCGCCGCCGGCCGAGGACGGGCCGGACAATGCGGCGGACTTGTACATAAACGGGGTGCTCCGCGGGGAGTGCCTGCTCATAGACGACAGGGCCTACATGTCCATGGAGGACTTTGCGGAGCTCACCGGATTGAAATACTCGGACGGGAGTCTGGGAGGGCTGACGCCGGAGGTCTCCGGGAGCGGGCAGTGGGCGGTTGTCAAGGGCAGGTACCTCTGGCTGGGCGGCGGGCTGCGCGAACAGGACGGCGAGACGCTCTGGCCGCTGAGCGTGCTGGGGCAGATGTTCTCCTGCGAGGTGACCTGGGACTCGGCCACAGGCAGCGTGGACCTGGACGCCACGGCGCTGAAGGCGCTCAGGAGCGGCAGCTTGTATTACAGCGAGGAGGACGTCTACTGGCTGTCCCGTATCATTTTCGCCGAATCCGGAAATCAGTCAATGGAGGGCATGATAGCGGTGGGCAACGTGATACTCAACCGCGTGGCCTCGTCCGCTTTCCCGGACACGGTATATGATGTCATATTTGACACGCGCTACGGCGTGCAGTTCTCGCCGGTGGAAACCGGCGGCATATACTGCGAGCCCGATGAGGACGCCGTTATAGCGGCCAAGCTCTGCCTGGACGGCGCGGAGATAGCCGGGGACAGCCTCTACTTCGTCAACCCGGATATCGGGGCGGACGGCTGGTTCCAGGAGACCAGGACTTTCGTGGCGAGCGTGGGAGACCACGATTTCTACGCCTGAGACTGTCAAAAAACCTTCGGAGAATTCGCGGCCACAGCCGCGAACGGAATTTAAATCTATTTTCGGCGGCGGCGTGTACGCCGCCGAAAATACTTCTCACGGAGCGCGCGTCGAATTGTCCGCCACCGGCGGACAACCGAGGCGCGAAGCGAAGTGTAAGCCCCTTTGTCAAAGAAGGCAGCGCCCTCTTTGACAAGCTGAGCGCGGAAAAGAGGGCCTGAGAGGGCCCTCTTTTCGCGCTGTGCGGGAGGAGAAGCTTGTATTGGGCCGCGGATGTGGTACAATAATACGGAGAACTGACAGGGAGGCGGCTATGGAGGAGATACTGAGCCGGGGGCTGGCAGAGCTGGGCCTGCCCGCGGACGGCGGCCGGCTGGAGCTGTTCCGGCGCTACTACGAATACCTGACGGAGCGCAATGCGGTCATGAACCTGACCGCGATAGAGGGCGAGGAGGAGGCGGCCCGGCTGCACTTCCTCGACTGCTGCGCGCTGCTCAACCTGGCGGATTTCCGCGCCAGGCGGGTCATAGACGTGGGCTCCGGGGCGGGATTCCCCGGCCTGCCGCTGAGGATAGAGGAGCCCACCATGTCCCTGACGCTGCTGGACAGCCTGGGCAAGAGGGTGGATTTCCTGCGCTCGGCCTGTGACAGGCTGGGGCTGGAGGATGTCGTGACCGTCTGCGCCAGGGCGGAGGAGGCCCCGGAGGGGCTGAGAGAGAGCTATGACATCGCGGTGTCACGCGCGGTGGCGAGGCTGAACGTCCTCTGCGAGCTCTGCCTGCCCTTTGTCCGCCCCGGCGGGCTGTTCATAGCCATGAAGGGGCCGGAGGGCGGCGCCGAGCTGGACGAGGCCGCCGGGGCCATAGCCCTGCTGGGCGGGGGCGGCGCCAGGGTGGAGAGCTATGCCGTGCCCGGGACGCAGCTGCGGCACACCGCCGTGATAATAGAAAAAATCGCCCCCACGCCGGAGAGATATCCGCGCAGATGGGCGAAAATATCCAAAAAGCCCCTATAGGAACATAGGAGGGGTGGGGAGCGTCATATAAAAAACAGGAGGTGTGAGCATGAAGAGAATATTGGCCTTTGTACTCGCCCTCTGCCTGCTCTCGGGCGCGGGCGCGGCGCTGGCCGCGGATTCCGGAGAGGCGAGGGCCGTTATCGGGGCAAACCTGAGCGCGGAGCAGATAGACTACGTCTACACCGTGTTCGGGGTGGAGCGCGGGGCCGTGCGCGAGCTCACCGTGACCAACGCCGACGAGCGGGAGTACCTGGAGGGTCTGGTGGACAGCTCCGTCATCGGGACCAACTCCATCTCCTGCGCCTATATAGAGCTGCTTGACGAGGGCGAAGGGCTGGATGTGACGACAGAGAACATCAACTGGTGCACCAGAGAGATGTACGTGAGCGCGCTGGCCACGGCCGGGATAACCGACGCCAGAATCGTCGTGGCCGCGCCCTTCGAGGTCTCCGGCACGGCGGCGCTGACCGGCGTGTATCTGGCCTATGAGGACATGACCGGCGAGGAGCTGGACGAGACGGCCAAACAGGTCAGCACCCAGGAGCTGACCGTGACCGCCGAACTGGCCGATCAGCTCGGGAGCATGGATTCCGTCGAGATAGTGAACGAGCTCAAACTGCTGCTGGACGAGACGCGGGAGATGAGCGACGGGGAGCTGCGCGCGGAGATAGGGCGCATCGCCGGGGAAGTGGGCGTGGAGCTGAACGACTCCCAGGTGGAGCAGCTCGTGACGCTCTGCCGCGCGCTGGAAAAGCTCAACCCGGACGCCCTGCGCCAGAAGGTGGAGTCGGTACAGGAGACGCTGAGAGGCCTCGGCGCCACGCTTGAGAAGGCCTCCGGCTTTTTCGAGGGAGTGAAGAACGTGATAAACTCGGTGATTGACTTTTTCCGGAACCTGTTCAGCTGAGCGAACCCGGCGCCGTCTCCCCGGCCGCCCGGCGGCGGAGGGGACGCGCGGAACAAATAAAAAACGGGCCCCCAATGGGGGCCCGTACGTGTTGGGCTGGGATTACTTCAGCTCTACCTCGGCGCCAACGCCCTCGAGCTGCTTCTTGAGGGCCTCGGCCTCGTCCTTGGAGACGGCTTCCTTGATCTTGG
>CALWYN010000128.1 GCA_944385755.1 uncultured Oscillospiraceae bacterium
TACCTCCACCTTGGCAAGGTGGCGCTCTGCCAAATGAGCTATGCCCGCGAATGGTGCCTCAGGCCAGAGTCGAACTGGCGACACGCGGATTTTCAGTCCGCTGCTCTACCAACTGAGCTACCGAGGCATAAGGCCATCTGCCCGGATCCCCGCCGCATGGGAAGAACTGGTGGGAACAACTGGACTCGAACCAGTGACCCCTTGCTTGTAAGGCAAGTGCTCTAACCGGCTGAGCTATGCTCCCGGATAAGCGGCTTTGTCATTGTAGCAAATGTACCCTGTATTGTCAAGAGCATTTTAAGATTTTTTCTCAGAAATTTCGAGCAGCTCCTCAGGTGAAAAACAGTATATTTTGTCGCAAAACTGGCAGGTAACTTCGATGCTCCGGCCGGCCGCCGCCATATCTCTGAGCTCCGCCTCGCCGCAGCTCTCAAGCGCGGCCTCCACCCTCTCGCGGCTGCATGAGCAGCGGTAGCCAACCGGTACGCGCTCAAGGGTCTCCGGCTCCATGCCGCGCAGCACCTGAGCGGCCACCTCGTCCAGACCGTCCTCGGACAGGATTGTAGTGAGCTGGTCCATCATGAAAATATTGTCCTCGAGCCGCGTTATCAGCTCCTCCGGAGCGCCCGGCATAAGCTGTACTATATAGCCGCCGGCGGCCTTTATGGAGGTGTCGGTGTCCACCAGCACGCCGAGCCCCACAGCGGCCGGTATCTGTTCGCTCTCCACCATATAGTGGGCCAGATCCTCCGCTATCTCCCCCGACACCAGCTCCACAGAGCCCACATATGGCTCCTTCAGGCCCAGGTCACGGCTGACGGTCAGCATGCCGTTTGTACCCACGGCGCCGCCTACGTCGAGCTTGCCGTCCGCCCTGAGCGGCAGGTCGGTAGCAGGCTCGTCCACATAGCCGCGCACGCAGCCCTCTGAGTCGGAGACTGCGATTATTGTCCCGATGGGGCCTCCCCCGTTCACCCTTATGGTCAGGCTTGCGTTGTCCTCCTTCATGAGCTCCCCGAGCATTGAGGCGGCGCAGAGGGTGCGGCCCAGGGCCGCCGAGGCCGTGGGCGAGAGTCCGTGTATCTCCCTCGCGCGCTGCACCGTGTCCCGGGCGGATATGCAGGATATTTTCACAAAGCCGTCCCCGGTGACCGCTCTGATTATCTCGTCCATGTCAGTCCTTACCTCTTTTTGCTACAATATAGACACGCCCGTCTCCGGCCATAGGACCATCCGGCCGTGTCTCAATGTCAATAAAACCCTCTTCGGCCAGCCAGGCCTTCAGGGTCTCAGGTTCGTGAGCGTACTCCACATGCTCCTCGGATGAGCGCGTCCAGGCGCGGCCGTCCCGCGCGAAGATGTCCATGCCGTAGTGCAGTGCCTTCCCGCCGGCGTCATACCACCCGCGCCAGACGCAGAATACATCTTCCGTCTCGTCCACCGAGACGCTGCCGTCCATCCCGCGCAGGAACTCGGGCGTCCTTATGTCGAATATCAGCAGTCCCCCGGGGCGGATAAACAGCTTCAGCCTGCCGAAGGCGGCCCTCAGGCTCTGCGGGCGGACGTAGTTGAGGCTGTCGAGCGACGATATGGCCGCGTCCACCGTTCCATAGAGGTCAAGTTCCTCCGCCCCCTGGTTTATGAAGAGCGGCCTGACCGCACAGCGCGCATCAGCGGCCTTGGCCATCGCCTCCATCAGCATGTCCGGGGAGGCGTCGGCGCCTATCATCTCATAGCCCCTCTCACCCAAAAGGCAGGTCAGGCTGCCGGTCCCGCAGCAGAGGTCCAACAGCAGCCTGAATTCCCCGCCGTCGGCGGCAAAGATGTCCTCATAATAGTCCGCCATACGGCCATATGGCACGTCCCGCGTCAGCTCATCATAGTAGCCCGCGAGCACTCCGTAGGAGTTCACTCCCCGTCCGCCTTTTTCGCGGCCTCGCCCGTTATCCCGAGGCGCTCAAAAGCTATGGCATATCCGTCGGCCCCGTACTGCAGGCTCCTGTTGACGCGGGAAATGGTCGCGCTGGAAGCGCCCGTCTTTTCGAGTATTTCATTGTAGATCATGCCCTGGCTCAAATACACCGCCACCTGATAACGCTGTTCCATCGCCTGCAGCTCGGTCACTGTGCAGAGATCGTCGAAGAACTTCTTGCACTCATCCACATTCCTGAGAGTAAGTATAGCCTTGTACATCTCATCGCTTCTGGGTTTTTTGTTCTGTTTGTTCATCTCATACCTCACAATTATTTTTGCCTGGGAACTGTGCCATTTTATATCTCTAACGCGTAAAAGTAAAGCCCCTATACAGAGATTTGACGAAAATTTAATATTTGGCCCCTCTTTAACAGAATAATGCCTATTGTCAGAAGTTGCGATTTGATATAAAATGGCTTTGGGCAAGCGCGGCTCTCCGCGCGGAAAGGAGACTCGCACATGTTGGAACTCATAGCGGACAATATGACTATTTTCTGGGTAGTGCTTATCATACTCTTTTCGGTGGTGGAGGCCCTCACCGCCGGCCTGACATGCATATGGTTCGGCGTGGGCGCCGCGGCCGCACTCGTCTCCGCTTTTTTCGGAGCGGAGATCTGGCTGCAGTTTGTCTGGTTCTTCATAGTTTCGATAGCGGCCCTGTTGCTCACCAGGCCGCTCGTGCGCAAATATGTGGACACGGTGAAGCAGCCCACCAACGCCGACATGGTCATAGGCCGCACGGCCCTGGTGACAGAGGACATAGACAACATCGCTTCCACGGGCGCCGTCACGGTGGGCGGCAAAGTCTGGACGGCCCGCAGCGGCGACGGCAGCCGCATAGAGCGGGACTGCATAGTAGTTGTCAAACGGATAGAGGGCGTAAAGCTGATAGTTGAGCCCGCCACGTCCGCTGACCTAAATATCACTGAATAACAGGGGGAAATCAAGATGGAATGGATTATACTCGGCGTTGTACTCCTTATAATCCTGGTTATTCTCGTCCGCTGCATACGCATAGTGCAGCAGGCAAAGGCCTATGTCGTTGAGCGCCTCGGCGCGTATAAGACGACATGGAATGTCGGACTACATTTTAAGATTCCTTTTATTGAGCGTATCGCCAAGGTCGTCACCCTAAAAGAACAGGTTGCCGACTTCCCTCCCCAGCCCGTGATAACCAAGGACAATGTCACCATGCAGATAGACACCGTCGTCTATTTCCAGATAACCGACCCCAAGCTCTACACTTATGGAATCGAGCGCCCGATAGTGGCAATTGAAAACCTCTCCGCCACCACCCTCCGCAATATCATAGGCGACCTGGAGCTCGACCAGTGCCTCACCAGCCGCGATGTAATCAACACCAAGATGCGCTCCATACTCGACGAGGCCACGGACCCCTGGGGCATCAAGGTCAACCGTGTTGAGCTGAAGAACATTCTGCCCCCGCGCGAGATCCAGAACGCCATGGAGAAACAGATGAAGGCCGAACGCGAGCGCCGCGAAGCCATCCTCCGCGCAGAGGGTGAAAAGAAGTCCGCCATACTCACGGCCGAGGGCGAGAAGGAGTCCGCCATACTCCGCGCGGACGCCAAGAAGCAGGCGCAGATACGCGAGGCCCAAGGCAAGGCCGAGGCCATACTGACCGTCCAGAAGGCCACCGCGGACAGTATCAAGCTGCTCAACGAGGCCGCCCCCAGCGACCCCGTCATCCGCCTGCGCGCGCTCGAAGCCTTTGCCGCGGCCGCGGACGGCAAGGCGACCAAGATAATCATACCCAGCGAGATTCAGGGCCTCGCTGGCCTCGCCGAGGGCATAGTCGAGTCCGTCAAGGAGCCGGCCCCCGCCGGCCATCCCTCCGGAAAATAATTGGGAAGAGCCTTATGAACTATTCCGACAGGGCCAGGGTATTTCTGGCCGCGCACGGCATGGAGCCCGACGGCATAGACCTCGGCGCCTCCGTCGCCCGCTTCATAGCGGACATGGAGCTCGGCCTGGCCGGCCGGCGCAGCTCGCTGGACATGATACCCACGTATCTCTCATGCGGCGTGCCGCCGGTGGGTAAAAAGGCCGCCGTGATTGACGCCGGGGGCACCAATTTCCGTGTCGCCCTTGTGGCATTCACCGAAAACGGCCCCGTTATCGAGCGCGTGGAGCGCGCGGCAATGCCGGGCTCCACCGCTCCGGCCTCGTGGCAAGACTTCATCGACTTCTCCGCGGCCAGCCTCCTGCCCTTCCTGGATGAGGCGGAGGCCATCGGCTTTTGCTTCTCTTACCGGGCCGAGGTCACGCCTGAGCGCGACGGCCGCGTCATAGCCATGTCCAAGTCCGTGCAGCTCGAGGGCTGTGAAGGGCGCCTTGTCTGCGCCGACCTGCGCGGGGCACTGCGCCGCCTGGGAGCGCCGGACAGGGGAGCCGTCATAGTGAACGACACCGCCGCGGTGCTGCTCTCAGGCGCCTCGCTGCTCGACGGCGGGAGATACGACGGCCTCATCGGCCTCGTCTGCGGCACCGGTCAGAATACCTGCTGCGCCATAGATACCGGCCGGATAGGCAAGCTCTCCCCTCTCGCGAGCGGCTCTCAGATGCTGGTCAACCTCGAATCCGGCTGTTTTGACGGCCTGCCGGCCGGCGACTTCGACCGGGAACTGGACGCCGCTTCCACCATCCCCGGAGACCACCTGCTCGAGAAGATGACCTCCGGCGCCTATCTGGGCGAGCTCAGCCGGCTCGCGCTCCGCTCCGCCGCCGAGGACGGCCTGTTCACTCCCGCCGGGGCCTCCGCGGCCCTCGCGATGGACACGCTCAGTTCGGCCGCGGCCGATGGCCTGGCCGCCGGGATGCTTTCAGATTATTTTGCCGATGAGGCGGACGCCGCCCTGGCCTCCGAGCTCTGCTCGGCCGTCTATGAGCGCGCCGCCGCCTGCATCGCCGTAAATCTGGCCTCAATAATGCTCTTCAACAGCGCCGGGAGTGACCCGCAGCGCCCGGTCTGCATCTGTGCCGACGGCTCTGCCATAGTCAAAAGCAGGAGCCTGCGCCCCGCGCTCGAGGCCCAGCTGTCCGCATTTGCCGCCGGTGAACTGGGCCTGCACTCCGTGATAACGGTCCGGGACGAGGCCCCTATAATCGGCACCGCCGCGGCGGCACTGTTAAATACCTAGGTCAGAAATTTTGAGGAGGATACATCTATGCCGATAGAACCCGGAATCAGGGGCACCGCATCCTGCGTTGTCTCGGACAAACACACCGCTAAATCCCTGCGCAGCGGCGGGCTTGATGTGCTCGCCACCCCCATCATGATTGCCCTCATGGAGGAGGCCGCGCTCACTTCCGTAAGGCCATATCTCGACCCCGGGGCCGACACCGTGGGCACCCGTCTCGATGTCAGCCACCTCTCCGCCACACCGGTGGGCATGAAGGCCTGGGCCGAGAGCGAGATCGTGGAGATCGACCGCCGCCGCCTGGTGTTCAGCGTCAAGGCCTACGACGAAGCCGGCTTGATAGGCGAGGGCACACACGAGCGGTTTATCATCGACTCGGAGAAGTTCACAGCCAAGTGCCAGTCCAAGTTGGGCAAATGAGTGCCTGCCCGGCCGCAGGCAACCATTAATTCATCACGGCCATAGCCGCCCTCCGGGCGGCTTTTTATATGTCCAGCCGGCGGTACGGCCTGCGGCAATCCCTGCACACCGGCTGCCCGTTTTCAAAAGACATAAAGACCCCGGCGGCCTCCTCCCCGCAAACGGCGCAGCGCATGTTTCCAAAAAGCCTGGCCATCTCCGGCAGGGGAATCCGCGGCTCCATGACCTCAAACAGCTCCCGCGGCTCCCGGCAGCGCATGTATTCCAGAGACTCGCCCTTTTTCACCCAGTCAGGCCTGGGCCTGAGCAGGAGGCGCAGCCCTCTCCCGCTTTCCCTCTCGTAAAACGTGTATGCCTGCTTTCCGGTCAGGTGGAACAGCAGATTGCCTTTCCCAACCGTACAGCCGAGCACGACCTGTATGGCGTCCACGCCGCAGGCGTCGTTTTCAGATATGCACACTGTCTCCTCGTCGTCCGAAAATTTCAGCCCCAGCAGCTGTGCGGCATATTCGGCGGCCTTGAAACCTGTCATCAGGCCGCCGCAGCTGTGCCCGTGAAAGCTGACGCATTTTTCCCAGAGTTCAGCGTCCATTTTACAGTACCTCCCCATCCGTTAAAATCGACAGTACGCGGACTGCGGCATCTGAAAAATTTTTTCTGATTGCCCACTTTATTTTCGCCCGCGATACTGCTATAATCACCCTCGCTCAGTTCTGTACGAGGTGTTCAACATGGCCAATCTCCTGCTAGCTTTCATATATCTCGCCTTCATAAGCCTGGGCCTCCCGGATTCGCTCCTCGGCTCGGCCTGGCCGTCAATGTATACGCAGCTTAACGTCCCCGTGTCCTACGCCGGCATAATCTCAATGATAATCTCCGCCTGCACCGTCGTCTCCGCCCTGGCCAGCGACCGTATTACCCGCCGCTTCGGACCCGGGCCGGTGACGGCCGTCAGCGTGGCGATGACGGCCAGCGCGCTGTTCGGCTTTTCGCTCTCGCGCTCTTTTATCGCCCTCTGCCTGCTGGCTGTGCCGTACGGCCTTGGCGCCGGCAGCGTGGACTCCGCCCTGAACAATTATGTGGCCATACACTATGAGAGCCGCCACATGAGCTGGCTGCACTGCATGTGGGGAGTCGGGGCCTCGGCGGGCCCGTTCATAATGAGCTTCGCCCTTACCCGGGGCTGGGGCTGGCCGGGGGGATACAGCAGCATAGCCGTCA
>CALWYN010000129.1 GCA_944385755.1 uncultured Oscillospiraceae bacterium
TGCAGATGTTGGCCAGGCCGGCGGCGTTGCGCTTCATGCGGTAGAGCATCCCCGAGACGCCTATAAAGTGGTTGGGCTTGTAGTAATACCTCTTGTTGGCCCTGAGCGCCTTCAGGACGGCTATGGAGACTGAGGTAAACAGGCAGTAGGTGCCTATGACCACCAGGAAAACAGCTATGAAGTAGAGCGCGACGGCCATGGCCCCGTCCCGCGTCCAGATGGCTATGAAGTAGCCCCCGCCGAGGGAGACTATGCCGAGCAGCGTCAGGAACCAGTTGGCCCTGGGCTCCCGCTCCCCCACCTCTCCGCCGCGCAGCAGCTCCACCGGGCGCGAGCGGCCTATGCGGGCAAGATTGAGCAGCAGCGTGAGGGCTATCAGCGCGGCGAAGAGCACAAGCGTGACCGCTATTGCCGCAGGCTGCACGCTTATCCCGAAGGGCGCGGGGAAATGTATCAGCCTGTACAGTATGAGCACGCAGAGCTTGTGCAGCAGTATGCCCGCCGCCAGGCCGCCCCCGATGCCGAGGACGGCGATATACAGCGCCTCAAATATCAGTATGACGGCTATATTGCCCTTGCCCATGCCGAGGACGTTGTAGAGCCCGATCTCCTTCTGCCGTCTCTTCATGAGGAAGCTGTTCGTATAGACCAGAAAGATGAAGGAGAAAACGCCAAGGAAGATCATTCCTATCATCATGAAGCTCTGCACATAGGCCGGGCCGTTGGAGGTGTTCATCGCCAGCTGGGAGCGGCCCGGGTCGAAGTAGAGGGCCGAGAGGATATAGTATGCCGCCGCCGTGCCCACAACCGTGAGGATATACGGCACATAAAACCGCCGGTTGTTCCTTATGCTCTGCGCGGCCAGCCGGGGGTAGAATGAGAGCTTACGCATCGAGCTCACCGCCCTGCGCCAGAACCGTAAGCGCGTCGGATATCCTGGCAAACATCTGCTCCACCGTCTGGCCGCCCCTGTAGAGCTGGTGGAACACCTCCCCGTCGCGCAGGAACAGCACCCGCTTGGCGTGGGACGCGGCCTTCACGGAGTGCGTGACCATGAGTATGGTCTGCCCCTCGTCGTTTATGGAGCCGAAGAGGCGGAGAAGGGCGTCGGTCGCGCGCGAGTCCAGGGCCCCCGTCGGCTCGTCGGCCAGTATCAGGCGCGGGCGGGTTATCAGCGCCCTGGCGACGGCGGCGCGCTGTTTCTCGCCGCCGGAGACCTCGTAGGGGTACTTCCCCAGCAGGTCCTGTATGCCCAGCCTGACCGCTAGAGGGCCTATGCGGCCGCTCATCTCCTCGTAGCTCTTGCCGGCGAGGACCAGGGGGAGGAATATGTTGTCCCTCAGCGTGAAGGTGTCCAGCAGATTGAAATCCTGGAACACAAAGCCCAGGTTGTCCCGGCGGAAGGCCGAGAGCTCGCGCTCGGAGATGCCCGTTATGTCCCGCCCGTCGAGCAGCACGTTCCCCGCCGTGGGGCGGTCGAGCGCGGCGAGTATGTTCAGCAGAGTTGTCTTGCCCGAGCCCGACTCTCCCATTATGGCGGCGTATTCGCCCTCCTCCACGGAGAAGCTCACATTGCTCAGGGCCTGGACCTGCGAGCCCCCGAAGCGGGTGGTGTAGACCTTTTTCAGGCCAGTGACCTCTAACAGTGACATGAGAGATACCTCCTGGTTTTTCTTACGCCCACATGATACCAGAGTCGGCGGCCGGATTCCATTCATTTACCTTACATTTTGGCGCCCTCAGGTGACATTTTTGTAAGTTTGGGCGTCAACGGAGGCGAAGAGCCGTCTGGAGGCCGCCCCCGCCAGGCATATTATGCCCGGCGCCGCTGTCAAGACATTTCGGTGCGCCGCAGGGAGAATATTATGGCGCCCCGGGACTGCGGGCAGTCCCGGGGCGCCGGTGCGGTTTTTCCGGGGGAGCGTCAGCGGCCGAGGGCGGCGAGCAGGGCATCCACCCTGTCGGTCCGCTCCCAGGCTACCCCCAGGTCCTCGCGGCCCATGTGTCCATAGGCGGCCAGGCGGCGGTATATGGGCTTTTTGAGGTCGAGGTCGCGGATGATGGCGCTCGGCCGCAGGTCGAACACCTCGCCGATCGCCCTCTCAAGCTCGCTGTCCGGCGCCGTCCCGGTCCCGAAGGTGGTGACGTTTACGCTCACGGGATTGGCCACGCCGATGGCATAGGCCAGCTGCACCTGGCAGCGCCTGGCGAGGCCGGCGGCCACTATGTTCTTGGCTATCCAGCGCGCGGCGTAGGCGGCCGAGCGGTCCACCTTCGTGGGGTCCTTCCCGGAGAAGCAGCCGCCGCCGTGCGGGGCGCTGCCGCCGTAGGTGTCCACGATTATCTTGCGGCCGGTGAGGCCGGAGTCCGCGGCGGGGCCGCCCTTGACGAAGCGCCCGGTCGGGTTTACATAATATTTTATGTCGCCCCTGTTCAGCTCCGCAGGTATGGTGGGCAGTATGACGCGCTCTATCATGTCGGCGCGTATCCGGGAGAGCTCCACGTCGGCCGAGTGCTGGGTGGAGACGACGACGGTGTCCACGCGCACGGGCTCGCCCTCCGCGCTGTATTCGACGGTCACCTGGGTCTTGCCGTCCGGGCGGAGATAGGGCAGCTCGCCGCTCTTGCGCACCTCTGTGAGGCGGCGGGCCAGCTTGTGCGAGAGCGAGATGGGCAGCGGCATGAGCTCCGGGGTCTCGTCGCAGGCGTAGCCGAACATCATGCCCTGGTCGCCGGCCCCGTTCGTCAGGTCGTCGCCCTGCTGCCCCTCCTTGAGCTCCAGGGACTCGTTGACACCCATGGCTATGTCCCCGGACTGCTCGTCTATGGCGGTCAACACCGCGCAGGTATCGCAGTCGAAACCGTAGGCGGCGTTGTTATAGCCTATCTCTCGTATCACCTCGCGGGCGATGTGGGGGATGTCCACATAGCAGCTGGTGGAGATCTCGCCCATGATGTACACCATGCCTGTGGTGGCCGTGCACTCACAGGCGACGTGCCCGTCGGGGTCCCGCTCCAGGATGGCGTCGAGGACGGCGTCCGAGATCTGGTCGCATATCTTGTCGGGATGGCCCTCGGTCACGGATTCGGAAGTGAACAGATAATTTGCCATTTATATTACTCCTTTGCAGTGATTTACGGTTTTACGCCCTGCCGAGGGAGGCCAGCGTTGACGAGGCCCAGAGCAGCAGCCCTTCGGCGTCTGAGGCAGCGAGACGCTCTCCCTCCGCGCCGAGGGAGGCGGTATCGGGCGGGAAGACGCCCGTCTCCAGCCAGCGCAGCGCCCGCAGGGCAAACAGCGCGCTCTTACGCAGCTCCTCCGGGCCGCCCTGTCCGTTCAGCAGCAGGTGGACCGCCCCGTGGTACACGTTTCCGGCCAGAATCCTCGCACTGCGCCTCGCGGCCTCCCGGTCTATACCGGGCAGGAGGAAATCCAGACTGCCGAAGACCGGCCGCGTGTCGTAATAGAACTGAAAGAGCTCTGAGCTCTCCCAGCAGCGCAGCTCCCGCTCCCCGGCGACAAAGCCGCAGAGCTTGTCCCTCTCCGGCAGGCCCGCGGTACACCCGGCGTAGCGCGGTATATCCCCGGGCCTGAGCTCGTCGAGTATCAGCACGGCGTCTATGTCGCTGTCCTCCCGCGCCTCGCCCCGGGCGCGGCTGCCCTGTAGGCCGAGGAAGCGCACGCGCTCCTCGCCGAATTCGGCAAATATGGCGGCCCTCCAGTCGGAGAGCCATTGGGTGATGTCGGGCATTTACGGCTCCTTTCCCTCGAGTCAGACTGCGGGCGGCAAATACGGCCCGGGGACGCGAAAAGCCCCGCCGGCGACGGCGGGGCTTGATTTACACATCCTCATCTTTCGATGTACACCGCCGGATTTGGCACCTTGCAATTGCAGGTTGCCGGGCTTCACAGGGCCGGTCCCTCCGCCACTCTCGATAAGGCATTTTAACTTGTCGGGTCAATTATACACCATTCTCTCCGCCTGTCAATATGCATTCAGGCGGATTTGTCGCCATTTCAGGCGAACCAGACCTCCGTGCAGAAGAGGATAAAGAGCAGAAACACCAATGCGAACACGGCCGCCACCGCGAGCGCGGCCTTGAGCGCGCCCCAGGCATAGGCCCGGCTCTCCGCGCGCGTCAGCTTGATGGGCTCGCGCTCCCCGGCCGAGCCGGTATCCCCCTCCTCCCCGTTCTCCCCAGAATCGGAGGCGAGCGGGTTGTGCCAGGGCATGCCGTCCACGTCCATCGGGGCGATTACGCGGCCGTCGTCATCCTCGTCAAAGCGTTTCCTGCTGCTCATCTTCGGTTATGCCCTTTGCCTTGGCCTCCTCCATTTCGGACTCGGCCCGGGCCTTCTGCTCGGGGCTGTCGTAGAGGTGGCAGGCGCACCAGTGCCCGCTCTCCACCTCCGTCCACTCGGGGACGGAGTATTTACAGACCTCCATGCACTTCTCGCAGCGCGTGTGGAACTTGCAGCCGTGCGGCGGGTTGGCGGGAGAGGGCAGGCTGCCCTTGAGTATTATGCGGTTTATCTTCACATCCGGGTCCGGCACGGGAATTGCGGAGAAGAGCGCCTCCGTATACGGGTGCAGGGGGTGGGAGAATATCTTCTCCGTGCCCGCGTACTCGACCATGGAGCCGAGGTACATGACGCCGACGGTGTTGGAGATGTGTTCGACAACCGAGAGGTCGTGGGATATGAAGAGATACGTCAGCCCGAAATCCTTCTGCAGCCTCTTGAGCAGGTTGATTATCTGGGCCTGGATGGACACGTCGAGCGCGGAGACCGGCTCGTCGCAGACGATGAAGTCCGGGTTGAGCGCCAGCGCCCTGGCGATGCAGATGCGCTGCCTCTGGCCGCCGGAGAACTCGTGCGGATAGCGGTCCTTGTAATAGGCCGGCAGCCCGCAGGCCCGCATGACGCGGGATATGTAGTCGTCAAACTCCTCGGGCGGGACGATGTGGTGCTCGCGCACGGCCTCGCCGATTATCTCGCCGACGGGCAGGCGCGGGGAGAGGCTGGAATACGGGTCCTGGAAAACTATCTGCATCCGCGGGCGGAGCTTGCGCAGCTCCTGGCGGCTGAGCGCCGAGACGGGCTGGCCGTCGAAGTACACCTCGCCCGAGGTCTTTTCCAGCAGCCTGAGCATCGTGCGCCCGGCCGTGGACTTGCCGCAGCCGCTCTCGCCCCCGAGCCCCATGGTCTCGCCGCGCTTTATGCGAAAGCTGATCCCGTCCACCGCCCGGACGTTCCCTATCGTGCGGCGGAAGAAGCTGGACTTTATCGGGAACCACTTTACGAGGTTCTCCACCTCGACGAGGTACTCCCCTCCGCTCTCGCGGACGGCGGTCCCGCTGGAGGCGCTTTCCTGTTGGAGATTTATCTTCTCTTCCATCTTACAGCTCCTCCACATTCACAGATTTGGGATAATCCAGCACTTCCCCCGTGTCGTAATAGCGGTAGCAGGAGACGATGTGCGTGTCGCTGACCTTTATTTCGGGGGGATACAGGCCGGAGCAGCGTTCGCAGCGCATCTCACAGCGGTCGCGGAAATAGCAGTAGTCCGGCATGTTAACGGGATTGGGGACGCTGCCCGGGATGTTATAGAGTTCCTCGACCCTGCGGCCGACCACCGGCTTTGAGCGCATGAGCCCTATGGTGTACGGGTGCATCGGGTGATGGAATATGTCGTCCGCGGTGCCCTTTTCCACTACGCGCCCGGCGTACATGACCACGACGTAGTCCGCCATGCCGGCCACGACGCCGAGGTCGTGGGTGATAAGCATGATTGAGGAATTCAGCTTATCCTTCAGGCTCTGGAGCAGGTCGAGTATCTGGGCCTGGATGGTGACGTCGAGGGCCGTGGTCGGCTCGTCGGCTATTATCAGCGTGGGCGAGCAGGCCAGGGCGATGGCTATCATGATGCGCTGGCGCATGCCGCCGGAGAGCTCGTGGGGATACATCCGGTAAACGCCCTCGCGGTTTGCTATGCCCACGAGATCGAGCATCTCGAGCGTGCGCGCCTTGACGTCCTCGTCGCTCATGTGCGGGTTGTGGAGCTTTATCACCTCGTCCACCTGGTTGCCTATGCGGAACACGGGGTTGAGACTGGTCATCGGCTCCTGGAAAATCATCGAGATGCGGTTGCCGCGGATTTCCTCCATCTTGCTCATGGGCGTCTTGACTATGTCGTAGGCCGTGCCGTCTCCCAGATTGAAGCGGATCTCGCCGCCGACCGTCTGGCCGCTCGGGCGCTGGAGGAGCTGCATCAGCGAGAGGCTTGTGACGCTCTTGCCGCAGCCGCTCTCGCCCACGACCCCCACGGTTGAGCACTTGGGGACGGAGAAATTGACGCCGTCAACGGCCTTGACTACGCCGTTGTCGGAGAAAAAGTAGGTGCAGACGTTGTCAAATTCGACAACGTTGTTGGGGTCCTTCATCACTGTAGTATACAGCGACGGGTCCTTTCCCGCCAGCTCGCGCTCGTGTTCGAGGCGCTTGGTGACGCGGCGGTTGAAGCGCGTTATCCGGCGGGACTCCTTGGCGGAGATATAGGAGGAATTCTTGTGATCAGACATTTTTCCTGCCTCCTTTCATCGCTTTGCCTTCGGGTCATACGCGTCGCGCAGGCCATCGCCGACAAAGTTGAAGGCTATGACGGTGAGGCAGATAAGCAGGCCGACGGGTATCCAGATGAAGGGATATTCCTCCATGGCGGAGGCGGAGGAGACGGAGTTTATTATCGTGCCCCAGGTGGCCAGCGGGTGCTTGACGCCGAGGCCGAGGAAGGACAGGGTGGACTCCGTTATTATTATGCCGCCTATGTTCAGCGTGGCTATGACTATCAGCTGCGGCATGACGTTCGGGACCAGGTGGCGGAAGATGCGGTCCTTTACCCGTATACCGGTCGCCTCGGTGGCCACCATGAACTCCTGCTCACGCAGCGAGAGTATCTGGCCGCGGACCAGACGGGCTATGCTGGCCCAGCCCATTATTCCGAGCGCGGCCATCATTATCATCAGCCTGACGTAGGTGTTCATCCTGAGCGCGTCCATGAGGGCGCCGAGGATTATCATTATCGGCATCATGGGCAGGCAGTAGAAGATGTCCACGAGACGCATTATCAGGTTGTCCACCCACTTGCCGTAGTAGCCGGCCAGGCCGCCCATTATGACGCCGAGGATTATCTCGAGGAACACGACCACGAAACCGACAATCAGGGAGATACGTCCGCCGTACATGACTCTGGCGAGCACGTCAAAGCCGTCGCCGTCGGTGCCGAGGAGATGCTCGGCGCTCGGGTCGGCGTAGATGTCCATCAGGAAAGTAATCTGGTCGCAGTTGATTACGTACTCTCCGGTATTGCGCTGGGTTATGCGCAGCTCGGTGTCGTTGAGGATGGGGTTGCCGTCCTCGTCGAGCTGGTATCCGCCCTCAGCGTTCTGCTGGGGGATCTGGCTGATGATGGCGGAATTCATCGCGCCGGCCTCGGTCATGTCAATTATGGCCTCGCGGATGTCGCCCTTGAGCGCATAGGACATGGTGTCCGTGCCGTCATAGCGCCGGATGACGAAATTGGTGAATTCGGCGTACTCGTTCCCCGAGGCGTCCCGCACCAGCAGTCCGCCCTCGCCGTCCGTCATGGGCTCGACTGTGTAGCTCTGCCCGTCGGCGGTGAAGCTGCCGCCGTCGTACGCGGCAAGCAGGGCGTTGACGCGGAACTCGTTGCTGACGCTGAGCCCGGTCTCGTAGGTGTCGAGGGAATAGATGGTGTATACCATGCCGACATCCAGCTCGCCGAGGCGGTAGACGGAATAGTTGCCGTTGCTCTCCGCGTGTATGGTGAACTCAATCATGGGCACTTCGGCGGTCTCGCCGTCTGCAGCCTGCTCTTCGGTGAGCCCGGCGGCCTCGGGGTCGGGGATCTCGAATACCTCTTCCCCGGAGGCGATCGCCTCTTCGAGGGCGGCCTCGAACTCCGTGCCCATGCTGGCCCCGGAGTAAGTTATGCCCTCATTCGTGACATAGATGTCGTAGCGCCGGCCCGCTGCCCGCTCGAAGCTGTAGGTGACGCCGTTATAGGCAAACTCGCCGGAGGCGCCCGTGCAGGCCGCCGCCGCGGCGGATTCAAAGGCGGAGCCGAGAGACTCGGTCTCGTCATAGGCCAGCTCGCCGGTGATGGTGTCGATAATGCCGACGTGCAGTGTGGCGACGCCGACGGTGCAGATGCGCTCGGCCTGGTGGCGGGACAGGGTGTACACCCCGTCGCCCAGGCGCTCAAGGCCGTAGAGGGTGCCGTCCGAGCCGATGACGTTCATGGTCTCCAGCCCCTCGGCCTCCATGGTGTTGATATTGGTGTTCATCGCGCTGGAGACGTTGCGCTCTATCTCCACACCCTCGTCCACCGTGTAGCCGGTGTAGGAGGTGTTGCGGGACGCGAGGGCATAGTCGACCGACATCGTGTCGTACTCATAGAAGGTCTCGGTCTGCCCGTAGGGGTAGAAGAGCGGGCCGATAAAACAGAACACGAACATGAATATCAGCACGGCGAGCCCGAAGATGGCCAGCCGGTTGCGCACGAAGCGCTTCACGACCTGGCGCCCGGGCGAGAGGACCTTTACTCGGGTGACGTCGTCGAGGTGGATGCCCTCATCTCCCTCGATCTGGGCCTGCCTGGCCTGCTCGCGCGCCTCCTTGCGCTTGAGGGCCTCGTTAAGGTTATAATATGCCATTTGCCGCACCTCCTCAGCTCAGCCGTACGCGCGGGTCCACCGCCGCGTACAGCAGGTCGGTTATAAGGTTGCCGAGCAGCGTCAATATGGAGATGAGCGCCAGGTAGAACATCGTGAAGGGGATGTCGCCCTGGACCATCGAGTTGTAGGAGTCATAACCTATGCCGCGGATGGAGAACAGCGTCTCGGTTATCAGCGCGCCGGAGAACAGCGTGGTCAGGCTGCCGCCCAGCGTGGTCACCAGCGGGATAAGCGTGTTGCGGAAGGCGTGGCGGTTGA
>CALWYN010000130.1 GCA_944385755.1 uncultured Oscillospiraceae bacterium
CATCTCAAAGCGCTCGACGTTGCCCAGGTCGTCCAGGGAGATGACCTTGCTGTCCTGGCCGCCGATGTCGATGATGGTGCGGGTCCCCGGCATCAGCTTGTAGGTACCCAGGCCGTGCGCTATTATCTCCGGTATGTTGGCGTTGGCGCGCAGGAAGCTCTTCCGGCCGTAGCCGGTGGAGACGATGTAGGCTATGTCGGTATCCGCCACGCCCAGCTTGTCCAGCGCCTGCTTCAGTATCTTCTCGCCGCTGACATTCCTGTCATATTCCGTGGGGATATACTCGAACACGAGCATATTGTCGTTCTCGTCCGTTATAACGCACTTGGCGGTGGTGGAGCCGATGTCCACTCCGGCAAACAGATTCATTGTCCTGACCTCTATCCTTTATGAGTATATGATTATTTTCCCTCGAGCATCTGCTCGGCCGCCGAGAGCTGGTCGACCACGAATTCGCTGTCAATATACTCCACGCCGCACTGCGGGCAGCGGTAGCCCGTCGCCTCGGGGAGGGAGAGATCCTTGAAGAACAACTGGATATCGTCGACCTCTTCAACTTCAACCTTGCACTTATTGCACATCCAAGCCATTTTAAATCCCTCCTTAACCTTCCTTGTCCTCTTTGAGCTCCACCCGGTGGCTGTAAACGTCGAGCAGTTCAACCGCGCCGTCCACTATCCTGTACTCGGCGTAGGCGGTGAACTCGCCGATGCGCTTCTTGGCCAGGTTGAGGTCGCTGTCCACGAGCTTGACGCCCTCGCCCTCGGCATAGGCGAGTACCTGACGCACGTCGTCCTCGTTGATGCCGCGCTCCTCCATGGCCTCGGCTACGCCGTCCGCCAGGCGGATTTCTACGGAATTCATGTCCATGAGTCTGTCTCCTCCTTAAATATTGCGCTTCGCGCTGTCGTCAGCGGCGCAGGCCGCCGACGAAGTTTTCAATTTGCTTGCGGGCCAGGGCCAATGACTCGGGCGTATACGAATAGTTCGTCTCCAGATGCAGCAGCGGTATGCCGCGTTCGGCCAGGCTCCTGGACAGGCAGACATACTCCATGTCGTACACCTCGTCGTAAGCCAGCTGATACCAGACCACTCCGTCACAGCCGTATTCCCCGCAGAGTTCAAGCATGTGCTCAAGGCGCCTGTCCCAGGACGGCTGGAAGCTGTCAATCGGCACCGTGTCCATGTAGCGGCTGCGCGCGAAGTTCTCAACCAGGTCCCCGTCGAGCTGTATGTCCACATCGCTGACCCGGATGTACTCGTCGAGCATCTCGGCGACAACGGCGGCGCCGCTCTCGTCCAGCAGCCGCAGCAGCTCGTAGTCGCCCGGGGCGACGGCCCTGCCCGCCAGCAGCAGCCTCGGGGCGTTCTCCGGATACGCACCGTCCGCCCCGTCGAGCTCAAGCCCGATGCCCTCGATGGCCTCAGCCGCGGCGCCCGTGTCGCAGAGACGGAAGCTCAGATGCTGCAGACGCATGTAGTTTTCAAAGGTTATGGGCGGGTTCGCCCTCTTGCGCAGCTCCTTGATGTGGCGGACCGCGGCGTTTACCCGGTTCGTCTCGCCGATATACTTCCTGGCGAGCTCCACGTCCATCGCCTTCCCGCTCAGGCGGCTCACCGTTTCAAGCATACGCCTCAGGGAGTTCAGGTAATAGCCGAAAGCTATGCCGTTTTGCCAGTCAGACGGGACGCCGACCTTGCACACGTTTACGCCCCAGAATTCGAGCAGCTCGCTCAGGCGGCCCATGTGTATGTCTGTCACGGCAGTGACCACGACGTCCGCCTTGCCGGCTATCCTGTCTGTGCCGAGCTTGACTCCGCCCGCTATGGAGCGCGCCAGCGGGTTCATACAGCCGAGCATGTCGTCCTTTGCCGCGT
This sequence comes from uncultured Oscillospiraceae bacterium, assembly GCA_944385755.1. GTDB lineage: Bacteria > Bacillota > Clostridia > Oscillospirales > Oscillospiraceae > Scatomorpha. The sequence goes on from CALWYN010000130.1 coordinate 1,879, forward strand.
CCGGCGGCGCCAGCTCGCCTCCCCCCGCCAGGGGATAAACTCCCGCCCCGCAGGCGCGTATCAGCGCCTCGGGAATAAAGCGCCCGAAATACTCAACCAGCGGCACGCCGCCGCTCCTGGCCTCGATCAGCTCCGCCGCTCTCCGCGAAGAGACTTTTTCGAGCTCCTTTAAAGTTTCGTACACGGAAACAGTTCCCCTCCCCGCGCCATACAGTGCCGGATCAAGTTAAATGTACACTGTAAATAATCGTATATAAATAATACATCATTGTGATTTTCTTGTCAACAGGCAATATTGAAATGCGCTCTCATTCGTCGACGCATCGCTCGATGAAAAAGTTTACATGGTCCATAAACGCCTGTTCCGTGAGTTTTATAACTCCCTCGGCGCACTGGTAGGACATAGTCGTAATAATTATTTCCAGCAGGTTAAATGGCATGTCGTCGGGCCGCCAGCCGGCGACGTGTCCGCGCGGCCGGCTGACGAACCTGGTCATGAAGGCGTAGAACGGCCTCACTTCGGCGTCCTCGTGGAAGAGGTTGCGCCCGTCGAAGAACATGAACGAGAATATGCTGCGGTTCGCCTGGGCGAAGCGGAACACCTCGAGGGCCATGGTCCGGCACATCGTTCTGCGGCCGACAGGCGGTTCCAGTGCGCTCAGCGATTGATAAACGCCGCTGTACAGGCGGTCGAAGCCGGCTATGAGGACACGCTTTTTGACGTCGTTGAGGTTTTTGACATAGTTGTAGATGGTCATGGATGAGACGCCGAGCTCCTTGGCTATGCGCCTGGCCGACAGCGCCTCCATGCCCTCCCTGTCCGCGATGCCCATCGCGGCCTTTATGACTTCCTCTTTTCCGCAAAGCGATCGCTCACGGGACATTTATCCTACTCTCCCCATACCTTTTATCTTTTTCACTTGCCGGACGCCAGACTGGATATCTTCAGGCAGCTGCATATTCCCCTGATTGTGGCCAGCTTGTCATCGAGCGAGAAGCGCGCCCCGTTCCAGAAGTCGCCCTCCAGATAGAAGTGCGGTATGCCCGTGCGCTCCTCGGCCTCGCGTATCATAATCTTCTCGAGCGCGCCTATCCAGCGGTCGAAGGCGAAGAAGCCGTATATCGCCCCGTCCACCGGATACCTGTTCAGCTGGCCGCAGGTCATGCGCACCTCGTCGAGCATGTTCACGTTGTTCGGCGCCTCGAGGCACATGCTGGCCGCGGACCGGTACGCATCCCCGGGCTTCACGCACTTTATCAGCTGGCTGGCAGGGGGAAACATGCGCCCGAGCGTGAGGTTGACGCCGTTGTCGCGGAAAATCTTGTCGATCCACGGCACGTTCAGCGGGCTGAAATGGCAGGCGAGCTTGGGCGAACCCTTCGGCAGCACTCCCCTGCCCTCTCTGATTCGCTGCTCCACCTCGGCTATCGCCGTGTCGAGCGCGTCGTTGATATAGCCGTAACCGGTGTCGAAAGCGCACTCCATGCAGAGGCTGAACAGCGTGAGGTCGTTTCCATACATCGGCACGGGGTCCGAGTTCATCACAAGGTCGGTCAGCCGCTCCACTCGCCGCAGATAGCCCAGATACTCCCTCATGGCACCGGACATGTGTTCGTCCAGCACCGGCACGCCGGTATATCCGGTCACCTGGCTCTGCGCCACGCGCATCTCCTCGGCCAGATAGGACACCCGCCCGTCATCCTCGCTCTCATCCATACCGAGAGGCGCGTCGTGAGGAATTGTGGTGAGCACGCTCTTCCAGCCGGCCTCCTCGAGCCGTTTGAGCATCTCGTCCGTCTTGGGCGCCTCATCACACTGCAGCCCCCAGTTCCATATCACGGTCGGGGGAGCTATCATACCCTTGATGGTGGAGTCCGCGCGCAGGCAGTTCAGCGCGCAGTGCTGGCAGGCGGGATCCAGCCCGGAACCGTTGAGCCTGGCGTCCAGCTCCCGCCCGAAGAAGGAGGTCCAGACCGTGGCGATTATAAAATAGGGGTAGAAGATGTGCACCTTCCCCTCCCCGGCGATGCGGTTGGCATACACGCAGACGGCGGCCGAGGGCATCATGCTGTATATCACGCTCTCGCCCGCGTTGATGTAGTCCCCGGCGCGGGCCATCGCGGCCGCCTCGCGGATGACCGCCGCGATGAACTTGCGCGTACCGCACATCGACATGTCCCAGTAGGTGGGCAGCCATTCATCCACCGCGAAGGCCACGTCGGCCTCGGTAAGGCGCAGGAATTCGGCCGTCTTCAGCCATTCGGGCAGGAAGGCCTCCAGCTCTTCCCCGTCCCATCCCAGTAGTTTCAAAAATCTTCTGTGAACATCTGCCGGCATAGGGCTCTTCCTTTCAATGTTTTGCGTTGCTCAAGAGGCCGCGGGTGGCGTCCGCTGCGTCTGAAACGCGCCGTGCGTCCCCCATGTAACCCGGCAGCGTGCGCCGCCGGTTTTCAGGGCGGCTCCTGCCGCCGTCCGCCATGGCGTACACCCGGCGCGGCATCCCGCCCCGCATACGCCTTCCGGCGGGGCGTGAGCTCGCCGGACTCCCGGGTTTTCTCGGCGCGCGGTAGAAATCCGACGCTGTCCGCCCCGTCTGCGGGCCCTCGCCTGTCCAGCCCGCGCAGCAGCTCAAGGCCGTAGCCGGTCCCTCGCGGAGCGACGCGAGTGTGCTTGGCCGTATGAGTTTATCCAGACAGTCTCCCTCGCAGGGGCACTTCTCCTAAATATCACTCCTCCCCGTCTGCGGCGCGTCCGGAGAAGAAAGCGCAGTCCTGTCCTATACACTGGCCGTTATCCGCGAAAAAGCCGCACTTGAAGCCCTCACGCAGGGCGACGCCCACTCCCAGCGTATCGCAGAGCCACTTGGACGCGGCAATAAGGACGGCGAAAGTCGTGCGCTTGCAGCAGCGCGGGCCGCGTTTGCAGCTCGCCGCTATGGCGGCCTGAGTGCTTGAGGTGAGCTCGTTCACGCGCTGCCAGCTCTCGCCGGAGAGGTAGCTCGCGCCGAGCATCTCGCTCGCGCAGGCCCCCGCCGCCATCGAGTCGCCGCAGACGCCGTAGTACCCGCAGACCGCGGGCGGTATTTTGGCGCACCTGGCTTTCAGGTTCTCCAGATGCGCGGCCTTATCGCCCCCAATCGCGTTGCACCACGCGGCGCAGAGGCTCGCCGCCGTAAGGAAGTGGTGCTCCGGGCCGTGGAAGCGCACTTTATCCGTATTCATTAGCTCCAGCGCACACTCCAGGGCATCCCGCCCGGCGTACGCCAGACAATGCGCATATATGTACTCATGGGCCTCGGAAACGCTGAACATCCCTCTCACCTCCGCGCGCGGCCGCACAGTGTATCGCGGCGCATTGGAGTAATTAAACACAGCCGCAGGCGCACGGCGCCCGCGGGCCCGGCCGTCCGTGCGGCGGCGCCGGAAGTTTGCGGCCCGCGCAGGTCCGGCCCCGCGCCGCTTCGGTGTTATTATGAGCGCATCGCGCTCATGGTATAATACGTCATCTCTCCCGGCGGCCGCGCGGGCGGCGGGGGGCTTAAATCAGGGCATAACGGCCGCCCCGCGCTATTATACCACAAGATACGGTGTTGTGCAGCTTTTTCTCACAGCCGCACAGCTTTTATTCGTACCTTGACGCCCGGCCGCCGTTGCCGCGGCCCTCCTCCATCATGCCGAAGTTTTCCAGGAAGAAAGTGCGCTGCCTGAGGCCGTACTTCTGGCAGGCGTCGTCTATGGCGTCGTCCACGACGGCGGCCATGAGCTCGGAGTCCGCGGCGGCGCGGGCGTTAATTATGACGGAGAGCGCGCTGTAGCTGCCCGTGAGGGTGCGGTCGTACTCGATGGGATAGTCCACGCCCGTCAGGCTGGCCTTGAAGAAGTCGCCGTCCGTGCCGGAGGCAAAGGCCTTGAGGTGCGGTACGTTCGCGCCCTTCGCCTTCAGCCCGGCGCGGATGCTCTCGAATATGTCCGTGATGGCGGCGTTGAAGTCCACGGCCCTCTCCTCGCGCTGCTCGAGATACACGCGGCGGTTGTACCAGCTCAAAAGCCGCTCTGCGGCCATGAAGGCCTCGCTGCCGTAGCCTATCTCGCGGTGCTGCGCCGCGGCGCTGTGGCTCACGAGGTACTCCGCCACGGCGTCCACGCCCTCGAGCGTGCGCGCGGACATGGCCATCACCGGCGTGTCCGGGTGCAGCGTGCGTATGAGCGCGAGGCACTTGTCCTTGTACTCGCCGTCTATCGTGTCAATCTTGTTGAGCACAATGAGGTCCGCCTCCGCCATCTGCGCACCCAGCAGGAAGCGCATCTCCACGGGCAGGTTTATGGTCTCATTCTCGTCCATCAGCATCCTGAGCCTCTCGGGGTCCACTATGCAGGTGAAGGGCAGGAGGTCGAATTCGTCGCCCTCCTTTTCCGCCGTTTGCAAATACACGTGGTCGAGCGCGCCTATGCCGCAGCCGGGGATGTCCGAGAAGATGACGTCGGCCCCGCCGGAGACGAGCTGGCGCAGCTTGTCCACCAGGTTCTCGTGCTGGTAGCAGATGCAGTTGCCCGCTATGCTGGTGGTGAGCACGTCGCTCATGGCCGTGAAGTCCGCGTCCACTATATTGCCCGCGCCCAAATCATTGGCGAGTATGGCCGCCTTGTGCCCTCGCGCGTTCAGGCTGTGCGCCAGGGCTATCATGCTGGTGGTCTTGCCCGCGCCCAGGAAGCCGCTGAATACCATGTACTTCGTCTTTGCCATTTGCTGTCCTCCTGTTTTTTCAGTTGTGTCCCCCGGGCCAGATGAGCCTGAAGGCCTCGGCTATGCCGCCGTGTATAACCATGTCCGCGCGCTCATCAAAGGGCGTGGGCTCGGCGTTAATTATGGCCATTTTGCCCTTGAACCGGTCGAGCAGCCGCGGCGCGCTGCTCACCTTCAGCGATGTGCCGCCTATTATGAGCAGATCGCACCTGTTCAGCTCGCGTATGGCCCGCATGGCGAGCTCCATGTCCGGCACCTCGCCGAAGAGCACTATGCCGGGGCGTATCATGCCGCCGCACTCGTCGCAGTACGGCACGCCGGGGCAGTCCGCCACCGCCTCGGGTGGGAAATGCTTGCCGCAGTTTAAGCAGTAGTTCTCGTACACGTTACCGTGGAAGTCTATGACGTTTCTGCTCCCCGCGCGCTGGTGCAGGTTGTCCGCGTTCTGCGTTATGACGCACTTAATTATCCCGGCACTCTCCATCTGCGCGAGCGCGTAGTGTACGCTATTCGGCGGCGCCGCGAGGTTGAGAAGCTTCGTGCGGTAGAAGTCGAAGAACTCCACCGGGTGCGCCATCATATATGCCGGCGTCAGTATCTCCTCGGGTGTCGCGCCGTAACCGCTGGGCCGGTTGTAG
>CALWYN010000131.1 GCA_944385755.1 uncultured Oscillospiraceae bacterium
CGGGCGTCACGGGCTTGAACTCGAAGACGCTGCTCCGGCTCAAAAGCGCGTTGTAGACGTAAAAATACGGGTTCTCCGTCGTCGAGGCTATGAGCGTTATGCGCCCGTCCTCTATGAACTCAAGCAGGCTCTGCTGCTGCTTTTTGTTGAAATACTGTATCTCGTCGAGATAGAGCAGCACGCCGCCGGGGACGAGCATGGTGTCCAGCTCGGCGATTATCGCCTTTATATCGTTCAGCGAGGCGTTGGTGGCGTTCAGGCGGCGCAGGCTGCGCTCGGTGCGCTTCGCTATTATGTTCGCGACGGTGGTCTTGCCCGTGCCGGAGGGGCCGTAGAACACCATGTTCGGTATTTCGCCGGACTCTATCACGCGGCGGAGCAGCCCGCCGGGCCCCAGTATGTGCTTTTGCCCCACGACCTCGTCGAGCGAGGCGGGGCGGATCTCATCGGCCAGCGGCCTGTGCATATTATGCGCCTCCATCGTTGAAATTGGGCGGAACATGTGGTATCCTGTCAGTCGGTGATGAATATGAGAACTCAGGAACAGGTAAACGCGATAGTGGAGCGGCTGGAGGAGGAGTATCCCCTGGCGGACTGCACGCTCGACTGGGGAAAGGACTACGAGCTGCTGTTTTCCGTCCGCCTGGCGGCGCAGTGTACGGACGAGCGGGTAAATCAGGTGACGCCCGCGCTCTTTGAGCGGTTCCCCACCCTGGAGAGCTTCGCTGAGGCGGACGTGGCGGAGGTGGAGAGGTATATCCGCTCCTGCGGCTTTTTCCGCTCGAAGGCGCGCGACATAGTCGCCTGCGCCCAGACACTGCTCGTGAAGCACGGCGGAAAAGTGCCGGGGACGATGGAGGAGCTGCTCGCGCTGCCCGGCGTGGGCAGAAAGACCGCGAACCTGATACTCGGGGACGTGTTCCACGCCCCGGGGGCGGTGGTGGTGGACACGCACTGCATACGCCTCTCCAACCGCATGGGCCTGGTGGACGGCCAGAAGGACCCCAAGAAGATCGAGCTCGAACTCCGCAGGCAGCTCCCGCCGGAGAAGAGCAACGACTTCTGCCACCGTCTCGTACTGCACGGCCGGGCCGTGTGCACGGCCAGGGCCCCCAAGTGCGAGCTCTGCTGCGTGAGGGACCTTTGCCAGACGGCCTCGCCCTAACCGGCCATGGGGCCCAGCCCCACGACCTCGCCGCAGACGCGGAGCGCCTCGCCCTCGCGGATGTCTATCGGCGCGTAGCTCGGGTTTACGGACAAGAGCTGCGCGCCGTTTTTGCCCGTCCGCAGGCGCTTGCAGTAGGCCTCCCCGCGGTATATGAAGATGCCCGGCACCCCGGGCTCGAGCTCGTCCCTGGAGCGCACCCAGACGATGCGCCCGTCCTCTATCTCCGGCTCCATGCTGTCGCCGGCGATGCGCACGGCGAAGTCGGCGCTCTCCGGCGCGCCGGAGGCGTCTATGGGCTCGGAGGAGTCGCCGTCCAGGAACTGGCCCGTGCCGGCGGAGGCGGCCAGGTGGTACAGCGGCAGCGTGCGCGCCGGGGCGGGAGCCGGCTCGGCGTAGAGCCCGCTGGCCAGCAATACGCGTATGTAGCCGTCCACGAGCCGCCGGCCCTCGGCGTTCAGGCCGGAGAGTGCCCCAGGCTCGCCCAGGAAGGCGCTCAGCACGTCGCGCACGGCGTATATGCGGCAGAGCGCGAGGAACTGCGAGGCGTTGGGCTGCGTCAGGTCCTTCTCCCACTTGCTTATGGCGGCGGGGCGGAGGCTGAAGCCCTCGCGAGCCAGCAGTCCTGCCACCTGGGGCTGGGTGAGGCCCGCCTCGCGGCGCAGGGCCGTCAATGTCGTTCCGAGAGATTTTTTCACGCTCATCATCTCCTCACAGGATAGTATATACTCCGCGCGGGCCCGGCGCAAGAGCTATTTTTCGCCCAGCCGGAGGAGTTCGCGGTATTTGTCCTCCTCTGAGACGCGGCCCACGGCGGAGAGGGAGGCTCGGGAGAAATCTATCACGCGCCCGGCGAGGGAGCGGATGTCCTCGCGCGTCACGGCGTCATACCTGGCAATCAGCTCGTCCGGCGTGAGGGAGCCGCCCAGGAAGAGCTCGCCGTACCCCAGCCGGTTCATACGAGAGCTGGTGGACTCCAGACTCATCAGTATCGAGGCGCCGACCTGCTCCCTGGCGCGGTCCAGCTCGGCCTGGGTGACGCCGCCGTCGCGTATCCGCCGCAGTTCGTCCACGGTCAGGCGGAGGGCGCGCTCCTCCGTCTGGCGGTTGGTGGCGGCGGCCACGGCGAAGAGCCCCGTGTCGGCGAAGCCGGCGGTGAAGGAGTATATGGAGTAGCACAGGCCGTGTTTCTCCCGGACGGTCTGGAACAGCCGGGAGGAGGTGTTGCCCCCGAGTATGCCGGAGAAGAGCTGCATGGCGAAGCGGTCCTCGCTGGCCGTGTCCAGGCCCGGGAAGCCCAGGACCAGCTGGTTCTGCTCTATGGGCTTGGCCCTCAGCGTGAGGCTGGGGGTGTACTCCGCGCGGAGCGGCGGCTCCGGGACCGCCGGGGGCATGGCCGCGAAGCGGGAGGCTATGGCCTCCACATCCGATTCGGCGAAGCTGCCGGCCAGGGTCAGGACGGTGCGCGGCGCGGTGTAGTTCCTGTCGCGGAAGGAGCGGAGGGAGGCGCCGGTGAGGCCGTCCAGCGACTGCGGGCTGCCGAGGACCGGCCGCCCCAGCGGGCCCGGGAAGCAGCCGGAGAGCAGCCCCTCAGCCGCCACGTCCTCCGGCGTGTCCTCGTACATGTCTATCTCCTCGAGTATGACGCCCTTCTCGCTCGCCACGTCGCCCTCGTCGAAGCGCGAGTTAAAGAACATGTCGGCCAGGATGTCGGCGGCGCGGAGGAGGTGGGTGTCCAGCACGCGGGTGTAAAAGCAGGTGTTGTCGCGCGTGGTATAGGCGTTCATCTGCCCTCCGAGGGCGTCGGTCTCCTCGGCGAGCTGCGCGGCCGTGCGCGTCTCGGTGCCCTTGAAGAGCATGTGCTCGATGAAATGCGCGCTGCCGGCCTCGGCGGGCGACTCGAACCGCGAGCCGGCGCCCACCCAGACGCCGAAGGCCACGGAGCGGACGCCGGACATCCGCTCAAAGACCACCCGTACCCCATTGGGGAGAATTATCCTCTCGTACATGTCAGCCTCCAGTTATAAATGCATCTATTGTGCGTAAATTATAATGTTATGATGCACGGGAGTCAAGCGCGGCGGATATATACACCGTATTTTAAATGTATAGCCCTCCGCGCTTGACAAAGTTTCCCGGGGATGATAATATTGCAACCTGTGAGGGAGTAGTCATCCGCCCCACGATATGCGGAGGTAAGTCAACATTCTGGCGGCGCGCGCCGCCTGGCTTGCATTAAAGGACCAGACTCATGGATAGGAAAAGGCGCCTGTCTATGGGTCTTTTCTCATACTTTTGAAAGGATGGAGTACAGTGAAGTATTATTGCGAGGACGCCGCCGAGGTACTTTCGCAGGTCGGGAGCTCGGAGGAGGGGCTCTCCTCCGCGGAGGCCGCGAAGCGGCTCGAGCGCGACGGGCGGAACGAGCTGGAGGCCGCGAAGAAGGACTCAATAATAAAGCAGTTCTTCAAGCAGATGGCGGACCCCATGATAATCATCCTCATAGTCGCGGCCGCAATCAGCGCGGTGACGGGCCTCTATGAGGGCGAGGGCATTACGGACACGATCATAATACTGGCCGTCGTCATAGTGAACGCCGTCCTGGGCGTCTATCAGGAGAACAAGGCCGAAAAGGCGATAGAGGCCCTGCAGGCCATGTCGGCCGCGACCAGCAAGGTCATGCGTGACGGCAAGGTCGCCATAGTCCCCTCCGCGGAGCTCGTGGTGGGCGACGTGGTGCTGCTCGAGGCCGGCGACGCCGTCCCCGCCGACGGGCGCATACTCGAGAGCGCGAGTTTGCAGATAGAGGAGGCCGCGTTGACGGGCGAGAGCGTCCCTGTCTATAAGTTCATAGACATAATCGACCTGAAGGACGCCGCGGACGTGCCTCTGGGCGACCGCAAGAACATGGGCTACATGGGCTCCACCGTGGTATACGGCCGCGGCAGCATGGTGGTCACGGCCACCGGAATGCAGACGGAGATGGGCAAGATAGCCGACGCCCTAGCCAGGGCGGAGGAGGGCCAGACCCCGCTGCAGATAAAGCTCAGCCAGCTGAGCAAGATACTCACCTGGCTCGTCCTCGGCATCTGCGTGGTCATCTTCGGCGTGCAGATACTGCGCGCCGGCGGATTCCACTTTGACGTTATCCTCCACAGCTTCATGGTGGCCGTCTCCCTGGCCGTCGCCGCCATACCGGAGGGCCTGGCCGCCGTCGTCACGGTGGTGCTCTCCATCGGCGTCACCAACATGTCCAGGCGCAACGCGATAATCCGCCGTCTGACCGCCGTGGAGACCCTGGGCTGCGCCCAGGTTATATGCTCGGACAAGACCGGCACACTCACCCAGAACAAGATGACCGTCGTCGACCACTACGGCGCCGACGAGAAGCTGCTGGCCACGGCCATGAGCCTCTGCTCCGACGCGGAGGAGGACGACAACGGCCAGGCCGTGGGCGAGCCCACCGAGTGCGCCCTGGTCAACTACGCACACGGCCTCGGCCTGGGCAAGCCCGGCCTCAAATCCGCCCAGCCGCGCGTGGGCGAGGCCCCCTTTGACTCCATGCGCAAGATGATGAGCACCGTCCACCAGACGGCGGAGGGCGTGGTCCAGTACACCAAGGGCGCGCCCGACGAGGTGCTCAAGCTCTGCACCGGCTACCTCGAAAACGGCGAGGTAAAGCCCATGACCGAGGCCAAGCGCGAGGAGATACTCGCCGCCAACAAGGCCATGGCCGACAGGGCCCTGCGCGTCCTCGCCGCCAGCGAGCGCAGGTGGGACGCTGTCCCCGCCGACTGCAGCCCGGCCAACCTGGAGCACGACCTCGTCTTTATCGGCCTCACCGGCATGATAGACCCGGTGCGCCCGGAGGTCAAGGCCGCCATCGAGGAGTGCCGCGGCGCCGGCATACGGCCGATAATGATTACCGGCGACCACGTGGACACCGCCATGGCCATCGCCCGCGAGCTCGGCATCCTCACGCCGGAGACCCGGGCCATCACCGGCTCGCAGCTCAACGAGATGAGCGACGAGGAGTTCGACCGCGAGTTTGAGAAGATTTCCGTCTACGCCCGCGTGCAGCCCGAGCACAAGACCCGCATAGTCAACGCCTGGAGGAGCCACAACAACGTCACCGCCATGACCGGCGACGGCGTCAACGACGCGCCCAGCATCAAGAGCGCCGCCATCGGCGTGGGCATGGGCATCACCGGCACGGACGTCACCAAGAACGTGGCGGACATGGTGCTGGCGGACGACAACTTCGCCACAATCGTGGGCGCGGTGGAGGAGGGGCGCCGGATATACGACAATATCCGCAAGGCCATACAGTTCCTCCTCGGCTCCAACATGAGCGAGGTCATCAGCATCTTCGTGGCCACCATAATGGGCTTCACCATACTCCAGCCCGTGCACCTGCTGTGGATTAACCTCGTCACCGACTGCTTCCCGGCCCTGGCGCTGGGCATGGAGAGGGCGGAGGCCGACATAATGCGCCGGCGGCCGCGCGACGCCAAGGCGGGCGTGTTCGCCGGAGGCATGGGCTTCGACATCGCCTACCAGGGCCTGATGATATCCGTCCTCACCCTGGCGAGCTATTTCGTGGGCCATTTCATAGAGTCCGGCGTCTGGGAGATAGCCGACAGCGCGGACGGCACCACCATGGCCTTCGTCACCATGAGCATGGCCGAGATATTCCACAGCTTCAACATGCGCTCGCAGCGCGGCAGCCTCTTCGGCATGCACTACATGAACAAGACCCTCACCTGGGCCGCCCTCGGCAGCCTGGTGCTCACGACCATCGTCTGCGAGGTCCCGTTCATAGCCAACGCCTTCGGCTTCACCAGCGTGGAGCTCAACGAGTACCTCATAGCCCTCGCCTTCGCCATCTGCGTCATCCCCATAGTGGAGATTGTGAAGTTCCTGCAGCGCAGGGCGGCGAAAAACTGACCCCGGACCACCCTAAAGCCCCTCCGGGCGCCCGTCTCGGGCGCCCGGAGCATTTTTGGGAAGATACACAAAAATAAAGTGGGGATTTCAGAGAAAATTCCGAAAAAGCTATTGACAATGCGGGAAGTCTCTGATATTCTATCATGGCCTGCCATGGGGCGGGTATGCGTTGAAGCGGGAGATTGCGGCCTCGGCCGGTAACTTCCGTGGAGTATGTCCGGCGCGTCGGAGACGCGCGGAATCGGGCGGACGAGCACTTTTCCGTACGCGGCGTATATCGCCCGGGCGGGGAGCAGCCGGCCAAAAGCCGGTTTGTTTTTCGGGCGGGGTCTGATACGCACGGTTGCGTGTATGGAAAATTGCCTCCGTACCACTGGACGCTCAAAGGCGCCTAAGTACGAATCAGGAGGAAAAGAAATGGCAGCAAACAAGAAAATGATCCGCATCAGGCTGAAGGCCTACGACCACCAGCTCATCGACAAGGCGGCGGAGACCATCGTGGAGACGGCCAAGCGCACCGAGGCCAAGGTGTCCGGCCCCATCCCCCTGCCGACCAAGAAAGAGGTCGTCACCATCCTGCGCGCCGTCCACAAGTACAAGGACAGCCGCGAGCAGTTTGAGCGCCGCACCCACAAGCGCCTCATCGACATCGTGAGCCCCACCCAGAAGACTGTGGAGGCCCTGATGAGCCTGGAGCTCCCCGCCGGCGTGGAGATAGAGATTAAGCTCTGAGCCGCATAAATCTGTTAACCCGCTTGCCCGCGACTTGCGTGAACGGGCAGGGTCATGTTGGGGTGTCCCGCGAGGCGCTTCAACCAATAACCATTAGGAGGAAATATAAATGAAGAAAGCCATCATCGGCAGGAAGGTCGGCATGACGCAGATCTTCGATGAGGCGGGCAAGGTCGTTCCGGTGACCGTCATCGAGGCCGGCCCCTGCGTGGTCGTCCAGAAGAAGACGGCCGACAAGGAGGGCTACAACTCCGTACAGCTCGGCTTTGACGAGTGCTCCGAGAAGAAGCTCACCAAGCCCGAGCGCGGCCATATCGAGAAGGCCGGCGTCGCCCCGCAGCGCCATCTGCACGAGTTCCGCCTCGAGGACTGCAGCGCCCTGAACGTGGGCGACGTGCTCAAGGCCGACGTGTTCAAAGAGGGCGAGCGCGTCGACGTCACCGGCATCAGCAAGGGCAAGGGCTTCGCCGGCGTGATAAAGCGCCACGGCGCCCACCGCCTCAAAGAGAGCCACGGCACCGGCCCTGTGCACCGCCACGCCGGCTCCATGGCCTCCAGCACCGACCCCTCCCGCATATTCAAGGGCAAAATCGGCGCCGGCCACATGGGCGTCGAGCAGGTCACCGTGCAGAACCTCGACGTGGTGAAGGTCGATCCCCAGCTGAACATGATAGTTGTCCGCGGCGCCATCCCCGGCCCCAAGGGCGGCATCGTCCACCTGAAGACCTCCGTGAAGAAGTTCGTCCGCAAGGGCCCGGCCACCCCCACCATCAGCACGAACCCGCAGAAGCGTTCGGCCAGAGGCTAAGGAAAGGAGAGAGTCATAATGCCCAATGCAGTCATTTACAATATGGCAGGCGAAAAAGTCGGCGAATACGCCCTCTCCGAGGCCGTTTTCGGCATAGAGCCCAACGAGGCCGTACTTCACGCGTCCGTCAAGAACTATCTCGCCAACCAGAGGCAGGGCACGCAGAGCGCGCTTACCAAGGGCGAGGTCAGCTATACCACCAAGAAGCCCTGGCGCCAGAAGGGCACCGGCAGGGCCCGCGCCGGCTACGCCGGCAGCCCCGTGTGGCGTCACGGCGGCGTGGCTTTCGCGCCGAAGCCGCGCGACTACCGCTACGCCCTCAACCGCAAGACCCGCCGCCTGGCCCTCAAGAGCGCGCTGAGCGCCAAGGCCGCCGAGAACGCCGTCCTCGTGGTCGACGGTCTCAAGCTCGAGCAGGTCAAGACCAAGCCCTTCGCCGAGTTCCTCAAGAAGATTGGCGTCGAGGGCAAGGCGATGGTGATAACCGAGAACGTGGACAGCAACGTCGTGCTCTCCGCCCGCAACATCCCCGGCGTGACCACCACCACGGCCACCATCATCTCCGCCTATGAGATACTGAACAACCGCGTGCTCGTGGTCGACAAGGCCGCGCTGCAGAAGATCGAGGAGGTGTTCGCCTGATGGCCACCGCGTACGATATCATAATCCGCCCCATCATCACCGAGCAGTCGATGGAGGACCTCGACATCAAGAAGTATGCCTTCGAGGTCGCCAAGAGCGCCAATAAGATTGAGATAAAGAAGGCCATCGAGGAGATCTTCGACGTCACGGTCATCAAGGTCACCACCACGACCGTGAAGGGCAAGAAAAAGCGCACCGGCGCTATGCCCGCGGGCTACACCAAGACCTGGAAGAAGGCCGTGGTCAAGCTGAGCGACTCCTCCAAGGGCATCGAGCTCTTCGAGGGCATGGCGTAAGGGAGGTTATGAGAGATGTCTATTAAAACCTACAGGCCCACTTCTCCCGCAAGGCGCCAGATGAGCGTTTCCGGCTTCGACGGCGTGGACAA
>CALWYN010000132.1 GCA_944385755.1 uncultured Oscillospiraceae bacterium
CACGTCCTTGAGCCCGGACTTGGCTATTATGACCGGTATGTGCATGCTCTCGTTCTTCGTCCCGGGCTTGATGTATATATCTATGCCCGGCTGGTCCTTCTTCGTCACTATGTCTATATTGGCCGTCGTATTTCGCCCGGCCAGCTCCCCGTCCGAGCGTATATTGTAGGCCCCCTCGGGTATGCCGTGCAGTCCGGCCACCTGCTCCAGAAGAGCCCTCTGTATGCTGTCCATGTGTGTCCCCCTCTCTTCAGACCGCGGATAGCCGCTCGCACTTCCCGGTGCCGCCCACGAGCTTGGGGAGCATCTCCTCCCGGCTGCCCTGGTCGCTTATCGCCCCGTTGGCGATGACGATTATCCGGTCCGCGATCTCCAGTATCCGCTCCTGGTGCGTGATGATTATTATGCTGCCGTTTATCTGCTCGTACATCTTCTCAAACACGGCGATGAGGTTTGAGAAGCTCCAGAGGTCTATGCCGGCCTCCGGCTCGTCAAAGATGGAGAGCTTGGTGCCACGGGCGAGTATCGTGGCTATCTCTATGCGCTTCAGCTCCCCGCCGGAGAGGCTGGCGTTCACCTCCCGGTTTACATAATCTCTGGCGCACATGCCCACCCGGGCCAGGTATTCGCAGGCCTCGCCCACGCTTATCTTCCGCCCGGAGGCGTAGCGCAGCAGGTCGTAGACCGTTATGCCCTTGAAGCGCACCGGCTGCTGAAAGGCAAAGCTGATGCCCTTCTTCGCCCTCTCGGTCACGCCGAGGGCGGTGATGTCCTCCCCGTCGAGGAGGATCTGCCCCTCCGTGGGCTCTATTATCCCGGCGATTATCCGGGCCAGCGTGGATTTCCCGCCGCCATTGGGCCCCGTAAGCGCCACGAACCGCTCATCCACCGTGAGGCTGACGCCGCGGAGTATCTCCTTCTCCCCGCCGCCGTCCTCCGGCGCCGCGTAGCTTATATTTCTGAGTTCCAGCATATCTTATGCCCCCTCCTTGGTTAAAAGTCCTCCGAGTCCAGCTTGTGCGAGACATCGGGTCTGAAATCTATCTTGGGCTCCCTGTGATTTATGAGCCTCATGATGTTCTGCCAGTGCTTGAGCACCACCAGCGCCACGGAGATACATAGCAGCCACATGCTCAGCGGGGCGAAGCCCTGGGCCAGCGCCGTCACCGGCACCGTCAGCGCCCCGAGCACCGAGCCGAGCGAGACGTAGTGCGTCGTCGCCACGATCACCGCGAACACCAGCAGGCAGATTATGCCCGCGTGGTACTCCATTACAAACACGCAGGACACCCCGCAGAGTATCCCCTTTCCCCCGCGAAAGCCAAAAGTGGCCGGGAAAACATGTCCCATCACACAGCAGAATGCGGCGAAAGTCCTGCCCACCTCGCGGTAATAGGCCAGGTCCGCCTCCTCCGGCGCGCCGAGGCCGAGCAGCAGCCCGCCCAGCAGCGCGGCGACAATGCCCTTACCTATGTCCACGGCCAGGACCTCGAGCAGTCCGCGCAGCCCGAAGGAGCGGAAAAAATTCGTCACACCGGCGTTTCCGCTGCCCATGCTGCGGATGTCCACTCCGAACATGTGCCTGGAGACAAGTATGGAGCCGTTCAGGCAGCCGAGCGCATAGCTCAGCGCGGCAATCAGCACGAGCAGGAGAGTGACTGTCATTCCCTGTCCCCCTTCTGCCGGATGACGATGCGCACGGGCGTCCCCTCCAGGCCGAACACGGAGCGGATCTGGTTCTCTATATACCTCTGGTAGGAGAAGTGGAAGAGCTCCCGGCTGTTGCAGAAAATCACGAAGCAGGGCGGCTTTATTCCCGTCTGAGTCATATAGTATATCTTCAGACGGCGGCCCTTGTCCGTGGGCGGCTGCTGCCGCGCCTGGGCGTCCGCCAGGACGTCGTTGAGCATGCCGGTGGTGATACGCATGGAGCTCTGCCCGTTCACGAAGTTCACCAGCTCGAATATCCTCTGCGTCCTCTGTCCGGTGAGCGCGGAGATGAAGAGCACCGGGGCGTAGGTCATGAACGCCAGGTCGCGGTATATTTCCCGGCGCATCTTGTCCATCGTCTTGCCGTCCTTCTCCACGAGGTCCCACTTGTTGGCAACTATGATGCTGGCCTTGCCCGCCTCGTGGGCGAGCCCGGCTATCTTGGTGTCCTGTTCGGTCACGCCGTCGCGCGAGTCTATCATTATCAGGCAGACGTCCGCCCGCTCTATGGCGAGCTGCGCGCGCATGACGGAGAATTTCTCTATCCTGTCGTCCACTTTCGAGCGCCGGCGTATGCCCGCGGTGTCGATAAAGACGTATTTGCCGAATTCATTTTCAAAGGGCGTGTCCACCGCGTCGCGCGTGGTCCCGGCCTGGTCGGCCACTATCACGCGCTTCTCGCCCAGTATCAGGTTTATCAGCGAGCTCTTGCCCACATTGGGTTTGCCTATCACGGCGACGTGTATGCGCTCGTCGTCCTCCTCACCCTCCTCCGCCGGCGGGAAGAGCTCCACGCAGCGGTCCAGCAGGTCGCCCGTGCCGTGGCCATGCATGGCCGAGAGCTGTATCGGGTCCCCCAGCCCCAGGGAATAGAACTCATAAAAGCCCGGGTCCGGCAGCCCGGTCGAGTCCATCTTGTTCACGCAGAGCACGACCGGCTTTTTCGAGCGAAGCAGCATGTTGGCCACCTCGCGGTCGGCCGCCGTCACGCCGGTGCCTATCTCCGTCACGAGCACTATGACGTCCGCCGCGTCTATGGCGATCTGGGCCTGCTCGCGCATGAACAGCAGTATCTCGCTGTCGGCTGTCGGCTCTATGCCGCCGGTGTCCACAATGTCGAATTTCCGCCCGTTCCACTCGCAGTCAGCGTAGAGCCTGTCGCGGGTCACGCCGGGGGTGTCCTCGACTATGGAGAGGCGCCGCCCCGCCAGGCGGTTGAAGAGCAGGGATTTGCCGACATTCGGCCTCCCCACTATTGCCACAAGAGGTCTGGCCATTCCGACCGGCCTCCTTTCAAATTTCAGTATTTTATCCCCAGCATGGCGTCCAGCAGCTCGCCGCCCGAGCCGCCCACCGGCTCCACGCTGACGCCGAGGGCCTCCGAGGCCTGGGAGAGCGTCACGTCGTCGAGGAACACGCCCTCGCCGTGCCTGAGCATGGTGTGCGGGATATACACCCGCCCGCCTAGCTCCTGCCCTTTAAGCTGGTTTATCAGGTCCCCGCCGGTGACCAGCCCGGCCACGTCTATCGTGTGGCCGAAAAAGTCGTTCACTATGGCCCGGACCCTTCCATTTATTTTACCACATTTTTTATGAGCAGTCTGTAAAAGTTTTTCGAGCAGCGGGGCAGCCGCCACCCCGGTGGCTATGGTGAAGCTCTCGCCCGTGCCCTCGTCGGGCGCCGCCATGTCCAGCGCCGCCAGAAACTCCGTCTCCAGCAGCCGCATCAGCCCCACGCCGTTCTCCAGCTGGCTGTACTCCTCGTAGTACCCGTCCTCCGGCACCTCGCGCCCAGCCTTCAGATACAGCTCGTCCGAGCACCAGAATATCCGGCTGCCGTGCCTCTCCAGGCACTCGGCCGCGTAGGCCTCCACCCTGTCTATGGTCTCGCGGGCCGACTCGCGGTCAAATGGCCGTAGGGGCGCGAGGCCCTCACGGTACCTGGTCAGCCCCACCGGCACCACCGACACGCTGTTGACCGACGGGTAGAGACCGGCGAGATCCCGCATGGTGCGCGAGAGCTGCTCGCGGTCGTTGTGGCCCGTGCAGCAGACTATCTGGCAGTCGGCCACTATGCCGGCGGCCGCCAGGCGCCTCAGCGGGCCCATTATGTCCGCCGCTTTGGGGTTCCCCATCAGCTCGGCGCGCAGCTCGGGGTCAGTCGCGTGGACGGAGACGTTTATGGGGCTTATCTTCAGCGCGCAGATGCGCTCCATCTCGCGCTCGGAGAGGTTGGTCAGCGTTATATAGCTGCCGGTGAGGAAGCTCAGGCGCGCGTCGTCGTCCTTGAAATACAGTGTCCGGCGCAGGCCGCGCGGAAGCTGGTCGATGAAGCAGAATTTGCAGTGGTTCGAGCAGCCCCAGGGCCTGTCCATAAGGTACTCCTCAAAATCCAGCCCCAGGTCCTCCCCCTCGGCCTTTCTGACCTTTACGCTGTACTCCCGCCCGCTCTCCGCGCTTTTGAGCACCAGCGTCAGGCGCGGCTCATAGCTCCAGTAGCGGTAGTCCAGCACGTCCTCCACCTCGTGCCCGTTTATGGACACCAGCGTGTCGCCCGCGCGCACCCTGCCCTCGAGCGGGCTGAGCGCGTCTATGCCGGTAATGGTGTTAAGCATGACTTACCCCCTATAAGCAAAAGAAGGAAAGGCCGTGCGCCTTCCCTTCTCTGCGTTGCAGTTTTTACTTGCTCTCCTCGACTGCGAGGACCTGGCGCCCGTTGTACTGGCCGCAGGCCTTGCAGGCGCGGTGGGGCAGATGGTAAGCGCCGCAGTTCGGGCACTTGACTATGCTGGGGGCCTCGAGCTTCCACACGGAAGAGCGCC
>CALWYN010000133.1 GCA_944385755.1 uncultured Oscillospiraceae bacterium
TCAAGGGCAAGGAGGCCGACGATCTGGCCATGCAGTACCTGCGCAAGGTCGATCTGGAGAAGTTCGCCAACCACTACCCGAAAGAGCTCTCCGGCGGCATGAAGCAGCGCGTGGCCATCGCCCGCGCATACGCCGCGGACCCGAAGGTCCTGCTGATGGACGAGCCCTTCGGCGCGCTGGACGCGCAGACCCGCTACTCCATGCAGGACGAGATACTGAAGATATGGGAACAGGACAAGCGCACGGTCATATTTGTCACCAACAACATCGAGGAGGCCGTCTATCTCGGAGACAGGATAATACTCTTCAGCGAGCGCCCGGCAAAGGTGAAGGCGGAGTATTCCCTCGACCATCTCAAACGGCCCAGAGATTACATGGACAAGGAGTTCCTCCGCACGAGAGAGCTCATCGAAAGCAACACCGACCTGTCCCTGAAATAAGAGCGGAGGCGAAATATGACTGAGAATACCAACAGCAAGGTTATTGTAAATAATCTCTGCAAGAACTTCGGCTCCCTGGAAGTGCTGAAAAACTGCTCGTTCCGTATCGAACAGGGGGAGTTTATCTGTGTTGTGGGACCCACCGGCTGCGGCAAGACCACGTTCCTCAACCTGCTCACCTGCCTGATAGAGCCGACCAGCGGGGAGATACTGCTGGACGGTGAGAAGGCGAACCCCAAAAAGCACAACATCTCCTTCGTCTTTCAGGAGTCCTCGGCCTTCCCCTGGCTGACCGTCGAGAAGAATATACGCTTCGGCCTGGAGATGAAGAAGGTGCCGGAGGCGGAGATAAAAGAGCGCACCGACACGGTTATAAAACTGCTCGGCCTGAACGACTACAGGAATTCCTATCCCGGCGAGATGTCCGCCAGCGCCGAACAGAAGATAGCCATAGGCAGGGCTTTCGCCAGCCATCCCGACCTGCTGCTCATGGACGAGCCGTACGGCCAGATGGACATCAAGATGCGCTTCTACCTGGAGAACGAGGTTATAAAACTCTGGCAGACGCTGGGGAGCACGGTCATTTTCATAACGCACAACGTCGAGGAGGCCGTGTATCTGGCCGACCGTATTATCGTGCTGACGCCCAAGCCGTGCAGCGTCCGCGAGATAGTCCCCGTAAACCTTGAGAGGCCCCGCAATGTCAGCGATGATGAGTTTATCAAAATCCGCTCACATGTCACGGAAGCCATAAAGTGGTGGTAAGGCATGCCAGGTTTATCAGAGGTGAGTGAATTGAAAGATTTGGGACAGATATGCAGAGAGATCCGGGAACTGACACTCGGAAGCATATACAGCATAGGCAAGGGGCATGTGGGAGGCTGCATGTCCATTGTCGAGGTCCTCGCCACGCTCTATTTTGACGAGATGAACATCGACCCGACCGAGCCCCGCAAGGCCGGAAGGGACAGGCTCATCGTGTCAAAGGGGCATGCGGGCCCGGCCGTGTATGCGACTCTGGCGGCGCGCGGCTACTTCCCGCGCGAGGAGCTGCAGACGCTCAACAAGGTGGGCACCAACCTGCCGAGCCACTGCGACATGAACAAGACCACCGGCATAGACATGACAACCGGTTCGCTGGGGCAGGGCTTCTCCTGCGCGGTCGGCGTGGCGATAGGCTCAAAGCTGGCCGGCGACGGAGCCGTGATCTATACCATAATCGGTGACGGCGAGAGCCAGGAGGGCCAGATCTGGGAGGCGGCCATGTACGCCGCGCACCGCAAGCTGGACAACCTGATAGCTTTCACGGACTGCAACAGGATGCAGATAGACGGCATGGTGGACGAGGTCTGCTCCCTGGGCGACCTGGACGCCAAGTGGAGCGCCTTCGGCTGGCACGTGCAGCGGATTGACGGGCATGACTGCGCGGCGATCCACGAGGCGATTGAGAAGGCCAAGGCCGAAAAGGGACGCCCGTCCATGATACTGCTGGACACGGTCAAGGGCAAGGGCGTCAGCTTCGCCATAGAGGCGGGCGTGGGCTGCCACAGCATGAACGTGAGCAGGGAACAGTACGAGTCCGCGATGGACGAATTAGCGAGGTGAGTGAAGTCATGGAGATGAGAAAGGCATTTTGCAACTACATGCTCTCGGCCATGGCTGAGGACGAGCGGCTGTGCGTGCTCGACGCCGACCTCGGCAACGCCGACGGGACCCTGCCGCTGAGGAAAGTTTTCCCCGAGAGGGCCTTTGACGTGGGCATAGCCGAGCAGAACATGGCGTCCATAGCGGCCGGCCTGTCGTCCTACGGCTTCATCCCCTTTATCACGAGTTTCGCCTGCTTCGCGTCCAGGAGGATCTGCGACCAGGTCGCCATCTCCTGCGCCTACGCCAGGCAGAACGTGAAGATAGTGGGCACGGACCCCGGCATAACGGCCGAGCTCAACGGCGGCACGCACATGGCCGTCGAGGACCTGGGCGTGCTGCGCAGCATACCGGGAATGGTCCTCTTCGAGCCCAGCGACGAGACCGAGCTCATAAAGGCCATGCCGCAGATAATAGAGCGCCCGGGCCCCGTGTATATACGCCTGCACAGGAAAGAGGTCAAGGACCTGCACGGCGATGACTACGCCTTTGAGCTGGGCAGGGCGGATGTGCTCAGGCCCGGCAATGACGTGAGCATATTCGCCACGGGCAGCGTGATGGTCAACAACGCCCTCTCCGCCGCCGCGGCCCTGGAACAGCAGGGCGTGAGCGCGGAGGTCATAAACATACACACGGTCAAGCCCATAGATTCCGCCGCCGTGGCCGCGTCCCTGGCCAAAACCGGCGCTGGCGTGACCTGCGAGAACCACAACGTCATAGGCGGGCTGCACTCCGCGGTGTGCGAGGCGGCCGCGGCCGGCTGCCCGGCCCCGCTGAAGGCCATAGGCTTCCAGGACGTCTGCGGCCAGGTCGGCAGCGCGAAGGAGCTGGCGGCGGTGTTTGGGATGACAACAGAGGATATCGTCGGCGCTGCGCTGAGAGCCATCTCGCGCAAGGGCCGGTAGATTTGATAATTACACAGGAGGCAAATGATGAGTAAGGTAAAGATGACGCCCAGCGAGGCCATGGTGGAGGTCCTGCTGCAGGAAGGCGTGAAGCACGTGACGGGCATAGTGGGTTCGGCGTTCATGGACATGCTGGACCTGTTCCCGGACGCCGGAATCGAGTTCATACCGGTGAGGCATGAGCAGACGGCGGCCCACATGGAGGACGCGTTCTCCCGCATCACCGGCGTGGCCGGCGTTTGCACGGCGCAGAACGGCCCTGGCCTGACCAACATGGTCACCTCCGTGGCCGCGGCGAACATGGCGCACACGCCCATGGTCATCATAGGGCCCTCCGCGGGCAGCTCCACCGTCGGCTGGGACGGCTTCCAGGAGTGCGATACCTGGAACCTGTTCAAGCCCATCACCAAGGCCTCGCTGCGCGTGCCGCACCCGAGCCGCGCCGGCGACGTGCTGAGGACGGCGTTCAGGATAGCGTACGCGGAGAGGGGACCCGTGTTTGTGGACATCCCGCGCGACTACCTGTACGGCGAGGTAAACGAGGAGATCATGCCCCCGTACCGCTACAGGGCGGTGGTGCCGCACGGCGTGGCGGACACGGGAGAGGTCAAGCGCGCGGCTCAGATGATCTACGAGGCGAAGAAGCCCGTGATTATCTCCGGCAGGGGCGTTGTGGACTCCGAGGCCTTTGATGAGGTGAAGGCGCTGGCGGACTACCTGACGGCGCCGGTGGCCCTGTCCTACCTGCACAACGACGCCTTCCCGGCCGACCACCCCTACTGGGTGGGACCGATAGGCTACATGGGCGCCAAGAGCGCGATGCTGGCCCTCAAGGAGGCCGACCTGATACTCGCCATAGGCAGCCGCCTGAGCGTGTTCGGCACCCTGCCGCAGTACAACATAGACTACTTCCCCGAGGAAGCCAAGATAATCCAGATAGACCTGAACGCGAAGCAGATAGCCCGCAAGCACCCGGTGGACGTGGCCCTGGTGGGCGACGCGAAGAAGACCGCGGCTGCGCTGCTGGAGGAGCTGAAGGCGATAGGGAGCAAGGAGGTCAACGCGGAGCGCGTCAAGGAGATAGAGAAGCTGCGCGCGGACTGGGACAAGGAGATAGAGGACCTGGCCATGGTCCCCGGCAACCCCATGAACCCGAGGCGTGTGCTGCTTGAGCTGAGCCGCAGGATGCCGGAGAACGCCATTCTCTGCACGGACATAGGCAACGTGGCCTCCACGGCCAACAGCTATTTCCGCTTCACGAAGCCCAGGAAGCATATAGCGGCGCTGACCTTCGGAAATACGGGCTTTGCGTATCCCGCGGGCCTGGGCGCCAAGCTGGCGAGCCCGAACGACCCGGTCGTCTGCATCATAGGCGACGGTGCGTGGGGCATGAGCCTGCACGAGATAAGCTCCGCCATAGAGCACAAGCTGCCTGTTATAGCCTGCGTGTTCAGGAACGGCGCGTGGTGCGCGGAGAAGAAGAACCAGGTGGACTTCTTCAACAGCCGTTTCATAGGCGTGGACATCCCCAACCCGGTGAGCTTTGTCCCCGTGGCCAAGGCCCTGGGCGCGAACGGCGAGAGGATAGAGAAGCCCGAGGACATCGGCCCCGCTTTCGAGCGCGCGCTGAAGTCCGACGTCACCACCGTGCTCGAGTTCGTGGTGGACGGCACCCAGCTGGCGCCCCCGTTCAGGC
>CALWYN010000134.1 GCA_944385755.1 uncultured Oscillospiraceae bacterium
GCTGCCCGGAGAAGAGGCCGGCAGCCTCCTCGTTTACGATGGTCATTATGTTTGTGTCATAGCTTACGGTGCCGGAGATGCTGTCGATGACCGCCTGGATCATGTCGGCCTCCTCCTGCGTCGTGGCGTAGAAGTCCACCGTGAAGTCGTCGTAGCCCATGCCGCCCATGGACTGCTCCACCTGCTCGCCGGTCTCAGGGTCGGTGTAGTATCTGGGGGTCATGGCCTCATCCAGCTGCTTCTGGTAGGCCGCCCTGTTTATGGGGAAGCCGAACGACCAGTGGCTGTCGGAGTACTCCTCGGTGAACACCTGGCGAACAAAGCTCCAGGCGCCCTCCTTGTCGGCGCAGGTGGCGCTGATGGACAGGCCGTCGACCACGTTGGCGAAGTTGCCCACGCCCTCGGGGGTGGGATAGCCTTTTATGCACAGCTCGTCGCCGAACATGGCCTCGACGAGCTGTATTTCGTTGAAGTCGTACATGTAAATCGAGTACAGCATCTGCTGGCCGCTCTGAATGAGGGAGGGCTCGCTGGGCGCGTTCTCGTCATAGCTGTACTCGGCGGGGAACTGGGCGCAGAACTCGAGCAGGTCGATGAAGCTCTGGTCATTGAAGCTGCAGGTGGCGTTGGCCCAGTCCACGTAGTCGTTAAGGCTGTTCTGCATCATCATGCTCAGCACGACGGTGGAAGAGGTGTTGCTCAGGAGCAGGGTGCCCTCCGGCTGGGAGTTGTAGATATCCATCAGCTCCTCGATGGTCCAGCCGGGCTCGGAGCCGACGACGCTGGACTTGCCGGCCATGGTCTGGACCGAGAAACTGGACGAGGCCTGGTAGAGCCCGCCGTTTATCTCCATCGCGGAGAGCACGCTGGTGAACAGGTCGTCCCGGCTTATCTCCCCGTCGGCGTCAAGGTAGGGATAGAGGTCCTCCAGCAGGCCGCGGGAGACATACTGCTGCATAGGCAGGCCGCTGGCGGCCAGTATGTCCGGCACCCTGCCGGAGATTATCTCCGTGCTCAGCTTGGTGAGCCCGGCGGTGTAGTCGTCCTCGGTGTTGAACTCGGTGGAGTCGGTGACATCGATGCGGTACTTGTCGCTGGAGCGGTTGAACTTGAGTATGTCCGCGCGCAGGTCGGAGCTCAGATAGAGGGCCGCGAGAGTGAGAGTGGTCTTTTGGGGCAGGGAGGAGGCCTCTACCTGCCTTACCGTGGCGAGCTCCATGGTGTACTCGCTGTTGGGGGTGTTGCCGTAACCCGCGGTGAGGCAGACATAGCCGTCGCCCTCGGCCACAAAGGCGGAGAGGGTGTCCTCATCTATGTCGCAGCTTATGAGATTGAAGAGCTCCGTGCCCTCGCCGGTGGAGGCGTTATAGCCGTACATGTTGGAGGCGTTTATGTAATAGAACAGGTAGTCGCCGGAGCCGGGGTAGATGTTATAGGCGTTGCCGGGCATGGTTATGCTCTCCCCGAAGCTGTTGGTGGAGAGGTCAAATGGCTTGAGCACGTTGCCCGCGGCGACGTCGTCGTAACCCATGACGGCCACGCGGCCGTCGCCGAGGGTGATCATCCTGTTGATGTAGTTAATGGAGGGGGCGGCCCCGCCGGAGGAGGGCGCGCTGCCGTAGAGCTGGGTGCCGTCGGGGGCGTACACCCAGAAACCGTTGTTCTGGTCGACGATATAGACGTTGCCCTCGCCGTCGCTGGCCATGTTGCTCACGTAGAAGTAGTCCTGGCCCTCCGCAATGGAGGCGAGGTCGACGGAGACCAGCTCGCTGCCGTCGGCCGAGAGCAGACGCAGGAAACAGGCGTCCATGTACTCGGCGTAGTTCCACCTCTCCTCCTCCGTGCCCGAGAAGCCCTCCGGGAGGTTGAAGACGGTGTAGTTGACGTCCTCTATCACCCAGAGGCCGCCGTCGGGGCCGGCGCATATCTGGTTGAGACTGGTATAGCTGTTTTCGGCGGCCTCGGCCTCGGGCAGGGACACCGGAGCATAGCCGCTGAGGTCGGAGATCTCCCCGGAGGCCACATCGTACCGCTTAAAAACGTTCGCGCTCTCATAGGTCTCCGGGTCGTAGGTCTGGGCGGCCATATATATGGCACCGCCAGAATAGGCCACACCGGAGATGTAGTTCACGTTTTCCCCCAGACCGGAGAGGCTTGAGAAGCTGGATGTCCAGACCAGGGCGCTTGGGTCCGTGGCCTCCGGGGTGTCCGAACCGCCGCCGCAGGCGGATAGCGCCCCGAGCAGCAGGGCGGCGCAGAGGAGGAGGGCGAGTGCCCTCTTTGAATTCTTCAAGAGATTAGTCCTCCAATCTGTATTATTTGTACTGACACACACCATTGTACAGCCCGGGGAAAGAAATGTCAACCGTTAAGTGCCTTAATAATATTGAAGATTTTATTAACGGAATGAAAATCATATCTTGACAATCTCGGCTGTCAGGTTTATATTATTATAGCGTCGTGCGGCGCGTAGGGGAATAGCTCAGTTGGCAGAGCGACGGTCTCCAAAACCGTAGGCCGAGGGTTCGAAACCTTCTTCCCCTGCCAAAAAGTGAAACCGTGTAATTCGTTGGAATTACACGGTTTTTCTTTGTGTATCAATACCTGCGGCCAATTGAGTTAACAGACGGAGGCGCTAAAATATGAACTTTTCGGCCGTGCCGGTAAGGTACCGGCGAAAGCGGTCGCGCGGCAATCCGCCGGACGCCGTTTTGCCATTCGCCGGCGCCGGGCGCCACGCCCCGTACAGGAGCGGTCAGCCCGGGAGGGCGCGGCCCTCGTACAGCGCCCAGAAACACTCGGGAGGGGCCTTCTCAGCGGAGCGGTATCCCTCGATATGTATGGGGCGCAGCTCGCGGTAGCTGTAGCTGGTCAGAAGGCGGTCATACGCGTCGCCGCTGTGCGCGGAGACGAGGTAGCCGCGCCTGGAGAAGCCGGTGATGAGCAGGGTGTGGTAGAACGAACCGTCGCCGCTGCCCAGCTGCACAACGTCGCCGAGCTGCAGTTCGTCTATGCCGGCCTGGCGGCCAAAGGGTCCCGCGCCGGTGTTGTTGGTGAGGAAGTCGTATAGATACTGTACGCCGGACCAGGAGGGCGTGCGGTCGTTGAGCGAGCGGTAGTACCAGCCGAAGGTGGGCGTGTAATTCATGGTGCAGCAGCCGGCCAGTATGCACTGCGAGACAAAGTTTGTGCAGTCGCCGCCTATGCCGGCAAAATTATAAAACAGCGGATTCCGCCCGTGCGCCCAGCGCAGGGCGTACTCCCGCGCCCGCATGCGGCCGTATTCAAACACGCTGTAAGTTCCGGTATTCTCATCCACATATATCACCTCGCAGCATGATATGCCGCGGCCGGCCGGGTGGAAACAAGACGCGCCCTCCGCCGAAAACCGGCGGAGGGCGCGTGCTCCAAGATAAGTTTACATAACAACAAGCTTCCCGCCCACGAATACGTCCTTTACGTTCAGATCCTGGTCCAGTATGGTGATATCCGCGCGTTTGCCGGGAGACAGCTCGCCGCAGTCGTCAAGCCCGGCGGCCCTGGCCGGGACGGCGGTGGCGGCGCCGACGGCGCTCTCGAGCGGTATGCCGAAGGAGACGGCGCGGCGCACGGCCTCGCCGACGCTGATGCAGCTCCCCGCTATGGTGCCGTCCAGCAGCCGGGCCACGCCTCCGGAGAGGCGTATCGGCAGCCCGCCGAGCTCATACTCGCCGTCCGGCATGCCGGCGCAGCGCAGGGAGTCGGAGATAAGCGCGAGCCGCCCGGCAAAGAGCGAAAAGGCCATCCTGACCGCGGAGGGGTGAACGTGGAGGCCGTCGCATATGAGTTCGGCGGTGGCGCCGGAGTCGAACGCGGCGCCTATGAGGCCGGGCTTGCGGTGGTGTATTGGGGGCATGGCGTTGAAGAGATGTGTGGCGTGGCCGGCGCCCCGTCCATAGGCGGCCATGGCCGTCTCATAGTCCACCTCGGTGTGCCCCAGGGAGACCGTGCAGGCCTTTGACACTTGGCTTATGAATTCCCCGGCCCCCTCGACCTCGGGCGCGACGGTGACCAGCCGGACGGCCCCGCCGGAGGCCTCGTTCAGCCGGCCGAACATGCCGGTGTCCGGCGCGTGCAGGTTGTCCGGGTTCTGGGCTCCGCGCTTGGCGTAGGAGAGGAAGGGCCCCTCCAGGTGCACGCCGGCGCAGCGGGCGGCGCCCGTGGGCCGTGAGTCGCGCACGCAGTGCATGGCGCGCGTCAGCTCGGGTTCCTTCAGTGTCATGGTGGTGGCGAGAAAGCTGGTGACCCCGTTCCTGGCGTAATACGCCGCGAGCACCTCAATGGCCCCGGGGTCGCCGTCCGAGAAATCGCGGTCCATGGCCCCGTGGCTGTGTATGTCCACAAAGCCTGGCACCACATAGCAGCCGGAGGCGTCATAGCCGCCGGAGCCGAGCTCCCCGGTCTTCTCAATCAGCTCGCCGAAGCCCAGGTCGCAGTCCACGAAGCCCTCCAGGGGCAGAAATACCCGTCCGTTTTTTATAACCATCCCGATACGCTCCTCTTCTGTTAACTGAAGTGTTGACTTCCAGCCGTAAAAAGTTTATTATTCTTGCTGGTAGTTTTGTTTTTAATGGAGGTTTTATAAATGCCCGGTGTTATCTCAAGGGGTATCCGCGCCCCTATAATACGCGAAGGCGACGACATAGTCAAGATTGTGGCGGACTGCGTTGAAAAGGCCATGGCGGAGGACCACTTCCAGCTCGCCGAGCGCGATATTGTGGCCGTGACCGAGAGCGTTGTGGCCAGGGCCGACGGCAATTACGCCACGGTGGACGACATAGCGGCCGATGTCCGCGCCAAGCTGGGCGGCGGGACCGTGGGGGTGGTGTTTCCCATCCTCTCCCGCAACCGCTTCGCTATATGCCTGCGCGGAATAGCGCGTGGGTCCCGGAAAGTTGTGCTGATGCTCTCCTACCCATCGGACGAGGTGGGCAACCACCTCTTTGACCTGGACGCCCTGGACGCCAGCGGCATAGACCCATACAGGGATGTGCTCACGCTGGAGGACTACCGCCGCTGCTTCGGCAGCCGCCTGCATCCGTTCACGGGCGTGGACTACGTGGACTACTACAGGTCGCTCATAGAGGAGGAGGGCGCAGAGGCGGAGATCGTTTTCTCCAACCGGCCGGAGGCCATAGTCCGCTTCACCGGCAACGTGCTCTGCTGTGACATCCACAGCCGCGAGCGCACCCGCCGCCAGGTGGAGAAGGCCGGCGCAAAGACCGTGCTCACCCTCACCGACATAATGAACGCCCCGGTGAACGGCAGCGGCTGCTGCCCGGACTATGGGCTGCTCGGCTCAAACAAAGCCACGGAGGACAAGGTGAAGCTGTTCCCCAAAAACGCCCAGGAGGTGGCCGAGGGCGTACAGGCCGAGCTGGAGCGGCGCACGGGCGTGAAGGTGGAGGCAATGGTCTACGGCGACGGGGCGTTCAAGGACCCGGCGGGCAAGATATGGGAGCTGGCTGACCCGGTCGTCAGCCCCGGATACACCTCGGGCCTCGGCGGGCTGCCCAATGAGCTCAAGCTCAAATATCTGGCGGACAACGAGTTTGCCGGGCTCAGCGGGGAGGAGCTGCGGGAGGCCATCCGCGAGAGCATACGCAGGAAGGACGCCGATTTGAAGGGCCACATGGTCTCGGAGGGGACCACCCCAAGGCGGCTCACGGACCTCATAGGCTCGCTCTGCGACCTGACGAGCGGCAGCGGCGACAAGGGCACGCCCATTATCGTCGTGCAGAACTATTTCAAGAACTACGCGGAATAAGGCCCTCAACGGGCAAGGGGAGGTACTGACATGAGATGCCCCAACTGCGGGATGGACATAGTCATAGCCACGCACCTCTGCCCGCCCTGCGGCTATGCGCACGATTTTGACGGCGCCATAGAGAAGCGGCGCGATATACCTGAGCCGTGGGAGCTG
>CALWYN010000135.1 GCA_944385755.1 uncultured Oscillospiraceae bacterium
GGACCTCCAGCACCTGGCCGATGTTCATACGGCTGGGCACGCCCAGGGGGTTGAGCACGATGTCCAGCGGGGTGCCGTCCGGCATATACGGCATGTCCTCGCGCGGGAGTATGCGGCTGACAACGCCTTTGTTGCCGTGGCGGCCCGCCATCTTGTCGCCCACGGAGATTTTCCTCTTCTGGGCTATATACACGCGGACAACCTGATTGACGCCGGGGCTCATCTCGTCGCCGTTCTCGCGGGTAAACACCTTCACGTCCACTATTATGCCGCTCTCGCCGTGAGGCACCTTCAGGGAGGTGTCGCGCACCTCGCGCGCCTTCTCGCCGAATATTGCCCTCAGCAGCCGCTCCTCGGCCGTCAGGTCCGTCTCGCCCTTGGGTGTGACCTTGCCGACCAGTATGTCGCCACTGCGCACCTCGGCGCCGACGGAGATTATGCCCCTCTCGTCGAGGTACTTCAGCGCGTCGTCGCCCACTCCGGGGATGTCACGGGTAATCTCCTCGGGGCCGAGCTTGGTATCCCTCGCGTCGCACTCGTACTCCTCAACGTGTATCGAGGTGAACACGTCGTCCATGACCAGCCTCTCGTTGAGCAGTATGGCGTCCTCGTAGTTGTAGCCCTCCCAGTTCATGTAACCGACCAGGATGTTCTTGCCCAGGCTTATCTCGCCGTTGCTGGTGGACGGGCCGTCCGCTATGATATCTCCCTTCTCCAGCCTCTCGCCGGCGGCGACCACGGGCCTCTGGTTGATGCAGGTGCCCTGGTTGGAGCGGGAAAACTTTATGAGCTTGTAGTCCTTGATGCCCAGGGTGTCGTAGCGCATGACGACATGGGTGGCGGAGACGCTGTCCACCACGCCGTCGTCCTCGGCGAGCACGCACACGCCGGAGTCCACAGCGCACTTGTGCTCGATGCCGGTGGCGACTATGGGCGCCTCCGTAGTGAGCAGGGGAACGGCCTGGCGCTGCATGTTCGCGCCCATGAGCGCGCGGTTCGCGTCGTCGTTCTCCAGGAAGGGGATCATCGCCGTGGCGATGGAGACCATCATGCGCGGAGAGATGTCTATATAGTCCACCCTCTCGCGGTCCACATCTATGATCTCGTCCCTGTGCCGGCAGGTTATACGCCTGTTCTTCAGGCAGCCGTTCTCGTCCAGCGGCTCGGTGGCCTGAGCGACTATATAGCGGTCCTCCACATCCGCGGTCATATACTCCACCTCGTCGGTGACGAAGCAGTCGGGCTTTCTGACCTTCCTGAACGGCGTCACGAGGAAGCCGTACTTGTTCACGCGGGCGTAGGAGGCGAGATAGCTTATGAGGCCTATATTCGGGCCCTCAGGCGTCTCTATCGGGCACATGCGGCCGTAGTGGCTGTAGTGTACGTCGCGGACGTCGAAGTTTGCCCTCTCGCGGCTCAGGCCGCAGGGGCCCAGTGCGGACATACGCCGCTTGTGCGTCAGCTCGGCGAGCGGGTTGGTCTGGTCCATGAACTGGCTCAGAGGCGAGGAGCCGAAGAACTCTTTTATCGCGGCCGTCACGGGGCGGATGTTTATCAGGCTCTGCGGGGTGACTATGTCGAGGTCCTGCAGCGTCATGCGCTCGCGTATCACGCGCTCCATGCGGCTGAAGCCTATGCGGAACTGGTTCTGCAGCAGCTCTCCCACGCTCCTGACGCGCCTGTTGCCCAGATGGTCGATGTCGTCCGGGGAGCCCACGCCGTGCGCCAGGCAGCACAGGTAGTTGACGGAGGCAAACATGTCGTCCACCACTATGTGCTTGGGGATGAGCACGTCGATATTCTCGCGTATGGCGTCCTTGAGGGCCTCGCCCTCGTACTGCTCCATGAGCTGGCGGAGGATTATGAGGCGCACCTTCTCGTCGACGCCCAGCTCCTCCGGGTCAAAGTCCACGAAATGCCGCATATCGACCATGCCGTTGGTAAATACGCGCACCGTCTTTCCATCCGGAGCGACCACCCTGGCCTCCGTGACTCCGCAGGACTCGATATACTCGGCCCTGTCACGGCTGAGGGTCTCGCCCGGTTCCGCGATTATCTCCCCCGTCACGGGGTCGGCCAGGGGCTCCGCGAGCTGGTGGCCTATCAGCCTTCCGGCCAGCCCCAGCTTCTTGTTGAACTTATAGCGGCCCACGGAGAAGAGGTCGTAGCGCCTCCTGTCGAAGAACAGGCCGTCGAGCAGGGCCTCGGAGGTGTCCACGGTGGGGGGGTCACCGGGACGCAGCTTGCGGTATATCTCGAGCAGCGCGTCCTCGCGCGTGATGAAGGTGTCCTTGTCCAGTGTGGCGACTATGCGCTCGTCGTTGTCAAAGACCTCTTTGAGCTGGTCGCTGGTCACGCAACCGGCCACAGGGTTGCTCAGGCAGGTCAGCCAGGTGTAGGGCTTGTCCGGGTCATAGCGGCCCATGGCCTTCAGGAACAGTGTCACCGGCAGCTTGCGGTTCTTGTCTATGCGCACATAGAAGATGTCGTTCGCGTCGGTCTCATACTCCAGCCACGCGCCGTGATAGGGTATTACCGTGGTGCCGTAGGTGGATATCTGCGCCTTGTCCGTCTTCTTGTCGTAGTATACGCCCGGGGAGCGGACTATCTGGGAGACTATGACGCGCTCCGCCCCGTTTATGACAAAGGTGCCGCCGTCCGTCATGAGCGGGAAGTCGCCCATGAAAATCTCCTGCTCCTTGGTCTCCTCCGTCTCCTTGTTGCGGAGCCGGACGCTGACCTTGAGAGGCGCGGCATAGGTGGCGTCCCTCGCCTTGCACTCCTCCTCGGAGTACTTCGGCTTCTCGTCCATCGAGTAGTCCACAAAACTGAGCTCCAGGTTTCCCGAATAGTCCGTCACCGCGGCGACGTCCCGGAACACCTCTCTCAGCCCCGTGTCCAGGAACCACTTGTAGGACTGCTTCTGAATCTCCAGGAGATTCGGCATATCCTGGATTTCTGCGCTCCTCGCAAAGCTCTTCCTGACTGTTTTCCCGTAGCAAACATCCGTTGGCATCAATGCACACTCCTCGTTTTGGAATCACGCGGACACCCGGCAGGGTTGTCAATTGTTTGGGGCTATCTGTTGCTTTTTCGCAAAAATCTGATAGAATAAAACTGCAAATGAAAATGGGAGGGTATCCCTCTTCTGGACATAGCAAGTTATTATATCTTTTTCTGCACACTTTGTCAAGCCCTTATTGACCAAAATTCAGAGCTCTCGGCGGGGACATCGCTTCCCCGCCTTTTTTGATGTCCCGCGCATAAAGCTGGGCAAAACAGGAGGCAATTATGGACACCGCCGTGATTATCATTCTCTTTGCCGAGGCGCTGCTCGCGCTGAGCGCGCTGTACTTCTCCGGGCTGCTCTCCCGTCCGGCGGATGTGGCCGTCTCCGCGGCGCTTGTGGCCGCCGCTTTCGTCATACGCGGCCTCTGCCTCAACCATGTCACCGCCGACTATCAGACCTTCCTCTCCGTCTGGGTGGACTATTTCCGTTACAACGGCGGTTTCGCCGCCCTCGCCGAGCCGATAGGCAACTACAACGTGCCGTATATGTACTTTCTCGCGGCCTTCTCCTATTCCGGCATAGACGACCTGTATCTCATCAAGCTGCTGAGCATATTCTTCGACGTGCTGCTGGCCTGGGCGGTGATGTCCCTCGCCGGGCGCTATACCTCCAGCCGCGCTAAGCGGCTCGCCGCCTTCTTCGGAGTGCTCTTCCTCCCCACCGTCATCCTCAACGGGGCCTACTGGGGCCAGTGCGACAGTATTTACACGGCCCTGGCCGTCCTCGCAATATACCTGGCAGTCTCGGACCGCCCGGCCGCCGGCATGGCCTGCATGGCGGCCTCCTTCGCCTTCAAGCTCCAGGCGGTGTTCATCATGCCCATTTTCGTGGTGCTGCTGATTGCCGGCCGTGTCAGGATCCGCCACTTTTTCATCTTCCCCGCCGTTTACATTCTCCTGATGCTCCCGGCGGTCATAGCCGGGATGCCCCTGCTGGACACGATAACCCTCTACTTCGACCAGATGGGCACCGTGGGCTCGGCTTTGAACTACAACTCCCCCAGCGTGTTCGCCTTCTCAGCCAATGTGCAGAACGTGGCCCTGGCCGGGAATCTCGGCATAGCCGCGGCTTTCACTCTGATGCTCGTTTGCTTTCTGCTCTTCGCGCTGAGGCGGGGCCGCGGCTCGCTCTGGGCCATCCTCGGCTGCGCGATTGTCCTGTCCGCCGGCATTCCCTATTTCCTCCCGCACATGCATGAGCGTTATTTCTTCGTGGCGGATATCCTGACTCTCCTTCTGGCCTGCGCCGCGCCGGAGTATATGGCGCTGCCTGTCCTCACGCAGTTTGCCTCCCTGCTGGGTTACCACGCCTATCTGAGAGGATACTACTTCCTGCCGATGAGCTACGGCGCGGTGGCGCTGGCCATCGTTCTGGCCGTCGCGCTGGCCTTCACTCTGGCCCAGCTGTATTCGGGAAAAAAATAGCTGTATTGGGGAAAAAATAATTGCGCAGCGGCTGTCAAAAACAGCCGCTGCGCCTTTTTATTCAGTCATCGTCGTCATAGTCGTCGTCCCGGCCGCCGCCGTCATCGTCATCATCCCGGTCATCGCCGTCATCATCCCAATCGCCGCCCCAGTCATCATCGTCATCGTCATCATAGGCCGGCGGGGCGGATGACGGAACCGGCGTCGCGGTCGCCGCAGGCGTGGGAGTTGGTGCCGGCGTGGGGGACGGAGCGGGAACCGGTATGGTAACTATCGGGTCGTCCGGCGTGCGGATTATGGCAAAAGTGCCGTAACGTTCTTCCAGCGCCGTGAGCGTGCCGTCCTCGGCCCCGCGGCGCCAGCTCTCGCTTCCGCCGTCGACCGAGACGGTCACCTGCCCGCCCTCGGTCAGGAAGCCGTCGGCGATTGACTTCTCCACCAGCATATCCGCGGCTTCGGCGGCATGCATACCGGAGAAGTCGAGCCCCTCCAGCAGCGCCTCGCCGTCGGCGTTCAGCCCCTCGGCGTCCAGCACCCGCTCCGTGCGGCTAAGCGTCAGCTCCACGTCCGGGTTGATGCTCATGCGCATCGTGCCGTAGGCCGCGTAGTTGGGCCGGTACCAGCCGAAGAAGGCTATGCACAGGCACGCCGCCAGCCCCGCGCAGAGCGAGACCATGCGCAGCACGCGGCGATTGTCCTGGCGCTCCGGCATTTTCAGTTCAATTATGTTCTCGACCCTGTCGCCGACCTCATAGCGCATATTCGCGCACTTGACGCAGCGCCCGTCCTCCCCGAGCGCGATACAATAGGCCGGGCGGGATTCCAGAATAAGATATCTCACTTTTCCGCCCTCCTGCCTTCCAGACGGCACAGATGGCCGCGTATTATCTCGAATCCGTTGGTAAATGCGATAAGCATGGCGACCAGATACTTCCTGTGCCGCTCAAGCGTCTTGCGCTCGACATCAGCTCCGGAGGCCAACTCCGCCATCGGCAGCTTGCCGCTCTTTTCAACCGCGGCGAGCAGCTCCGGCCGCCTCCTCGCGTAATTCAGCGCGTCCCGGCACGCGCTGAGCGTGCGCTCCTGCTTAGGGCAGTTGTCGGCGATGTCGGATAGCGTGATGCCGAAGGCCGAGAGCGCGCGGGAATACTCCTCAATCTCGCCCTGTGCCGCCTCGAGGACGGTCATCTCCTCTATATCGTCGCGCGTGTCGGGCAGGAGCTCCAGGAGTTCGGCCCCGTCCTCTCCCGCGCGCTCATTCAGCGAGCCATGGCCGCGGTGGCGGCGCTCGCTCCTGTGATAGTCTATCAGCCGGGAGCGTATCACCCTGGCGGCATAGTGGAGGAAAGCTCCCCTGGGCTTTTCATAGCCGAGCACGGCCTCATAGAACGCCAGCATGGCAATACTCAGCTCATCCTCGCCGTCGCCGAAGCTCATTTTCCCGGCCTCGGGGCGTATGAAACCCATATATTGCCCTATAAGCTCATCCGCGGTGGCCGGATCC
>CALWYN010000136.1 GCA_944385755.1 uncultured Oscillospiraceae bacterium
GTCTGTTTCACCCCGATGAGCGTGCGCCCGGCGAGGGAAGGGAGGTGGGGAAAGGTCTTTACCTCCAGAGCGCGGCCGTGTCCCAGCTCGACGTCCCCGCCGTCGTAGTTTTCAATCAGGCGGGGAGAGACGTTTTCCCCGGAAAAGTCCGGGGAGGTGTCCATGTGGGCGATAAAGCCCAGACAGGGGGCGCTCTCATGCCCCGGAGTGGCGGGCAGATGGCCGTAGACATAGCAGGAATCGGACACCTGGGCGTCGGCTATGCCCAGGCCTTTGAGCTCGGAGGCCAGGATGCGGGCCAGGTCGAACTGCCGCTCGGAGGTGGGGGGGGCCTCCACGTCGTCGAGGCTCGCGGTGCTTACACGGGCGTATTTTATAAGCCGTTCATATGCTTTCATTGGGGTATCCTTCCTTTGCGTATTTGCTGACGAATATCATAACACATAATTCGCCTCTGAGAAAGGAAAATTTTCCGCGCTATTCTCCGGAATTCCTCTGTGTTCTCATGTACGCGTGCCTGGAGTAGAGCACCATGGCCGTGCCCGCCGCAATCAGCAGGCCGAGCGAGACGAGTATGGAGGCCATCCCTCTGATAAACACGCCGATGGCGATTGTGATAATGCCGTCGACCATGAAGGCCGCGCCCCCAAATCGCTGGCTCAGCTTCCAGGCCTCGTCGTTGGCCATGCTCCATTTTGTGCGCACGCCGGAGACGCCGTTGCGGCGCAGCTTCGGCAGGTAATTGCCCAGAGCAATGAACACTATTCCCATGGCGATGCACATGAGCTGGCTGATATCAACGGGCATGGAGCCGAGCTCCGTGACGCCGGCAAAGCCGGCATACAAGTAATACAGCATCATTATGTCGAACACAAACAGGATGCCGGCCGTGGCATAGCCGAGTATTTTCCTGTTCGACTCGCTCGCGCCGGCGCCATGGGTGGCGACATAGGTCATGAAGGCCATGACTGCCCTCGTGACAACTATCAGTCCCGGGAAGAGCAGTGTTTCGTATTTGCTGCCCCATCTGTCCACCTCGCCGGCGGCGTTGTAGTGCGCCGGTATCTCGTCCGGCAGAAAAAACAGGGCGATGATGCAGACTGCCATTGGGACAAAAGTCAGCAGCCTAATCAGCAGGCGGATCTTCTTCGTCATCCGGTGTTCCTCCTTTCAGGCCGTTCAGCCAGAGCACGGCCTCGTCGATTACGGTCAAATCGAGCTCGTAATATATATAGTTTTTCTCCCGCGTCTCATATATCAGCCCGGACTTTTTCAGCCTGGACAGGTGGTACGAGAGGGCCTGCGGGCTCATCCCCAGGCGTTCCGCGAGCTCACCGGCCGAAAGCCGTCTGCCGCGCAGCGCGAGCAATACGCTCCTGCGGTTTTCGTCGGCGAGGGCGGACAGGACTTCACGATATGCCATGTCAACACTCTATTTCAAATATTTTTTAAATAGATTATATATTAAAGGCGCCCCGCTGTCAAGCGCGGAGCGCCTCGCACACGTCTCAGTTCTGGAGCTGGGCATACTGCCCGTCGTCCACGGGCTCAAGCCACTCATTGGAGCCGCCCTCGGCCGGGACCTCTATGGCCAGGTGCGCAAACCAGCTGTCCGCGGCCGCGCCGTGCCAGTGCTTGACCTCGGGCGGGATTTCCACCACGTCCCCGGGACGGAGCGCACGGGCAGGCTGGCCCCACTCCTGATACCAGCCGCGGCCGGCGGTGACGAGCAGTATCTGCCCGCCCTTGTGGTGGATGTGCCAGTTGTTGCGGCAGCTCGGCTCGAAAGTCACGTTCGCCACGCCGACGCCGCTGTTGGTAAGTCTCTTCAGATAGCTCATGCCGCTGAAATACTGGGCAAAAGCCGTGTTTTCATCGCCGATGGGGAAGATCTCATCCCTGATTATTTCGTCCATTGATCCGCACTCCTTTGGGGCTTGTTTATGTTAGAATTATATTGCCGCAAAGGCCCAAAAGCAAATACCTATCTTTAATAAGCTACCATGCCCGGGGGGCATGGTATGCCCGGAGCAATGGACATGCACGGAACTATTCGGTTATCATGTCTATGCCGGCCTGCAAAGTCTCCATATCCAGGGCGCCTGAGGCCCGGGCCACCGCATGGCCCTCGGAGTCTATGAAATAGGTGGTGGGTAGGGAGTAAACGCCATAGGCCGTGGAGGCGCTGAGGTCGGAGTCGTAATATACGGGGAAGGTGTAGCCCTCCTCGTCAATCAACTCGGAGGCCGTCTCCACTGTCTCTCTGCCGCCGTCGGTGACGTTCACCATGAGAAAGTGCACTTCGCCGCCAAGCTCCTGGTATGCGGAGTCAAAATCCGGCATTTCGCGCTTACAGGGGCCGCACCAGCTTGCCCAGAAGTTCAAAACCACGGGTTTACCCAGAAAATCTGAGAGACTGACCTCGTTGCCCTCAAGGTCATATACGGTGAACTCCGGCGCCTGGGGAAGCTCCTCATCTGTTGCAGACGGCTCGGGGGCTTCTCCGGTGAGCACGCCGGCGGAATAGCCGGAGCTGAGCCGGGAATACAGGATGGCCGAGCCGCCTATCAGTATGACCAGGGCCAGGAGCACCAGCAGAAATGTGCGGTTCTTTTTCTTCATATTGCCTCCTTAACTCAGGACCGCGAGCAGGCGGCCGATCGTCCCCGTGGCCATGAGCAGACCCACCAGAATGAGCAGTATCCCGCAGACGGTGTTGATAACGCCGTAGTTGCGCTTTATCCAGTCAAATGCCGATTTCAGCTTGTCTATCAAAACTGCGCTCAGGATGAAGGGGACGCCGAGTCCGAGAGAATAGACAAGCAGCATGAGCATGCCGGCCAGAACGTGTCCCTGCTGCGAGGCAAGCGCCAGGGCCGAGCCGAGAAAGGCCCCAACACAGGGGGTCCACCCGACGGAGAACACAACGCCGAAGAGCACGGCAGAGAAAAAGCCCAGCTCACGCGCCTCCACGGTATGCCCTCCGCGGAAGAAGCTGAGGCGGAAAACGCCCAGATAGCTGAGGCCGAAGAAGATGACTATGAGTCCGGAGACAATGTTCACGGCTGTCTGGTGCTGCCTGAGGAAGCTGCCGAGTGTCCCGGCGAGAGCGCCCATGGCCACGAACACCACGGTAAAGCCGCACACGAAGCCCATAGCGCCGAGAAGTGTGCGGCGCGTGCTGCGCTCCCCTCCGCCGGCGAAATAGGAGATGTATATGGGGAGCATGGGCAGCAGGCAGGGGGAGATAAAGGTTATGATGCCCTCCAGAAACGAGATGAGATACTGCATCTATTTGTCGTCCTTTTTCCTGTCGGTTGTGTATGCCGAGCCGAGGAGCCAGCCGATTGCGGCCAGCCAGAGCGAGGTCAGGAGCGGGCTTGAAGTGATGGCGCATCCGCTCTCGCAGCCCCAGAGAGTGTAATATACCAGCCCGACCGCGGCCCCGGCAATGGCAGAGAGCGCGGGAATTAAAAATCGTTTAATATACTTTGCCATATCTTCTGCCTCCAGTCAAGCGTTTGCTGCCGCCGGCAAAATGGGCGTTGAGGCGGCGGCCGAAATATGCTATCATGTTAAAAACTCGGGTATGTATAATGGGACTGTCCCATTATCATTTCTTATCAGCCATGAGTGCCTTCCGCAACGGCTCTCCGCTGTTGGGACGGCACCTGCGCGGGAAATACCGGATGTGCCCTGGTTAAAGGTAAAGGGAAGGTGTGCGAATTGGGCATTGAGGAGTTTTTCAGAGTCTGGGGAGAGCTGGAGGAGAGCGCGCGCCGGGAGCTGACCGGGGCGGCCGTGCGGCGGACCGCGGAGGCCGGCGCGCTGATACACGGCGGCGGGGCCGAGTGTACGGGGCTGCTGCTGGTGATTTCCGGGCAGCTTAGGGCGTTCATTAACTCAGAGGAGGGGCGGGAGATAACAATATACCGTCTGTTTGCCGGCGATATATGCCTGCTGTCCGCCTCCTGCGCGGTGAGCGACATGCAGTTCGACCTGACCGTTCAGGCGGAGAAACCCACGGAGTTTTGGCTGATCCCCCCGGAGGCGTACCGGCGCGCGGTGAGCCTGAGCGCGCCGCTGGCCAATTACACGAGCAGTGTAATGGCCGAGCGGCTCTCCGATGTCATGTGGCTTATAGAGCAGCTGATGTGGAAGAGCCTGGACAGGCGCCTGGCCGCGTTCCTGCTTGAGGAATCGGACCTGGAGGGGTCCGATGAGCTGAGGCTGACGCACGAGCGCATAGCCAACCACCTGGGCAGCGCCCGCGAAGTGATTACACGGCTGCTGCGCTATTTCCAGGGGGAGGGACTGGTGAAGCTGGGCCGCGGCTCCATAGAGCTTACAGACAAAGAACGTCTGTATGCAATTAGCGGGTGAGGGCGCCGGCCGGGCAGCTCAGAGCAGGGCCAGTATCCGCTGTTTGGGCATCGCGCCGACCGCGCGGTTGGTAATCTTGCCGTCCTTCATCACCACCAGCGTAGGTATGCTCATGACCCCAAAGGCGCTGGCCAGCTGCGGCTGCTCGTCTACATTGACCTTGCAGACCTTTATGTCGTCGCGTTCGCGGGAGATTTCGTCCACCAGGGGGGAGATCATGCGGCAGGGGCCGCACCAGCTGGCCCAGAAGTCCAGGAGCACGGGCTTATCACTGCTTTGAACCTCGGAAGCGAAGGTATCCTTTGTGACGTTTATGACTGACATTTTTGTGTCCTCCTTGTTCTGTAATTTTGAACCGATTATATCAGAGGCAAAGCGGTCTGTCCGTGACATTGTCACACGTGGCCGGGAAATATGTAAACTTTTTTCGCGCGCAGGAACAAAGGGTTCGTACCGCCGTCATATGCGCAACCGGGGATGCCCGGGAAGCATTTTCTTACCCCAAGGAGGAAGTCAAAATGAAAAAGCGTATTTTTACGGCAATTTTAGCACTTTGCATGGTTTTTGCCCTGGCGGCCTGCGGGGAAGAGACCACGGAAGAGACAAGTCCGAGCCCGGAGGCGACCGAAGAAGCTGAGAACACGGCCGAGCCAGAGACCTCTCCCGAGACCTCGGCCGAGCCCGAAGCGGCGGGAAATCTGAGCGCGGACGTGACGTTTGAGACCAGTGTCAGCACCGTCGAGGAAGAGAGAGTAACCTATATGACGGCCGAATCCCTCGTGCCCACCGTTGTCATAGAGGGTTCCGAGACGGGTGAAGAGGCCGCGGCGGCCATAGAGCAGACGCTGACCGAGCGGCTGACAGTGGCCCAGGAGACAATTGACGAATATGCCGGTATGGCAAGGGAGCAGTACGCAGAGCTGGGCGACGCCACCATGGAGACCTGGGGCGGGTACAGCCAGATATACTCCGCCGAGATGACCAGAGGCGACGGAGTTCTCAGCGTGCACTGCACCGTGAGCAGTTATACGGGCGGCGCCCACGGCAATACCGAGGAGTTTGGCCTGACTTTTGACCTGAGCACCGGAGAGCTGCTGACCGTGGAGGATATAGCCGTGGACCTCGAAGGGCTGAAATCCCACGTGGCCGAGAGCGTAACCGCACAGGCCGCCGAGATGGACGAAGGTACGATAACAGGCGACATAGACTCTTTCGCAGAGGGCGTGCTGGACACGGAGCAGTGGTATCTCAATGAGGAGGGCCTCGTGGTATTTGCGAGCCCGTATGAGATAGCCGCCTACGCGGTGGGGACTGGCTCCTTCACCATACCGTACTCAGAGCTGGGAGGACTGCTGAACAGCAGCCTGCTACCGG
>CALWYN010000137.1 GCA_944385755.1 uncultured Oscillospiraceae bacterium
CATAGAGCGCGGCGGCAACAACGTCTCCGGCGGCCAGAAGCAGCGCCTGTGCATAGCCAGGGCCCTGCTCAAAAAACCGCGTGTGCTGATACTCGACGACTCCACCAGCGCCGTCGACACCGCCACAGACGCCAGGATACGCGCCGCTTTCCGCCGCAGTATTCCCGGCACCACCAAGATTATAATAGCCCAGCGTATCTCCAGCGTCGAGGACGCCGACCGCATTCTCGTCCTTGACGAGGGCCGTATCGACGCTTTTGACACGCATGAGAACCTTCTGAAGTCCAACGCCATCTATCAGGAGATATACGACAGCCAGATAAAGGGCGGCGGCGACTTCGACCAGCCGGCTTGAAGGGAGGAATTAAGCCTTGGATAAAACCCAATCCCGCCATGGCCACCTCAGGAGCGCAACGCCTCTCCTCGGTCGCGTGGTAAAATACATGCTCGCACACTACAAATGGACCTTTGCCATAGTAGTGCTGTGTATAATAGTAAACGCCGTCACCTCCGTCATCGGCGCCACCTTCCCCCAGACCCTTGTTGACGACTATATTGAGCCGATGATAAATACCGGAGCGGACCTCTTCCCCCAGCTGCTCCAGGACATAATACGCCTCATCTGCATAATGGGCACCGGCGTCATTGCGGCCTATTCCTACAGCCGCCTCATGGTCAACGTCAGCCAGGGCACGATGCGCCTTTTGCGTGACGACGTGTTCAAACGCATGGAGTCTCTCCCCATCAAATACTTTGACACACATGCGCACGGCGACATAATGAGCGTCTACACCAACGACATAGACACCCTGCGCCAGCTGATAAGCCAGACCATACCGCAGACCATCAACTCATCCATAAGCATGATCGCAACTTTCATAACCATGCTGGTCCTGAACCCGGTCCTGACGGTTATAAGCGTGCTGACCGCCGCTGTGATGATTTTCGTGACCGGCAAGTTCACCAAATTCTCCGCCAAGTACTATATCAAGCAGCAGCATGACCTTGGCGCTGTTGACGGCTATATTGAAGAGATGATGGACGGGCAGAAGGTCGTAAAGGTGTTCTGCCACGAGGAGGAGGCCAAGGCCGGTTTCCGCAAGGTAAATGAGGAGCTGCGCGACAGCGGCTGCATGGCGAACACCTATGCCAATCTGCTCATGCCCGTCAACGCAAACATCGGCTGGCTGAGCTATGCCATAGTGGCGATAGTCGGCGCCATACTGGCCATAAATGACCTCGCCGGCGTCACGCTCGGCACGGTCGTCACCTTTGTCGGCCTTAACAAGAGCTTCACTCAGCCCATATCCCAGCTCAGCATGCAGGTAAACTTTGTCGTCACCGCCGCGGCCGGCGCGCAGCGTGTATTCCAGCTCATGGACCAGGAGCCCGAGAAGGACGAGGGCTACGTGGAGCTTGTGAACGCAAAAGAGGGCGAAGGCGATGAGATTACCGAGTCCGTTGAGCGCACCAACGTTTGGGCCTGGAAGCATCCGCACAAGGCCGACGGCACCGTCACCTATACCAAGCTGTGCGGGCAGGTCGTTTTTGACCATGTCGATTTTGGTTACGACCCCGACAAGCTGGTGCTGCACGACATAAGCATGTGGGCCAAGCGCGGGCAGAAGATTGCTTTCGTCGGCGCTACCGGCGCCGGCAAGACCACGATAACCAACCTGATAAACCGCTTCTACGACATTGCCGACGGCAAGATACGCTATGACGGTATCAATATCAACAAGATTAAAAAGCAGGACCTTCGCCGCAGTCTTGGCATGGTGCTGCAGGATACACACCTGTTTACCGGCACGGTCATGGAGAATATCCGGTATGGAAATCTCGACGCCACAGACGAGGAGTGCATCGCCGCGGCCACGCTGGCCAACGCCGACGGATTTATTCGCCACCTCCCCGACGGTTACGACACCATGCTCACAGGCGGCGGCGCCAATCTGAGCCAGAGCCAGCGCCAGCTCCTCGCCATAGCACGCGCTGCCGTCGCCGACCCACCGGTACTGATTCTCGACGAGGCCACGAGCTCCATAGACACCCGCACCGAAAAACTTGTGCAGGCAGGTATGGACGCCCTCATGACCGGCCGCACCACCTTCGTCATCGCGCACCGCCTGAGCACGGTCCGCAACGCGGACTGCATTATGGTCATGGAGCTCGGACGCATAATCGAGCGCGGCACCCATGACGAGCTCATAGCCAAGCAGGGCAAGTATTATCAGCTCTATACCGGCTCCGCCCCCAAGTCTGCCTCCGACGAGGCCTCCTGATGCCGCGTACGAATTGGCTGCCCGCGCCTTCACACGGCGGCCCGGCGGCTTCCTTTCGCGAATAAATCAACAAAAGCCCTGTTCGGACCAGGTCCGAACGGGGCTTTTGCCTCCTATAAAAGGGCTTACACATAAGCGCATGGGGCCCCGCCGTACGGCGGGGCCCATGCTCTTTAATCACGCGGTATGCGCTGCCTAGAACTCTCCCAAATCCTTGTTCCCCAGCTCAGAAGATATGGAGCGCGCGGCCAGCTTTACTGCCGTGACCAGCTCCGTGCCCCGCACATCCATATCCTCCGGAGAGGTCTGAAAGCTGAAAGAGGCCACGCATCTTCCCGGCATATCAAAGATTGGGGCCGAGATGCAGACGCGCGCGGGATTGTACTCGCCATATGCGACAAAGTAGCCGTTTTTTCTGAGTTTGCGCAGTTGGTTCATGATCACGTCGATATCCGTGACTGTGGTCGGTGTGTATTTAATCAGCTTCGCGCTCTCCAGCCAATCATAGACCTGCTCCTCATCCTGATAGGCAAGAAGCGTCTTCCCCATCGCGGAGGCGTAGCTCGGCAGCGCGTATCCCCAAGCCATATCAGGTATTGGCGAAGAGTCAAAGGTCAGGATTTGAACAACCTTATCAAATTCATACAGGACGGACACGGTAACACGCGTCGCATACTTCTGGGAATACATATGCGCATGCTTGCTTGCCACATGTATAAAGGGAAATTTATAGCGGTAAGCCATACCGTTTTCATACAGCTTATACCCCAGAGAATATTTTCCGCTTTCGCCGTTCCTCTCCAGATATCCCGCCGCCAAAAACGACTGTATCATTGAATACGCCGTTGATTTGGATATCTCGGTAAAGG
The DNA here is from genome assembly GCA_944385755.1 of uncultured Oscillospiraceae bacterium. Lineage (GTDB taxonomy): Bacteria > Bacillota > Clostridia > Oscillospirales > Oscillospiraceae > Scatomorpha. The sequence goes on from CALWYN010000137.1 coordinate 3,152, forward strand.
CGCAAATATCCGCCACGCTCATTTCCGCTCCGGTAGACGCGAGCCTGTCCAAAAGGCGCAGCGCCCGATCAAGGCTCTGGCTGCTTGGTGCGTTTGATCTTCTCATTTATAAATGTCCCCTTATGCTCTTAATTATAGATATATAATACTATACTATCTTTCGAATACATTGTCAAGAAAAACACATTTTTTGTTCGGCAATATGACCTAATAAGTTGAGATAAATTTATTATATATCGCAATTATTCATAATACAAGTCTAATATTTTAGACTTAATAGTTTACAATTTAAATCTGTTCGTTTATTCTGAAAATAGGCTTTTGTATCTGTTGAAAAGAACTTTATTCGCGGAGGAGGGATGAAACCGTCATTTTAATTCTTATCACACGGATTACAGAGAGAAAGGGAGAGTCAATGGATGAATCTGACCGTAAGACTGCATGAGGGTGATAATGTCGTTGTGGCATGCGCAGCAATCGCAAAAGGCACCTATATTCCTGAAGAAGATGTGACCACTTTAACTGAGATACCAATGGGGCACAAAGTTGCCGTATCCAGCATAAAAAAGGGTGCGAACATAATTAAGTACGGTTTTGTCATAGGCCGGGCCGCCAGGGATATAGAGGCCGGGGAACATGTGCATGATCACAATCTGGAATGGGACGAAACTGAAGTGGATTACCGCATGTGTGCGGACTACGTCCCCACCGAGCTTGTACCGGAAGAAAGCAGACCGGTTTTCAACGGCTATGTACGCCCTGACGGCAGAGTGGGAACACGCAACTATATAGGTGTATTTACAACCGTTAACTGCTGTTCAGCCATAGCCAAGAGCATATGCGACTACTTCACTGAGGAAGTGCTCAAGGACTACCCCGACGTGGACGGCGTAGTACCTTTCAACTGTCCGCTGGGCTGCGGGATGGAATCCTACGGCAGGCCCATGGATTTGCTGCGTCAGACTATAGGCAACTACATTAAGCACCAGAATACGGGAGCTGCGTTGTTGATAGGGCTGGGCTGCGAACGCAATAACATTGACGCCCTGATAGAGGCTGAGGGGCTTAAAGAGGGCGAACGGTTCCGGCGCATGGTAATACAGGAGGAAGGTGGCAGCCGCAAGGCCATAGCTAAGGGCATAGAGCTTGTCAAGGGTTTCCTGGATGTTTGCGGCAAGGACAGGCGGCAGCCGGCTTCCATCGCCAATTTGACCGTCGCACTGCAGTGCGGCGGCAGTGACGCATTTTCCGGCATATCCTGCAATCCTGCGCTCGGCAACGCCATGACTAAGCTGATATGCAACGGCGGCTCCTGCATACTGGCCGAGACCACGGAGCTGCACGGCGGAGACCAGACCCTGACCTGCCGCGCCCGTACTCCGGAGGTGGGGCAAAGGCTGATAGACGCCCTGGATTGGTGGCTGGAGTACTCTAAGGGGGCAGCCACACAGATGAACGGCGTAATTGTCCCCGGCAACAAGAAGGGCGGCATCACCTCTATCACCGAGAAGGCTCTGGGAAACATTAAAAAGGCCGGAGACACCGCAATGGTAGATGTCATAGATTACGCCTGTCCGGTCGTGTATCCTGGGTTTAACGTAATGAACACTCCGGCCTTCGATTCGATTTCAATGACTGGAGAGATTGCCGGTGGCTCTAACCTGTGCGTATTTACAACTGGACGCGGCTCCTGCATAGGTACCTATCCCGCGCCCACCGTCAAGCTGTGCAGCAACACCCCGGCATACAACAACATGTCGGATGACATAGACATCAACTGCGGCACGATAATTGACGGAGAGAAAACACTTGACGAAGTAGGTGACGAGATACTGGCCTTCCTTATCGAGGTGGCCAACGGCAAGAGGCCCAAGAGCGAGGAGTACGGATATGGGGTTGACGAATTCAATCCCTGGAATTACGGAAAAATCTGCTGAAAAGGGCATTGTAAGAGAAAAAGGAGTGGAAACGTATGTCTAACTTTATGACCGTTTTTGTACCGGTCATGAAACTGGCTGTCCTGATTGCGGCAGGTTTTATCCTGCGAAAGACAAATATTTTGCCCAGCGCGTCCCGCAAATCGCTGACCGATGTGGTTATGAACTTCCTGCTGCCCTGCAATATTCTGAATTCTTTCTGGAATGCCACTGTTGACGACAGCACCTTCACAACCTGTATGAATGTTCTCATACTCTCAGTTGTGCTGGACGTGTTGGCCATCATCATCGGATTGGTGTTCTTCAGAACAGGCGACCCCAAAAAGGACCCCGTCCTTCGCTACAGCCTGATGCTGCCCAACGCGAACTTCCTCGGCAGCCCGCTGATTTCCTCTTTGTATGGAGCCACCGGCACGCTGTACTGGTCCATATACATGATCCCTTACCGTATTTTCATGTATACATACGGTGTGGCCATGTTCACAAAGCCCAACAAGAACACCCTGGTAAAGGATTTGCTGCTGCATCCGTGTTTTCTGTGTACGGTAATAGGTCTGATCTTCATGTTCAGTCCATTGAACGCACCGCAGTTCCTCCTGGATGTAACGGCCTACGGCTCAAACACCATAACCGCTCTGACAATGATAATTATAGGCGGCATCCTGGCGGAGGCCAACTGGAAAGATATGATTTCAAAGTGGAGTGTGATTTTCTCCGTCGTCAGGCTTATTGCTTTCCCCCTGCTCATGGCCGTCATCTGCAGGCTTGCCAATGTTGACATCTTTGTCGCGGGCGTCCTCACCATTCTCGCCGGCACACCTGCCGCCACAATGGGCACGCTCTTCGCGGAGAAGTACGAAATGGACAAGCGGCTTTGCGCGCAGGCGATTACTTTGTCAACGGTCTGCTGCATAGTCACGCTTCCCTTGATGATTGTGATTCTAAATGCCATCTACGCGCTCTGAAGCATGATCAAGAGTTCCAATTGGGATTGTAACGCTTAATCAGCACAGTGGAAAGGAGTTAAAAATGAAATTTGCAATGGTTGGGGCCGGGGCTGCCGGCAGTTGCTTTGCCTCATATCTGCGCCGCGGAGGCATGGATATAATCCTGGTGGACCGCTATCGCGAGCATATGGACAAGGTCGCGGCAGACGGTATGGATTTCACAATTGCCCCCGATACGCATTATCATGTCACGGGTTTTAAGACCGCCTATAACGCGGACGATATTGGCATCATGGACGCGGTGATTTTCGTCACGAAAGCCACTCAAATCGAGTCCGCGCTGGAGACCGCAAAGCCCTGCATCGGGCCGGACACGGTGCTTATTTCGCTCATGAACGGAATCGGCAATGAAGACTATCTGCTGAAATATGCCGCTCCGGACCATGTGCTCTTCGGCTCCGGAGTCATGGGCACATTTCTCTCTGCACCCGGCGCGTGCGTCGCGTCTCCCGGCAAAGAGGCCATCCAGATGAACTTCGGTCCCGTAAAGCACGGCGAAAAAATAGATGAAGTTGGCTCATACCTGGAGCGTTGCTTTACCGACGGCGGGTGTCCCGCGAAATACTGGGACGATGTGAACCCGAAGATATGGTGGAAAGCCGCTGACAACTGCATCTTCAATTCCCTCTCCGCAATGCTCCGCCTCAAGAGCAAATATCTCTACGACCTGGAGGACGGCTGGCCTCTCATCCAGATGATGGCCCACGAGATATGTGATGTGGCCCATGCGAAGGGCATTGAGATGGATGTAAATAAGTATTTGGACTACCAGTGGGACCGCCGCAACACCCCCATCAAGAACTACTATCCCTCCATGGCCCAGGACATGCTCATTCACGAGCGGCAAACCGAAATCAGCACGATGAACGGCGTGATTGCCCGCTATGGAAAAGAGCTCGGCGTCCCCACTCCCCTCAACGAGATAATCACGCACATGATTTCCCTGACTCAGAAGAATTACGACCATCTGTACCCGAAGGAACAGTGACATGAAGGTGAAAAAATCGTTTCCCCTGTGGTTTGTTGCCGCGCTTGCGTGGTTCGGATACCATTGCGGCGCCGGCTTCGCCTCAGGAAGGCAGGTGTGGCTTTACGCCGCCCAGTACGGGGGAATCGGCATGCTGGCTCCCTTCATAATTTGGGTGGCAAACAGCGCCTTCATGTTCATTTCCGCTGAATACGCCCGGCTCAGCAAGGCAAAGAGCTATCGGGATATGGTCAGCATCTACTTTGACAATCCCGTGGTAAACAAGATTGCACTATTTCTGTGGGATGTTCTGATTTTCATGGCCGCGATTACCGTCTCCTCCTCGTGCACGGCGGGCACCGGCTCCCTGCTCAACAGCATTTTCGGCATCCCGTATTGGGTTGGCTGCGTGGTATTTATCGTGTTCATGATACTGCTGCTGAGCTTTGGACAGGGCATACTCGAGAGGGTCGGCAAATTCGGCGTCCCGCTTATCATCACCTTCTTTGTCATCTGTTTCGCGGGCATCTTCAGCAATTACGAGAATATCGCCCCGGCCATGGAGGCAGATCCCGTGACGCCCGTCTCCACATGGGAATTCATCAGGATGTGCTTCATCTACGCGATAACGCAGGCGTCGTTCTTCCAGGCGCTGAGCGTGCTGGCCGGACGTTTCGGCTCACGCAAGGATGTCGTGAAGTTTACCATCTCCGGCTTCTGCATGAACTGCTTTTCCATGCTGGCCTGCTACTTCGCGCTCATGGCGTACTATCCCGAGATTGGCGAATCCACCATCCCCATGTACGGCATCGTCTCCAGATTCTCCGGCCTGGGCGGCACCATTCTGACCATCGCATACAACGTCGTGCTGATTCTCGCCTACATCACCACCGTGGGCGGGGCCATTGCCGGCGGACACGCGCGCTACACCCCGCTGCTCCTCCCGTTTTTCAAGAAGGAGTCCGTTTGCCGGGTGACCGTGACACTGGTATTCATGGCGGGCGCCTCTCTGCTCTCCGCCCTGGGCCTTGACGGAATCCTTACGACGGTCAACGCCATCAATTCGGCCTGCCGCCTGCCCGTGTGGTTCCTGCCGTTCTTTATCTGCGGGCCCTTTGCCATCAGGAGGCTCAGGAAGAAAGAATTGAGCGACCTCAGAAAATAACGCCCTCGGGGCTTGGGTGTCTTGACGCGGACACCCGTATCAAAAAGCCACTCCCGCGTTTTTTGCGGGAGTGGCTTTTTTAATAGGCCGTAAAACCCGTGTACACACCCCTCACTGACCGCACACTGCCGAGGCGAGCAGAATAGACTGATATTTATATTTCGCAGTCGCGGAGCGCGAGGAGAATACCAACGGCACTCTCGCTCCGACAATTAAGCCCGCCCCGGTTGAGCCGGATGTCAGATCAATGGCCTTAGTGGTCATATTTCCGGATGCGACATTGGGGAATATCATCAGGTCGGCATCGCCAGCCACAGGGCTGTCATAATGCTTTGTGGCCGCGGCCTCTTTGGAGAAAGCCAAATCGAAGGAGATCGGCCCCTCCACTATACAGCGCCCAAATTCCCCGCTTTCTGCCAGGCGCTTCAGCTCCGCGGCGTCCACCGTCTCCGGCATCTTCTCATTCACCGTGTCCACGGCTGCCAGGACGGCCACTTTGGGGACATCCACCCCCAGCTGGTGGAGCAGCGCCAGCCCATTCTGAATAATCATCTTTTTGTCGTCAAGGCTTGGCGATATGCAGATGCCCGCATCGGTAAAGGCGAGGAGCTTATGGTATGTGGGGATCTGCCTGATTGAGACCGACGTGGCAATCCGGCCGGTGCGCAGTTTGTTCTCCTTTCGGAACACCACCCGCATAAGACTGGCCGTGTTTATGAGTCCTTTCATTATGTAGTCGGCCTTGCCGTCATTTATCAGGTCCACTGCCCACTGGGCACAGGCCTCCTCTCCGCCGTTTTCATGTATGATCCTGTGTTCAATGTTGTCAGCTCCGATGGCCCTCAGCTTCTCCGCTATCTGTTCGCGCTCGCCTATGAGGATGGGGCTGACAACCCCCTGTTCTGCCGCGTGCATTACCGCCTGCAGCACATGCTCGTCGGTCGCGCCCGCCACGGCGCAGCGGGCCTTGAAGTCCCTCTGTTTGACGTAGAGCTCCAGTTCCTCAAAGTTTGTAATCTTCATTCACCGCTCTCCTCCCTGCACCGGTTTACATAGGCGTAAAAACTCTCCCTGTCCGCGAACTGTTTGGGCAGTGCAGTGTACTCCTTGGCCTTCTCCTCGCCGCGCATCACGCGTACCGCCCCCGCGGCCAGGGCCTCCATCTCAAATTCGCCGGGGTAGGATTTTACAGGCGCTATGAAGGACACCCGCTCAGTGACCAGGTCCGTGAACTCGCGCGAATGGGCCAGCCCTCCGGTGTACAGTATCGCGTCCACCTTCCCGTTCATACCGGCCGCGAGTCCTCCTATCGCCTTCGCGCTCTGATAGGCCATCTGCCGTATCGCCTTGACCGCCGCCTCTTCCCCCTTCTCGTAACGGCTCATCGCCTCACGGCCGTCCTGAGTGCCCAGATAACCCATCAGGCCGGACTCCTTATTCAGGAGGCGCTCAACCTGGGCAGCAGAGTTGTACCTGCCGGAGAAACACAGCTCCACCACGTCAGTGGTGGGCACCATTCCCGCCCGCTGAGGGGACATGGGGCCATTAAAGGCGTTATACATGTCGGTTATGCGCCCAAATTCGTGCGAGGAAACCGAAAAGCTGCCGCCAAAATGCGCTATGATGAAGCGGCAGTCCCTGTATTGCTTTCCCATATCGCGCGCGGCCACGTGCCCGACCTGCCGGCTGTTTAGCACATGTCCTCTGGAGAGAAAGCGTATGCCGGCCACCCCGGTCCATTTCGCCTCTTCCTTGAATTCATCGCTGTTTATACCGTCATATACAATTGTGGGGATCTGAGTTCCTCTCGTCAGCTCGTAGCCAATCATACATGAGAGGGCCGATTCGTGCTGGCTCAACGGCGCATAGCGCAGGACGTCCAGCATGAGCTCGTTGACCAGATAAGCCCCTCCCTCACAGGGCGGCATGGGCCCGCCCCGGGCAGAGACAATGTCAAAATCCCTGATGCTCTTTCCCTGGCCTGCCAGGTGCTCCCGGACGGATTCTATGCGGTCCTGGAGCTGTTCGATGGCCTTGTTTTTTTCCTTCAACTTCTCCATGGGTACCGTCAGATCAGTTTGAACGACCCGGCGTGTGTCCTCAAACTGTGCGAGCTTGGTGGAGGTTGAGCCGGTATTTATCACAAGAATCCTCAACGGCTTGTCTGCCATGATTACACTCCCTTTCTGTTTTTCATAATACTGCGTTCAGCTAATTGTATACTATAACAGAAAATTTGAAATGTAAATATTTTAGTCTAATATTTTAGACTATAATGTTGATTTTTAAGATTTAAAGTTTAGAATGTTATTTAGATACGTTGTATTAATGTGCAATTTCCCGTGCGATTCTATACTAGATGAGGTGATATGCATGAGCAAAGAACGCAAAATCTGTTTCCTTCAGGGCAATGAGGCCTGCGCCGAGGGCGCCATTGCCGCCGGCGCCAATTTCTACGCCGGTTATCCCATCACTCCTGCGACGGAGATAGCGGAGGGACTCTCCAGGCTGATGCCGGAGACCGGCGGCAAGTTCATCCAGATGGAGGACGAGCTCAGCTGCATGGGAGCCATAATAGGCGCTTCCATGGCGGGCGCCAAGAGCATGACGGCCACCAGCGGCCCCGGCTTCTCCCTTATGCAGGAGAATATCGGCTACGCCGTCATGACCGAGACCCCGTGCGTTGTGGTCGATGTCCAGCGCGGCGGCCCATCTACCGGTCTGCCCACTCTTCCCGCACAGGCGGATGTGATGCAGGCCCGCTGGGGCATACACGGCGACCACGCGATTATCGCACTGGCCCCGGCGAGCGTCGCGGAGATGTTCAGCATGACGATTGACTGCTTCAATCTGGCCGAAAAGTACCGCACGCCCGTAATATTCCTCCCGGATGCCATCATCGGGCACATGCGTGAAAAGGTCGAGCTCCCCGCCGACGACGAGATACAGCTCTACCCGCGCCGCAAGCCCAGCGTACCCCCCGAGGACTTCAAGCCCTATGAGCCATGTGAGGACGGAGTGCCGGAGATGGCGAACATGGGCGACGGATACCGCTTCTACGTTACGGGCTGCGTGCATGACGAGACAGGCTCCCCCAAGATGATGCAGCCCAAGGTCTCCGACGCCCTGATACGCAGGCTGGAGGGCAAGATTGTAAATAACCGCGACGATATCGTACGCTATGACGAGAAGTATACAGAGGACGCGGAGGTGCTGGTCGTCGCTTACGGCAGCGTATTCCGCTCCGCCCAGTCCGCGGTAGAGGCGCTGCGTAAGGATGGCATAAAAGCAGGTTACTTCCGGCCCATCACCCTCTGGCCCTCTCCCGACAGGGAATTTCTCCGCGCGGTTGAGAGCGCCAGGGCCGTAGTCGTACCCGAGATGAATCTCGGCCAATACGCCGGTGAGCTGGCCAGGATTCTCGGTGCCAATGAAGTCGTCCGCAAGCTCGTCCCCCTGACCAAGGTCAACGGTGAGCTGATCCGTCCCGACGAGATCTACGACTGCGTGAAAAACGTGCTAGAGGAGGCGTGAAATTATGTCTTTTGATAAAAGCTTTCTGAGGCAGTCCGAACTGCCCACCATCTTCTGTCCCGGCTGCGGCCACGGCGTCGTTACACAGGCCTTCCTGCGCACGGTGAAAGAGCTGGGCTGGGATAAGGACGATGTGTTCTCCGTTTCCGGCATAGGCTGCTCGGCCCGTATACCGGCCTACTGCAACACGAGCAGCGTGCAGACGACCCATGGGCGCGCCCTCGCCTTTGCCACCGGCATGAAGATGACCCGGCCGGAAAAGCACGTCGTGCTCTTCCTCGGAGACGGCGACTGCACCGCCATAGGCGGCAACCACTTCCTGCACGCCTGCCGCAGGAATATAGATATGACGGTCATCATCCTCAACAATTACATCTACGGAATGACCGGAGGCCAGGCCTCCCCCGCCACTCCCCACGGAGCATACAGCAGCACTTCCCCGTATGGCAACATAGACGAGCAGATTGACATATGCCAGGTAGCCGTGGCGGCCGGGGCCAGTTTTGTGGCCCGTTCCACCGTCTATCACGCTCAGCAGCTCCCCGGCATCATGAAGAAGGCCTTCAACAACCACGGCCTGAGCGTCATCGAGGTGCTGGGCCCCTGCCCCACCGGTTTCGGCCGCCAGAACAAATTCCGCGACGTCGGCGAGATGTACGATTTTCTCCGCGACGCCACAGTCTCCACCGCCAGGTATGAGCAGCTCTCGCCTGAGGAGAAGGAGCAGAAGATACCCATCGGCATATTCCGCGATGTGCAGCGGCCGGAGTATATCGACAAATACAATGCCATGGCCGCCTCCATCAAATCCAGAAAAGAGCCGGAACACATAGAGTGCAAATCTTCGGATGGCGGGCAGATAGGCCGCTTCGAGCTCACTTTCGCCGGTTCCGGCGGCCAGGGGCTCGTGCTCGCCGGCATCATACTCTCGGAAACCATGATACGTCAGGGCAAGTTTGCCGTCCACACCCAGTCCTATGGTCCCGAGGCCCGCGGAGGCTCCAGCAAATCCGAGGTCGTCATGGGCGACGGCGACATTGACTACCCCGAGGTCCTCAATGCCGATTTGCTGGTGGCCATGACGCAGGCGTCCTATGATAAATACCGCAAGGACGTAAAGAAGGGCGGCCTGATTATAGCCGACACCACCTACGTCACCACCGTGGAACAGGAGGATGTGAACTGCCTTTCCATCCCGATTTCCCAGATATGCAGCACCGACCTGGGCGATATCCGCTGCGCAAATATCATGACGCTTGGGATTCTGGCCGGCAAGCTCGGCTTTATCGAATACGATGCGCTCAGGGAAAGCGTCCTCGCCCGCCTGGCCCCCAAGCTGCACGACCTCAACATCAAGGCCCTGGAGGCCGGCTATGCCCTGGGGCGCGGAACCGTTGGGAAGGAATGAGAGGTGTACGATGAATAAGATTCAGATTAACACAAAATGGTGCAAAAAATGTGGACTGTGCGCGAAATACTGCCCCAAAAACGTCTTTGACCGCGATAAGCTTGGCGGTCCGATAGTGGCCCGTCCGGAGGACTGCATAGGCTGTATGCAGTGCGAATCCCGCTGCCCCGACTTCGCCATAGACGTTGAGAAGGCACAGTAGGTATAAATCGGCCCCCTGCCCCGTAGATCGGGACAGGGGGTCCTAAACCTTTGAATTCACCGGGAGGTAGCAATATGTTCATCGAAAAGCCAACTATCCGCATGGATGCCAGGGACAACGTTGTAAACGCCCGCTGTGACCTGCCCGCCGGCACGGTGTGTCCGGAAGAAAACATAACAACTCTTGAGGACATTGCCGGCGGATATAAAGTGGCCGCCAGGAAAATAAAATGCGGCGAAAACGTAATCCGCTATGGGATTGTTATAGGCCATGCCACACGCGACATCGAGCCCGGAGAGTGTGTGCACAAGCACAATCTGGAGCAGAACGAATACAGGGCCGCGGATAACTTCTGCCGGGAATATGTCCCGACTGTCCTCGTCCCGGAGAGTGAACGTCCCAAATTCAATGGAATCGTGCGCAAAAACGGCAAAGTCGGCACCCGCAATTTCATCGGCGTATTCTCGTGCAGCAACTGCGCTGCCGGAGTTGCGCGCAAAATAGCGGCCAAATTCGGCGAGGACATCATGTCCAGATATCCCAATGTCGACGGCGTTGTCCCCTTCATCATAGACTTCGGCTGCTGTATGGAAAACAGCGGTGACCCGATGGACACCCTGCGCAACGTGACCGGCAGCTTCATACGCCATCAGAATATGGGCGGGGCCGTGTTGATAAGCCTCGGGTGCGAGCGCAACAACCTGCAGGACCTCATGGCCTCCCAGGGCCTCGAATACGGCGACACCCTCAAGGGCTTCTGTATACAGGAAGTCGGCGGCAGCCAGAGAACGATAGCGGCAGGGGTAAAGGCGGTCGAGGAAATGCTTCCGCTGGTGAATGACATTGAACGCACGCCATGCTCCGTTGAACACCTTACGGTGGCGCTCCAGTGCGGCGGATCCGACGCCTTCTCCGGCATCTCCTGCAACCCCGCCCTGGGCTACGCCATGGACAAACTCGTACATTATGGCGGCTCCTGCATAGTCGCCGAGACCACCGAGATACCCGGCGCCGAACACACCCTGACCGCCAGGGCCGCCACGCCTGAAATTGCCCAGAAGCTTGTGGACCGCGTTGCGTGGTGGTTTGAATACTCCAAGGGTAAGCCCACCCAGATCAACGGCGCCACCAATCCCGGGAACGTAAAAGGCGGAATCACCACCATTCCCGAAAAGGGCATGGGTGTCCTGAGAAAGGGCGGCACCACCGCGCTGGTGGATGTCCTCGATTACGGACAGGAACTCACCAGGCCCGGCTTTAATTTCATGGACACCCCGGCATTTGACCCCGTATCTCTCACCGGTGAGGTGGCCGCAGGCTGCAACCTCGCCGTATTCACAACCGGCCGCGGCTCGTGCTTCGGTTCCAATCCCGCCCCAACCACCAAGCTCATCTCCAACACCCCTATGTTCCTGAAGATGGAAGATGACGTAGACATCAACTGCGGCACGATTGTAGACGGCGACAAGACCCTTGAGGAGGTTGGGGAGGAAATATTCGACTTCCTCGTCCAGGTTGCCTCCGGGAAAAAGACGAAAAGCGAATTGCTCGGCTTCGGGGAAGAGGACTTCCGCATCTGGTGGAAGGGCTGCATATCCTGACGATTTCAACGTAAAGACACGGGACCGCTCTTTTCCACAGGCCGCAGAAAAACCCGGCTGCCGCTCAGCGACCCGCCGGGTTTTACTTATATGGTTTATATGCGCGTGCAATAGATACGCCGCTCACGGCTTTCTGAGTACAACACTTCCAAGCAGGTCACAGATTGGAACCGGCAGCAGACCGCGCTCGTGGCAGAATTCGTTCACCGCCCTGCCGGCTCCTGTATATTGCGCGCCGTTCACGTCATGTATCAGCAGCGCGCCGCCCTCGGACAGTCTGTCCCAGAACAGAGGCAGGGCCGCGGCCGTCGGCAGATAGAGATCCGCGTCTATGGACACAAACGCGAAACTCAGGCCCAGGCAGGCATCAAATGTGTCCGGAAAGTGTCCCAAATGGAATTCCGCCATTCCGGGGTATGGAAGCCCTGCCCGAACCGCCTCCACGCTCGTCCCGGAGAAGTCTCCGGCGCCGGCGTCCGACAGCCCCTCGCGCCGCTCTACTTCGACGTCCGCCTCGTGGAAGCCTTCAAATGTATCAAAGAGGTGCAGTTTTCTCTGAGGGAAGGCCGCGTTTATCTGAGCGGCAAAATCCCCCCTGTATACGCCCAGCTCCGCGACGTCCCCGCCGATGCCCTCCGCGTCTATCTGTTCGGCCAGCAGGCGCATGACGGCCGACCGGGCGTCAAACAGCTTCAGGAGGCCGGCCCGCAGCACAGGCCCCGTATAGCCCAGCTCCCGCAGCTGGAGCTCCATCTCGTCGGCCCGCCGCTCTCCCATGACACACAGGCAAAAATAATCCGGCTCAAAACTCAGACTTGATTCCGGGGACACAACCGGCGCCCCATGTATCGAACCGCCCCACTTCATTCTGTCGTTGTCCGCGACGCAGCACACGCTGTTTCCGGGGCCTATCAGCCTTGAGACCATCGCCCCGGCCTGCCCCGCCCCAAACAGTGCTATTCTGCTCAAGCCTGCTCCCTCCAATTTTAGATAGCGGCAGGGCGCCGGCTGCCCGGCGCCCTATCATGCAAGTCAGAGTATCAGGCAGCAGTCCCCAAACGAGAAAAACCTGTACCGCTCCCTGACGGCCTCCTCATATGCCCTGAGCACGTTTTCCCGCCCCGCGAAGGCGGAGACGAGCATTATAAGTGTGCTCTCCGGCAGGTGGAAATTCGTGATGAGTCCGTCCATGCACTTGAATCTGTACCCCGGATAGATAAATATATCCGTCCAGCCGGAGCAGGGCGGCAGCGTCCCGTCCTCATGGGCGAAGCTCTCCAGCGTGCGGCAGGAAGTTGTCCCCACGCAGATAACCCTGCCCCCGGCGGCCTTTGTCTCGTTTACGGTTTTGGCGGTCTCCTCGGGTATGATGCAGAACTCGGAGTGCATCTCATGCTCCTCCACCTTGTCCGACTTCACAGGCCTGAAGGTCCCGAGGCCCACATGCAGCGTCACAAAGCACTCCCTGACCCCCATCGCCCTGGCCTTTTCCAGCATCTCAGGGGTAAAGTGCAGCCCAGCTGTCGGCGCGGCTGCGCTGCCGGGTTCGCGCGAATAGACCGTCTGGTACCGCTCCCCGTCCTCGAGCTCCTCTTTTATATACGGCGGCAGCGGCATGCGCCCCAGATGCTCGAGTATTTCCAGGAAAATACCCTCGTAGCTGAATTTCACAACCCGCTTCCCGCCCTCTCCGACGGACAGGACCTCGGCCTCCAGCTCTCCGTTCCCGAAGTGCAGTCTGGCGCCCGGGCGGGTCTTTTTTCCGGGCCTGGTCAGGCACTCCCACTCACCGCCGCCCAGGTCGCGCAGCAGCAGCACCTCGACCGAGCCGCCGCTCTCGCGCCGTCCTATGAGCCGCGCGGGTATGACGCGTGAGTCATTCATCACCAGGCAGTCTCCCGGCCTGAGATACTCACACAACCGGTTAAAGCTGCTGTGCTCTATGCTGCCGTCCGTCCGCCCCAGAACCAGCATGCGCGAGGCGTCGCGCCTCTCAAGCGGCGTCTGTGCTATCAGCTCCTGGGGGAGCTCGTAATAAAAATCAGAAGTTTTCATATTCCGCCCGCCTCAGCCTCTGGCGAGCTCTACCCCCGTGTAATAGAAGTTTATGATCTGGTCATAGGTAAAGCCATAGGTCTCCGCCATAGCGTACGCCCCGAACTGGCTCATGCCGAGGCTGTGTCCCCATCCCGAGCCCTCAAAGGCGAAACCGGAACCCGTATCCGTGACGGTGAAATGTATGCTGGAGAGGCCGATCGTGGCCGTGCACAGCGTGTAGCAGGCCTGACCGCTGAACTCCGCTCTCCTGCCGGACGAGTCCGTGAACACCAGGCCTATCACATTCCCGGTGTCCGAGTGCTCGGCCTCCACGGACGCTATGGAGTTGAGGGAATACCCGCTCCGGTTCACCAGCCGGGCCAGCTCGGAATACGAATAACTGACTATCCAGCTGCTGCGGCTGTTGAGCTCCTCGGCCGCGGCCTCGTATGGGTCCAGCACGCCGCGCAGATACGGCGTCACGCTTCCGGTGATATTCTCGCTGTCCTCGGAGCCTCCGCCGTGCGAGGAGCTGAACATGGCGGAGATGGGCTCCCCGTCATAGGTTATGTAGATTCCGGCCGTCTCGTCCACGGCCCTGTCCGAATTTGCCGTGGAGAGGTTCGTGCCGCGGTATACCTGGCAATATGTGTCGTTCGTCACGTCAAAGCCGTAATTCACGTAATATGTGCTGGCCCCGATATAGCTGGCGACATAGGTCCTGGCGCAGAGAGCCTGCGCCTTCAGGGCCTCCAGCGGCCAGTCCGCGCTCATCTCATAGGTAACCACGCCCTTTACATAGTCCTCTATATCCACGACATTTATCACGGTGAGCTCGCCGCCCGTGCGCCGGACATACTCAAAGCCGCCGTTATATGTGTATCCGCGGAACCAGGTCTCGGTCTTTTCGCCGTTTCCCTGCGGCTCCACGCCCAGGCTGTATTCCGTGCCGCAGTCGAACTCAAACAATATCTTCGCGTCGGACGTGCGGGAGACCACCACGCAGTATGCGCTGGCGGAGAAGGCCTCTCCCTGTATTCCCCGGGCCGCGGCGTCCGAGGCGGCGGCCGCCGCGCTGTCGTAATCGCCCACCAGCGCGCGGAACACGCCGTCGTAATACGCCGGGAAGCCGTCGGAATACTGTGAGGCCGCCTCCAGCGCCGCGTCGTAGCTGTCATATGTCCCCGGAAGAAGGATGTGGTAGCAGCCTATGTGCCCGCCTCCGGTCTCCACATTTCTGTCCATCGCCATGGTTATGGCGGTCTCTGAGGTGTGGCCCAGGGCGTGGAACTCCCTCTCTTCGTCATAATATCCGAGCGCGTAGCCGCTGCCGACCTCATTTTCCAGATTGGCGTATTCGAGCGTGCCGTTGCGCACGGAGCTCTCCGAGTCGTAATAGTATAGCCCCACCCGCACCTTGTCGTGGGGCAGATCCAGGCTCCCTGTCACGGACAGGTGCTCAGGCGGGCCGTCCGGCGTCACCGCGGACTCTCCTCCGCCCTGCACGGTCTCCAGACCGGAGCCCGTCATGACATACACCTCATCCATGCCCAGCTGTGCCGTGCTGCCGTCGCCGGTGATGGCATAGGACGAGGCTATGCCTCCCGTCAGCACCTCCCCACTGCCGTTGACAAAGATGTCCCCGGCGGCCGAGCCACCCAGGCTCATGAGCCCCAGAACGCAGCAGAGGGCAAGTCCATAACCCAATATACGCCTCAAATTCTTTCTGTACATCTGTTCACCTTTTGAAGATTTATTGACTGCCGCGCTTTGCAGTGGTAAAATTAACGCGCAGAAACATACCCTGTTGCCTTTTTCGGCTTATTCTGTCATTATAAAGGCAAATTCGCCCGAATGCAAGCTCTAAGGGCCGGAATTATTTTACTCGCCCCAGGAATATACTTGGGGATACGGGGAAAAGGAGGATGCAGAATGGAAAAATTCAAGGTCGGAGTTATAGGCGCCACGGGCATGGTGGGCCAGAGGTTCGTCACGCTCATAGCGCGCCACCCCTGGTTTGAGCTCTCCGCCGTGGCCGCAAGCTCACGCAGCGCCGGGAAGACCTATGAGGAGGTCGTTGGCGGGCGGTGGGCCCTGGATGAGCCCATGCCCGATTGCGCGCGCGGGCTCACGATATGCGACGCCTCCGACGTGTCCTCCGTGGCCGGCGGCGTGGACTTTGTGTTCTCCGCCGTTGACATGAAGAAAGAGGAGATCC
>CALWYN010000138.1 GCA_944385755.1 uncultured Oscillospiraceae bacterium
GCGAGTTGAGACACACCGACTTGCCCGAGCCCGTCGTACCGGCTATGAGCATGTGCGGCAGCCTGGCTATGTTGCCCACGACACATTCGCCCGAGATGTCCTTGCCTATCGCAAAAGTGAGGCTGGAAGCCGCATTTTTGAATGCGGCGGACTCTATTATCTCGCGCAGGTAGACTATGCTGACTATCTTATTCGGCACTTCAATGCCCACGGTGGATATTTTATCCGGTATGGGTGCGATGCGCACATTCATCACGCCCAAGCTCAGCGCCAGATCGTTGGAGAGGTTGGTCAGCTTGGTCAGCTTCACGCCGGCGTCCAGTTCCAGGTCATAGCGCGTGACCGTGGGCCCGCGTGTCGCCCCGACTATGTTTGCCGCCACTCCGAAGCTCTTCAGCGTGGTCTCCAGACGCTCGCGGTTGAGCGCGATCTCATTGCGCCCGTCCACCGCCGCGGCGGAGCCCTTGCGCAGCAAATCTATGGGCGGGAACTCATACTCAGGCGTCCGGTTCTTGGCCTGTTCGAGCGCCTCCGCCACATCCAGGCCGCCGTCATCACCCCTGTTCTCCCCGCCATCGTCGCCGCTGTCCTCCCCGCCGTCCTCAACGGGCGGCATGAAATCTATTCTGGGCAGCGGGGGCTCTTCATTTTCAAGCGGCAGCACCGGTATTTCGGGCTCTTTTTTCGCCGGCGTCGCAGGCAGTTCGGTCTCGCCCAACTCCCCGTCCCAGGGCTCGTCGTCTCCCGGCATGGGTATGTCAAAGGCGGCCCTCCCGCCATTGGCCGTGGCGGCGCTCTTTTTCTCCGCCTTGCCGCGCCCTGAAAACAGCCCGCCGGAGCCCCTGTCGTAGTCCTCCGCCGTGGGCTCGTCGTCCATGGGTATATCTATAACTCTCTGCTTCTGCCGCCTCGGACGGGCCGCCTCGCGCGCGGTCTCCTCCTGTCTCTCTGGTTCAGGCTCATACTGCGCCCTCTCCCGGCCGCCCCACCAGGAACTTATCTTGGAGAAGTTGAGCCTCACCGCCACCATGAACAGGAATATGAAGGCCGCGAGCAGCACCGGAAGCGCGCCGTAGATGCTGAACATCGCCTCCAGCGACATGGCCAGCAGCCCGCCTATGAGCCCGCCTCCCGCCATATTCCGCCCGTTCCTGTAAAGGTCCTCGCACAGGGTGAGGAAGCTCCCGTCAAAGCTCAATCCCGCCCTGGAAAACAGCAGGTCGGCAATCGCCCCCAACAGCACGGGGAGCAGCGCCGCCGCCGTCACACGCAGGACCACTGGTCTCCCGCGGTGGAAGCCAAGCGTCACGGCCGCGATGAGCAGCGCGGGCGGTATCAGATAGTAGCCCCAGCCGAACAGGCCCTTCAGAAATCCGCAGAATATGTCTATGAACAGCGCGTCCACGTCAAAGTAGCCTATGGCGGAGAATATGCCCAGGAAGGCGCAGACCACCGCCCCCACCTCGCGCCTTATCGGCCTCGGGGCGTTTTTCGCGCTCTTGCCGCCGCCCTTTGCCGCGCCGCCCCGCGCGGAGGAAGAGTTCCGGGTGTTTTTGTTGTTTGCCGTCTTATTGGGCGCGGCTTTCTTGGTTCCACCGGAGGAAGATGCCATTTTTTCAGCAGTCCTTTCAGAAAACGAGTGAGAGGATTATCGTGAGTATGCCGGCCCCCAGGCAGTAATAGGAAAATGCTCCGAACTTGCTCTTTCTGGCGATAAACTTCATCAGCCATATGGCCGCTATGCCGGAAAGCATGGCCGCCAGCATGCCCAGAAGATAGGCCGGTATGAGCGAGGGATCCAGGCCCTCGCTGAAAGCGTTTATGAAGCTCAGCAGGTTCGCCCCCAACACCGCGGGAATAGACATCAGGAACGCGAACTTCATGGCGAAGCCCCTGTCGAGCCCCGTGGCTATGCCCGCCGTTATCGTGGTTCCGGAGCGGGAGATGCCCGGTATGGTTGCCACGCACTGGCACAGCCCGATTATGAGCGCGTCCGTAACGCGCATGCTGCGCTCGGTCTTTTTCCCGCGCGGTATCCTGTCCGAGACATAGAGCATGGCGCCGGTGAGAATCAGCATCGCGCCCACAAAAGCGGGCATATAATACAGCTGCTCCACATAGTCGTTTACCGGAAGCACCAAAACCAGGGGGAGCGTGGCGATAACTATCATAAAGAACAGCCGCGCCGCCGGAAGGTTCCCGGCCGGCTTCCCGTCCGCCGTCCTGCCCCCGCGGAGCACGGCGAACACCTCACGGACCATACTGGTTATATCTCCCCAGTACATAACAAATATGGATACGAGCGTACCGAGATGCAGAAGCACGTCGAAAAACAGGTGCCCCTGCTCCGCCGTCGTCATCCCGAAGAGATCCTGCAGAATTGCCAGGTGCCCTGAACTTGATATGGGCAGAAACTCCGCCACTCCCTGTACCAGCCCGAGAATGATAGCGTTCAATACCGTCACTGAACAGCCCTCCTGATTATGTAGACCTGAACTTATTTATATTAGCACAAACCTCCCGAAAGAACAAGCCGCGATATGGAAAAAGCAGATTCTGATATCAGCCCTTTACAAGAGAGGTAATTTTATGTATAATAATTGACAAAGAAATATCTTTTGAGCACAGCTCACCCATTGGGCGCAAATACCGGCCCGACAGCAAAATATTGCACGGTTTGATGAGATAAATGCGCACAATGGTTAGCTAAATGCCGGGATGATTTGTTATAATTTTAGCAATGACTTCCGAAAGGAGCACTGATGGATAAAAATCTCCGGCTGAAATTCCGCCCGGGTGACCTCATAGCCGCGGCCGCCATAGCCGTCCTGGCAGGGGCGGTAGCTCTCATATTTTTTACCGGCAGAAGTACCGGCCCGGCCGAGGCCGAGATCAGGCAAAACGGCGAGCTGATAGATACAATACCCCTGGATACGGATACCGAGTTTACAATAGAGGGCGATTACATAAATGTTGTTACGGTGCGAAACGGCGAAATCGCCATCACCTCCTCCGACTGTCCCGGCGAGGACTGTGTGCACAGCGGCTGGAGGAGCACCTCAGGCCAGTGTATAGTGTGCCTGCCCAATCTGGTTGAAATCCGAATTGTGCCGTCAGACGGCTCCGCGTATTCCGGAGTGGACGGCGTCACCGGTTGAGGTGGATGGCATGAGCAATACAAAGAGACTTGCCCTCCAGGCCATTCTCGTGGCCGCGGCCCTCGGGCTCTCGTATATGGAGCGGTTCATTCCTCTGCAGATGGTCATACCGCTCCCGGGCGTGAAGCTCGGCCTGGCCAACATTGTCAGCCTTTTCGCGCTCTATTTTCTCGGCTGGCGCAGCGCCTTTGTGATTCTCATTCTGCGCTGTACTCTCGGCGCCGTTTTCGGCGGAGGCGTCACCGCGCTGATGTTCTCCCTTACAGGCGGCCTGCTCTCGATGGCCGTAATGGCCCTCACCAGGCACGTCCCGTTCTTCTCGGTATACGGAGTGAGCCTCTGCGGCGCCGCGGCTCACAACATAGGGCAGATACTCGTCGCCGCATTTACACTGAACTCCGTATACATATTCGCGTATCTCCCCTTTCTGCTGTTGGTCGGCCTCGTGACCGGTGTGCTCACAGGGGCCGCGGCCTCGGCCTGTTTTGCGGCCCTCATAGCCGCCGGGCAGGAGCCGCTGGCAAAATAAGCGTCTTACATCCCGTGGGATGAGGCGATAGATGTATTTGACAATACAGGAGGAACAGAAAATGAAGAAACTGCTTGCCATCGCCCTCGCACTGGTGCTGTGCCTTGGCCTGCTGGCCGCGTGTGGCAGCCCCACCGTCGTTATTTACGATGGGGCCTCAACCCCGGCCGCAGATCCGGTCATCCCCAGCGAGGAGCCCTCCAGCGAGCCCGCCGATGTCCCTGAAGGTGAGCTGGCGCTGGGCTTTTACATGACGGCCGCCTACGCCTCCGGCCACAGCGGCTCCAGCAGCGCGAGCGCCGACGCCGACGGCCTCGCACAGGCCAACGTCGACATATACGCCGTCACCATCAACTCCGAGGGCGTGATTGTCGACTGCAAGATCGACGCCATACAGTGCAAGACCAACTTTGACGCCAGCGGCGCCCTCCTCACGGAGATCGGCTCTCAGAACCTCAGCAAGATGGAGCTCGACGACGCCTACGCCATGCGCGTAGCCTCCAGCATCGAAGCGGAGTGGGATGAGCAGGTCAGGGCCCTTGAGGAGTACTGCATCGGCAAGACCCCGGCCGAGGTCCATGGCATAGCCCTCGACGACGGCGGCGTGGCCACCGACGCTGATCTCGTCGCCGGCATCACCATGCCCCTCGCCAACTTCATCGACGGCGTGGTGCAGGCCTGCAACAACGCCCGCGTCAACGGCGCGCAGGAGGGCGACACCCTCTATCTGCACTCCGACAGCTATCTGAGCGACAGCAGCTCCAACGCGAGCGCGGACGCCGACGGCCTGGCCCAGAACGACACCACCGCCGGGGCTTACACCATTGCCGCCGACGGCACGATTACCGATATCGACCTCGACTGCGTCCAGACCAAGATAAACTTCAACGCCAACGGCGAGCTGACCACCGCCGACGGCACCACCTGGACCACCAAGACCGACCTCGAGTACGACTACAACATGCTGATGGCCAGCCCGATAGAGGCGGAGTGGTTCCAGCAGGCCGAGTTCTTTGAGGACTACTGCCACGGCAAGACCGTCGCGGAGGTCGCCGGCATCAGCATTGATCCCGAGACCAATCACCCCACTGAGGCCGACCTTATCACCGGCTGCACTATGAACGTCAATTCCTTCATCGCGGTGCTCGAGAAGTCCGCCTGAGCAGACAAGTGTTCCCCCCTATTATAACCTAAGCGCGGCGGCGGGGGCGGTCCCGTGCCTGCCCCCGCCGTTTTATGAAAGCAGGTAAGAATGAAACGTATTTTGTTGCCGGCGCTGGCTCTGCTTCTGCTGCTCTCGGCATGCGGCTCACCCGAATCCCCCGTGGAGCCCTCCCTCTCCCCCTCTCCTTCCGCCGTGCCCGCCGGCGGGCTTTCGCGTTACAGTGCCAGTTTCCTGACTCTGTTTGACACTGTGACAAACATTGTCGGCTACGCGGAAGGCGAGGAGGCCTTCTCCGATATGGTTCAGGATATACACGACGAACTGGAGGAGTATCATCAGCTCTACGACATATATAACGAGTACGAGGGTATAAACAATCTGAAAACCGTCAATGACAACGCCGGGGGCGAACCCGTTGAGGTCGATCAAAAAATAATTGACCTCCTCCTGTTCTCCCGAGAGATGTACGAGGCCACGGGCGGGGCCACCAACGTGGCGATGGGCGCCGTGCTGAGCATATGGCACGACGCGCGCGAGTATTCCATAAACAATCCTGAGGACGCCTATGTCCCCGCCATTGAGGAACTCGAAGCCGCCGCTGAACACACGGATTTCAGCTGCATCATAATCGACGATGAGAACAACACCGTCCAGATAACCGACCCGGAGGCCAGCCTCGATGTCGGTGCGATAGCCAAGGGATATGCCGTGGAGATGGTCTGCCGGAACGCCCCGGACAACTTTCTCGTAAGTGTGGGCGGCAACGTCCGGCCCACCAGCCCCAAGCCCGAGGACGACGGGCGCTGGATTGTCGGCATCGAGTCCTCCGACGGGAGCTCAGATTTTCTGCACACGCTGTACATCGAGGATCTCTGCGTTGTCACCAGCGGCGATTACCAGCGGTATTACATCTGTAACGGCGTCCGCTACCACCACATTATCGACCCGGAGACCCTGTTCCCGCCCGATCTCTGGCGCAGCGTGACCATTCTGTGCCCTGATTCCGGCATAAGTGACGCCCTCTCCACCGCCCTGTTCACCCTCACGCAGGAGGAGGGTCAGGAGCTGCTCGACAAATTCGGGGCCGAGGCCATGTGGGTCACGCACGACGGCGAAAAGCTCTACAGCCCGGGTTTTGAACAGTATATAAGGTCTTAGCGAACCCCCAGTTCAGCTGTCAGTGCTTTGTAAGTAAAAGATTTGAATACAGAGGTGAAAACATGAAACACTTGTTCAGCGGCGGCGTTCACCCCGACGGGCACAAGGAGCTGTCGCGCGGCACGGCCGTGGTGACCGTCCCCGCCCCGGAGACGGTGATCATACCGCTCATCCAGCACATAGGCTCGGCCTGTAAACCGCTCGTCGCGGCCGG
The DNA here is from genome assembly GCA_944385755.1 of uncultured Oscillospiraceae bacterium. Classification (GTDB taxonomy): domain Bacteria; phylum Bacillota; class Clostridia; order Oscillospirales; family Oscillospiraceae; genus Scatomorpha. Next base: position 6,225 of record CALWYN010000138.1, read on the forward strand.
CGACCGGGTGCTCATGGGACAGGTGATAGGTGACGGCGACGCCAAGAGCTCGCCTGTCCATGCAACCGTCTCCGGCACCGTCACCGCCATTGAGGAGCGGGCCGTGCCATCCGGCGGCAGCGCCCCCTGCGTCATCATAAAGAACGACTTCAAGGACGAGGCCGTGGAGATGAAGGGCGTCGCCGACTGGGAGAGCCTCGATGCCAAGGCCGTGGCGGAGCTTGTCCGCGCAGCGGGCGTCGTCGGCATGGGCGGCGCGGCCTTCCCCACCAACTCCAAGATAGCCTCCACCGCGGGCAAGACAAAGGACGTCCTGATAAATGCCTGTGAGTGCGAGCCCTACATCACCAGCGACGACACCATCATGTGCACGGCCACCGCCGACGTGATTGGCGGCGCGAGGCTGCTCGCCAAGGTGCTTGGCGCCGAGAAGAGCATAATCGCCATCGAGGACAACAAGCCCGAGGCGATAGAGGCCCTGAGGGCCGAGGCCGGCGACGATCCCCTCATCGAGGTCCGCGTACTGCCCACCCGCTATCCCCAGGGCGCGAAGAAGCAGCTCATTCTGGCCGTAACCGGCCACGAGGTGGCCCCCGGCGCGCGCAGCGGCGCTCTCTTCAACGTCACAACCACGGCCAACGTCTATCGGGCCGTCACCAGGGGCCAGCCCCTGCTCGAGAAGATAGTCACCGTCACCGGTGAAGGCGCAGTGGAGCCCAAAAACGTGCTCGTGCGCATCGGCACCAGCTTTGCCGACGCGGTCAAGGCGGCCGGCGGCATCAAGGAGGAGACGGTCGAGGTCGTCGCGGGCGGCCCCATGATGGGCAAGTCCGTGGAGAGCCTCGATGTCCCAGTCGTGAAAGGCACCAACGCCATCCTCTGCCTCACCAAACTGGCAGACAGCAGCGCGGAGGGCCCGTGCATACGCTGCGGCAAGTGCGCCTCCGTGTGCCCCATGTACCTGCAGCCGCTCTATATGTACCGCTATGCCAAAGAGAACATGCGCGGCGAGCTCAAGCGCCTCAATCTCGACGACTGCATGGAGTGCGGCTGCTGCTCCTTCGTCTGTCCGGCCAAGCTCCCGCTGACCGAGACCTTCGTGCTTGCAAAGCATATGCTGAAGGGAGGTAAATGAGCGTGAACCTTAGCGTTTCTTCCGCACCCCATATACGGAGCAGTGAGAACACCCGCCGGCTGATGCTGACCGTACTCATTGCGCTCGTCCCCACGCTGATAGCCGGCATTATCGTGTTTGGCTTCCGGGCGCTGCTGATAGTGGTCATCAGCATGGCCGCTAGCATAGCCACAGAACTGGTCTGCGGCCTGGTAACCGGCAAAAAGGCCTCCGTGACCGACGGCTCCGCCGCCGTCACCGGACTTCTGCTGGCCCTGACACTGCCAGCGAGCGTCCCCTATTGGATGCCCGCCGTCGGCGGCGTGTTCGCCATAGTGGTGGCCAAGTGCCTCTGCGGCGGTCTGGGGCAGAACGTCTTTAACCCGGCCCTGGCGGCCAGGGCATTCCTGATGCTCTTCTGGCCCACCACACTTGTGCGCTATGCCGCCCCCGGGGCCCTCGGCTTTGCCAACAACGTTGACATTGTCGCCACCAGCACCCCGCTGCAGAGCATGGCCCGCGGCGGACTGCCCGAAGGGCAGACGCTCATGGACATGTTCCTGGGCAACACCGGCGGCTGCATAGGCGAGGTCTCTGCCCTCGCGCTGCTCATAGGAGCTGCCATACTCCTCGCCACCCGCACAATAAACTGGCGCATCCCCGTCGCCTATGTCGGCACCGTCGCCGCCCTCGCCCTCTTCTTCGCCAGGGGCGACGACCCCATCATGTGGATGCTGTACAGCGTCCTCGGCGGCGGACTGCTGATAGGCGCCATATTCATGGCCACCGACTACTCCAGCAGCCCCACCACCTCGCTGGGTCAGCTCGTATTCGGCATAGGCTGCGGCGCTCTCACGGTCCTGTTCCGGTACAAGGGATTCTATCCGGAGGGCGTCACCTACGCCATTCTCATCATGAATGCCTTTGCCTGGGCGCTTGACCGCTACCTGCCCCCGAGGAGCTTCGGCGTTGCGAAAGGAGGTCCCGCGCAGTGAACAGCAAAGGATTTCTGATTTCAGTTGCGGTTATAATTGTTGTGGCCCTCGTGCTCTTCGCGGCGAGCGCCGGGCTGGCCTCCACCGCCGAGTCCAATGAGGCCGCCGAGCTCCATAACATGCTCGAGCTGATGATGCCTGGCGGCACTCCCTTCACCGAGATGGAGTACACGGGCTCCGACTCCAGCATCACCGCCGTGTATGCCGCCTCGAACGGGAACTATGTAATCCAGACCAGCACCGGCGGCTTCAACGGGCAGATGACCTGCCTCGTCGGCGTGAACAGCGTCGGTCAGGTCATCTCGATATCCGTCACCGACCTTCACGACACCTATAACCTCGGCGAGAACGCCATGCACGACGCGGATTTCCTTGTGCAGATTCTCGGCTCCTCCGGTGAGCTCACCGTCGGCGAGAACATAGACGGCATGACGGGCGCCACCATCACCAGCAACGGCGTGGT
>CALWYN010000139.1 GCA_944385755.1 uncultured Oscillospiraceae bacterium
CCGCGGACAGTGAGCGTCTCGCCGGCCCTGTAGAACGCGCCGCCGCTGCGCCAGCCGTTGAAGGTGTAGCCGCTCCGGGTCAGCTCGGGGAGGGCGAACTCGTAGCCGCCCGGGACATTCATGGTGACAACGTCGCCAAAGCCGTAATCTACCTTCAGCTCATAGTTCTGTGCGCCGTCCTCGCCTATGTAAGTTACGACGTCGCCCGGCTGGGCCGCCGCCAGCGCCGCCTCCACGCTCGTGAAGTAGCTGTATGGCGCTGTGGGGTTGCTGCCGGGGCTGTAGAGCTCGGCGTTGAGGTGGCCGGCGAGGTAGTCCCTGTCCACCCGCTCGGAGAAGTTGCCGCCGGAGACCTGCATGTCGTGGCAGGCATCGAAGCCTTCATCCTGATACGCGCCAGAATCATTATGATATGTCAACCCCACCGGGCCCACGAAGGTTCCGGCCTCTACGTACACACTAGAGCTCGGGGCAAAGTTGTTTATATTCTGTACGGATACAGCGCCCCCCGGTGCCGTTATGCTTGTCCGCTCCCCCGTGACCCGGACGGTGGAATTTTGATTAGCTGTCCATCCATCTGCCAATGCAATACCGAGGCCGAGGGACTCGATGGTGCAGTTTTCGACCGTCACATCGGCATATTCCCATATCTCTATCCCACCGGCATCCCATTCCTCATAGTTGGAATTTGCGCCGGCGATATAGGTGTTTTTGACAAGGACGGTAACCGGGTCATCGTCAGAAGGCCCATAGGCGCTGATCCCTTTTACCAGGATATCATCTGTGTTTGTTGTTTCATACTCGTTTCTGCATATGATTGTGCAGTCCTCCACGGTGGCATCACCCGCATAGAAATAGAAGGCGTTGCGGCAGAAGCCGTCTATCGTCAGGTTTTTCGCCAGGAAGGTGGTGTCCGTCGCGGTGTTAGGAACTTCGATAACCGTAGCGTCTGTTTGGGTTTTGCAGTTGACGCCGAAGTCCTTGAAGGTAAGGTCCTGGATGGTGACGTTCTTGCCCGTCACTACAACTTTGATGTCGTCATTGTCGGCCAGGCCCGATATCACAATCTCCTCATTCGCGCCCTTGAGGGTGATGCTCTTATCAATGGTGAGGGAATCTGTCAGTGTGGTGTCTTGCAGCACCACCACCGTGGCGCCGTCATCGGCGTTGCTGATGGCGTCGGGCAGCGTTTCGTAAGCTGCGACAACGCTCCCGCTGCCGTCAAGGATTTGGGCGACAAACGTTTGCGAAGCGTCCAGCGAAACACCGTATGTCCCATCACTGTTTGTGACCGGTGCGAACCCGGGCGCGCAATATGTGCTGTCAACCGCGCTGGAGAATGTACCGCCGGAGATAACGTTCTTGTTTTCCGCAGTGCTGATATTCACCGCGCCTTTATCGGATGCGCCGGTAAAGGAGCCGCCCCGGATGTTCAGCACGGCATAACTGGCATCTGCCGCATTTCCACCGTCGGATTCTTTCGCAATCCCCTCATAAACCGCGTAGCCGTTCGTACTCGTGAAAGTCCCGCCCGTAACGTTTACGACGGTTTTCTGGGGGTAGCCGTCGTTGCTGGTAATGCTCAGCGCCGCTCCGGTCACCTCCGAACCGTTGCCGTTGGCGTCCGCCGGGTCGTGGAATTCACCGTTCGCCGTGTAATTGCCCCCGGTGATATTGAAAACACCGCTCTTGATTGAGAGAGCTTCGGACCCATTGCCGGTTATGTCGCCGGCGAGATTCCATTCGGCGTAGCCTGCGGCGTAGATTCCCGCCGTCTCCGCAGTTATCACGGAGTTCTCCAGGAAATTCAGGACCGGAACGCTGCCTTCCATGTTCTTAAACTGGCCATTTATGTACGGGCCGTGTTTCGTATCAAGGATACCGTCGAAATATACCGCCATGCCGTACGGCATGTTTATGGGTCCGGCCATGGCGATGCTGTATGCGTCGGAGGTCACTTTTACGCCCTCGGCCACGCGCAGGACGGCATAATCAGGCCCGTTGTCCTGCATGCTGCCCGCCAGAGAGAACGCTATGCCGGTACCGTTGCCGTTGTAGCTGTTAAACACAAATCCGCCGGTTTCCGGCTGCGAGTTATAGAGGTTCAGGCTGCCGTGTGAAATACTGAAGCCATAATTGTATGATTGGGTGCCAGTGACGGTCATCGTGTGGCCGTTCAAGTCAATATAGTAGTCTGAACCGCTGTTTATATTCAGGGACGAGCCGCCACCGGGATTGAGATTCAGGTCCACCAGCAGCCGCGCCGGCTGCTCAGCAGAGGCATTTAACGCGGCGGTATTCCACGCGATATGGTAGTAATCGCCCACCGTTGCCTGAATCTGGTTCGGCTGATAGACGGCGTAGAGGTCGCCGTAAGCGTTGTCCTTTACTTTGTAGAAATCATAGCCGTCCGCTACGTAGGAACGGATGGAATCCGGCTGGGCAAAGGAACCGCCGGTGACTGTCAAATTGCCGTCGTTGGAGAATGTACCGAGGAACTTGCCCTCAGTTAAGTTCATTGTGCCGTGGTTTGTCACGCTTGCATTCACCACAACGTTTCGGCCGGAGGCTGTCATCGTGGCGCCGGAATTATTGACGATTGAGAAGACCTCCCGGCTTAGGGTGAAGTTCCCGTTGTTAACAATCGACGTTTCCGGCATGGAATATAAGTACACTTCGCATGTGCCGTTGTTTATGATTGTCCCGACGCTCCATCCGCCTTGATTGCTGAGGCGGACATCTTTGTTCTGGGGAACAGTTATGCTTTCAACATCGGACAGGATATATATCTGAGTCGTCACCGAATCGTGGCAGGCGGCAAACGCGGAATCCCAGTCCGTGTAACCCGTGTCCCCTATTCTGGCGACGTAACCGCCCTGCGCAAGCTCGTATTTATCTGTGTCGGGATTGAGCTGTACAATAAACCCGTCTTCCAGATTCTGTGCAGGTGGCGCAACGGAAAAACTGCCGCCGCTGATTTTGCCGGACGTGAGCTTGACGGCGCTGTTAAACGTGCCGCCGGAAATTGAGGTCGGATTGCTGCTACCCGCGTTGACGGCATAACTTCCTTCGTTGTCGTTGGCGGTGTAGGTACCGCCCTTGACGTCAATCACGCCGCCGCTGCTATAACCGTAAAGGCAGAAGACCTTATAGTTGTCATCTACTTCCGAGCCGTCCACAGTTAAGTCGTCTACAGTTACTTCGGATCTATAGGCATAGATTCCGTAGTTGCTGCTGCCGCTGCTGCGGATTTCTATGGTCCCGCCCGTGACGGAGCAGGGCGCCGCGTTGATGATATATATGCCGTTGTTTGTTTGCCCGGCGGCAATAACGGTGCCTCCGGACAAGGAAAATCCGCTGGAGCTGCCGCTTATGCATATTACCCGGCTGGATTTATCGTTGTGCGTGTAGGATATTGTTCCGCCCTCGATGTTCAGGCTGCCGCCGTCCGCATAGAGACCTGTAGGAGCAATGCCGGCATTTGTGCCGGTTATATCCAGTCCGCCCAATTCGCCGCTGCTGCGAATGGTCAGGCTCGCGCCGGAGGAAACTTCAAAGGCGCGGTTGGCGGAAGTGGCCCATGTAACGGTATACCCGTTCAGGTCCAGCACCGTGTCCGCGGTGATGCGTACTGTTTCTTCCACTGAGGCGGAAAACGAGGAGACAAGCCTTATTTCACCACCTGCGGTGAGAGCCGCCGAGAGGTCCTCGCCGCTGCCTACCTCTGTGACAGGGTTCCCGGAAGCCAGGGCCGCCGGGGCGATTACCAACATCAGGCACACGGCCAGCAGCACTGTCAGTATGCGCTTTTTCATACCCATTCCCCTTTTCTTTTATTAACTATAAGACAAAATACATCACTTCATCTGGGATGAAGTGAAATGCGCTAGCGCATTTCATGCGTTTTGAACAATATTATCATTACGTCTGCCACAAGTCAAGATTTGGCGGAAAATGTTGTTAATATGTAATCAAAAAAGCAAAAGCAACGGGCGCGGCAATCCTGCCGCGCCCGTCTCGCGCCGTGAGGAGATTCAATTGTCCAGAGGCTTCATCGTGGGGAAGAGTATTACGTCCCTTATCGAGTCGCTGCCCGTGAGCAGCATTACGCAGCGGTCTATGCCTATGCCCAGGCCGCCGGTGGGCGGCATGCCGTACTCAAGGGCGTTTATGAAGTCCGTGTCCATCATGCCGGCCTCGTCGTCGCCCTTCGCGCGGAGCTCAACCTGTTTCTGGAACCGCTCCTTCTGGTCTATGGGGTCGTTCAGCTCGGAGAAGGCGTTGCCCATCTCGCTCCTGCAGATGAACAGCTCGAACCTCTCGGTGAGGCGCGGATCCTTCGCGCTGCGCTTGGCAAGGGGGCTGACATCCACCGGATGCATGGTGATAAAGGTTGGCTGGACCATGTACTGCTCGACCTTCTGGTCGTAGCACTCATAGAGCGCGTTGCCCCAGGTCGGCTCCTTGCCGTCCATGTCCACGCCCGCAGCCTTCGCCGCGGCGACCGCCTCCTCGTCGCTGTCTATGGCCATGAAGTCTATGCCCAGATACTTCTGCACGGCCTCGGCCATCGTCATGCGCGGCCAGCCCGGCGCCAGGGAGACCTTTTCGCCCTGCCACTCGACCTCATATGTGCCGAGTATCTCCTTCGCGGCGCCGCTCAACAGGTCCTCGAACAGGTCCATCATGTCGTTGAAATCCGCGTAGGCCTGATAGAGCTCCACGGTGGTGAACTCCGGGTTGTGGCGCGTGTCCATACCCTCGTTGCGGAATATGCGCCCGAGCTCATACACGCGCTCGATGCCGCCGACGCTAAGCCGCTTGAGCGGCAGCTCAGTGGCGATTCTCAGGTACATGTCGATGTCCAGCGCGTTGTGGTGCGTGATAAAGGGCCTCGCTGTCGCGCCGCCGGAGATGGTGTTGAGCACCGGCGTCTCAACTTCCATGTAGCCGCGCCCCTCGAGGAAGCGGCGGACATAGCTCACAAATTTGGAGCGTATCTCAAAGTTGCGGCGGCTCTCGTCGCTCATTATCAGGTCGACATACCTCTGCCTGTACTTCAGCTCGACATTGGTCATGCCGTGGAACTTCTCCGGCAGCGGCCGCAGGCTCTTGGAGAGGAGCTTCACGCTCTCAACGTGAATGCTTATCTCCCCTGTCTTGGTCTTGAACACATAGCCGCTCACGCCTATGATGTCCCCGATGTCGTACTTGCGGAAGTCCGCGAACTCCGTTTCGCTGACGGCGTCCGAGCGTACATAGAGCTGTATCTGCCCGCGGTCGTCCTTTATGTGGCAGAATATGGCCTTTCCCATGCCTCGCTTGGACATTATGTGCCCGGCGGCGCTCACGGTTTTGCCCTCGAAGGCCTCGTAGTTGTCCTTTATATCACTGGACCAGGCGCTCCTCACAAACCTCGTCTCCACGAAGGGGTCGCGCCCGGCCTCGCGCAGCGCGTCCAGCTTCTCGCGCCTGACCCGCAGTATCTCCGAGAGCTCCTCCGCGGCGTTCTCTGTCCTTGTCTCCTCGCTCATATGTCCCCCAGATTGTCAGGCGTTCTCCACGCCGAGTATTTTCATCCGGACGCTGCCCGCCGGCGCCTCAACCGTCACGGTCTCGCCCACACGGTGGCCCAGTATCGCCCTGCCGATGGGGCTCTCGTCCGAGATGCGGCCCATCATGGGGTTCGCCTCAGGGGAGCCGACTATGTGGTACTCCACTTCCTCGTTCTCCTCCATGTCCAGCAGCTTGACGTGGCTGCTCAGTGCGACGATATCCTGGGCAATCTCCGTCTTTTCTATGATCTCGGCCTTCTCTATGAGCACCTTGAGCTCGGCGATGGCCGAGTAAAGCTTGCCCTGTTCGGTCTTTGCCTCGTCATACTCGCTGTTCTCGCTGAGGTCGCCGAAGGAGCGCGCCTCCTTTATCAGCTCGGAGACCTCCTTCTCGCGCACAGTCTCCAGGTAGTGGAGCTCCTTGACCAGCTCGTCATAGTGCTCCTGACTCATTTTGAATTTGCTTTCCGCAGCCATGGCCATCTTCCTCCAAAAAATAGTCCAATATATTATAGTTAAGCTTTAAACCTGTGTCAACCGTTATCTGTACATATCAGCCGTACAGCAGCCAGCTCACCGCGGAGTCCAGCTGTGAATCCGTGTTGCCGCTCAGGGCGACCTCGATGTCCGGCGTCACTCCCCCCTCCTCGGAGAGGTCCACGCGGTTGGGCGTCAGATACTTGGCCGTCGAGATGTGGAGCGCGCTCCCGTCGGAGAGCTCAAAGGTCTGCTGGCTCCTGCCCTTGCCCGTGGTGTGCTCCCCGACTATGGTCGCCCAGTTGTACTCCTGGAGAGCCGCGGCGAAAAACTCCGCCGCCGAATAGCTGTCAGCGTTCACTAGCACGCACATGTCCATGTCCAGGCAGACGTTGTTGGAGGTCACCACGGTCTCCTCCCCGCTCTTGTCCACGGACACGAAAATGTCCCCACCGGGCAGCAGATAGTCCAACAGCGTCGTCAGTTCCGAGAGCAGCCCGCCCGGATTTGTGCGCACGTCAAACACGAAGTACTGCGCGCCGCTCTGCAGAAGAGACTCTATCGCCGATATGGCGTTCTGCGCCGCGCCGGACTCGAAGTTTGATATCCTGATATATCCCACGTTCCCGTTCACCATCTCATAGCTCACGGGGTTATCGTATATCAGCCGGCAGTCCACGCTCACGTCTATCTCGCTGCCGTTCCGGTTGAGATGCAGCTCCACGGACTCGTCTATATGCGAGGTTATCAGGCTGCGCACATCCGTCAGCGTCATGCCCGTCACGTCCTCCCCGTCTACTGCGAGGATTATATCGCCCCTTGTGAGGCCCGCGTTCTCGGCGGGCGAGCCCTCCGTCAGGCCGGTTATCTCAAACCCGCCCGTATCCGAGTCCTTGGTTATCGTCACGCCGAGCCCCACGAACTGGTTTGAGGAATAGAGCTGATAGGTCTGGTATTCACTGGGGCCCATATAAGAGCTCCACATGTCTCCCAGCGAGTTCACCATGGCGGAAAAGGCCGCGGAGGACACGGTCTCCTCATCTATCTCCCCGATATAGTAGTTGTCGAGTGTGGTCTTGACCTCAAGGTACTTCATAGCCTGGGCATAGTTCGCGTCGCTGCCGTAAGCCGCCCTCTCACGGCTGACGGTCACCCCGTAAGTGACCCCCACGCAGAGCAGGCACAGCAGCAGGGCTATCCAGAAGTTGATTCTCAGCCGCCCGATTGCGCGAAGCAGCCCCCCGCCTTTTTCCTTCATATCATCCCTCCTGTGAACGGACGCGCGGGCGGCCGGAAAATGCGGCCGCCCGGGCTTGTCTTGTTTTTCCTCCGGCTCAGGCGTCGGGGGCCAGGGAGTAGTTCGAGAAATAGGACAGCGGGTCGACCGTACCGCCGTTTGCCCTTATCTCAAAGTGCAGGTGGGGCCCGGTGGACCAGCCGGTCGAGCCGACATAGCCTATCACATCGCCCTGTGACACGCTCTGCCCCGCGCTCACAGCCAGGCTGCTCATGTGCGCGTACAGAGTATAGGTCCCGTTGGAGTGGTATATCGTGACATAGTTGCCGTAGGAGTCGCTGTATGTCGCCACGGACACCGTGCCGCTGTCCGCCGCGATTACCGTGGCCCCGGAGTTGGCGGAGATGTCTATGCCGCTGTGGAACCTCTGGTCGCCGAATATGGGGTGATTGCGGTAGCCGTAGCTGCTCGTCACATAGGTGCTCGAGGGGCAGGGCCAGACATAGGAGCCGGTGGCCGTGGAGCCGGTGCCTGTGTACTGCTGGTTATTCTGGGCTGCCTCCTGGCGCGCGGCCTCTTCCTCTGCGGCGATCTGGGCGTTTATCGCGTCCAGCTGCGCGTTCAGCGCGGCCTCCGCGGCCTCGTTTATCGCGTATTCCTCCCTCGCCCGCTCGAGGTCCGCCTCAAGCTCGTTTATGAGGTCGACCGCGGAGGCTATCTGCTCTTCCAGATCCGCCTTCTCCGCCTCGAGCTCGTCAGACCTCTCGCCGAGGTCGGCCAGGGTGGCCTCATACTCCGCCTTTATCTCCTCCGTGTGCTGCCGGGCCGCCGAATACTCCTCATAGAGCCTCCGATCGGCCTCCATTATCTCGCCTATCTGGTCTATGGCGGTAAGCAGCTCGGAGAGCGATGCACACCTGAATATTATGTCCAGATATGTATACCGGCCGTTCTCCTCCATGGCCCTTATGTGGGCCTTGTAGGTGTCGAGCTGCGCGGCCTCCTCGGCCTCGGCCTGTTCGAGTTCCTCGGCCTTCTGCTCCACCAGGCCGGTGTAGAGCGCGATCTGCTCGTCGATGAGCTCTATCTCCTGCCTGGCCAGTTCGTTCTGGGCGTCCAGCGCGGCCTTCTGCTCGAGCACACTCGCCCTCTGGGCCTCCAGCTCGTCTATGCCGGCCTGCATGTCCGCGCGCTCGGACTGCAGCTCCTGCTTCTGCGCCTCAATCGAGTCGATCTCGCCCTGATAAGCGGAGCCGGCGGCCTGAGCGCCCGTGGAGCCTATGGCCATGAGCGCCAGCGACAGCGTGAGCATCAGGGCCAGTATGACGCATATTACCTGTACAAGTCTTCTCTGCTTCATTTGGTTCTCCCGGAATCACACTTTGAGGTAGTTGCGGATTGCGCTGGAGCCGCCGAAAACGCCCACCAGCACGCCCACTCCCATGAACGCGGCCAGCAGCGGCCAGCAGACCTCGCTGAAAGGCACAACGCTTATGAACGTCCCGGTGAGCCCGCCCACGAGCTCACTGGCCACGAGCCCATAGAGGCCCCACTCCGCCAGGAAGGCCAGTCCGCCGCCCAATAGCCCCAGTATCAGGCCCTCAACTATGAACGGGCAGCGTATAAAGCCGTTGGAGGCGCCCACCATCTTCATTATGGCTATCTCTTCCCGCCTGGTGAAGGTGGCGAGCTTTATGGTATTGGTCATTATGAAGAAGGAGACGACTATCAGTATGACGATGAGTATCAGCGAGATGATGCTCACTATATTGCGCGCCGTGATGAACCCCTCGGCGTACTCCAGGTGAGCGTTCACCTTGGCCACGCCGTCCACCGCGTAGAGGTCGGTGCGGGTCTGCTCCATGAGGCTTATGTCCTGCAATTGTACCACATAGCGGTCGCGGAAGGTGTCGTCTGTTATCACATCGAAGAGCGCCTCGTCATAATCGGCCTGGAAGTCGTCCGCGGCCTCCTCCCGCGTCACGAACTGGACGCTGTCCACATTCGGCACCGCGAGTATGGCCGGCTCGAGCGCGATCGCCTCCTCGCGGCTGAGGTTTTCGTCGATGAAGGCCACTACGACGTTGCTCTCCTCCTCCAGCCCGGCTATCATGTCGTTTATGTTCACGACCAGCAGGGAGAACGCGCCCATGATGATAAGGCAGGCCATTATTATGGCGACAGTGGCAAAACTCATCAGCCCGTGGCTGAATATGCCCTTGAAGCCGGACTTTATCAGATATCCGATACTATTCAATCTCATAGCTGTAATACCCGTCCATTCCGTCGCTGATTATGTGCCCGCCGTCTATGGCGACGACGCGTTTTGAGAAGGCGTTCACCAGCTCCTTCTCGTGCGTGACGACCAGGACTGTCGTCCCCAGCTCGTTTATCTTTTCGAGCAGGAGCATTATCTCAAGGCTCCTCACAGGGTCAAGGTTCCCCGTGGGCTCGTCCGCTATTATCATCCTCGGGCTGTTCACCAGCGCCCTGGCGATGGCCACGCGCTGCTGCTCGCCGCCGGAGAGCTCCTTGGGGTGCCTCTTCTCGCGGCCCTTCAGGCCCACGAGCTCCAGCACATATGGTACCCTCTCGCTTATGGCCCTGCCGGAGGCCCCTACCACGCGCATGGCGAAAGCCACGTTCTCATATACGGTCATCTTGTCGATGAGCCTGAAATCCTGGAAAATTACGCCCAGCGTCCGGCGCAGCTGCGGCAGCTTGCGGCGCTTTATCCGGCGCAGGTCAAAACCGTTTACCGAGATCTCGCCCTGCTTTGCCTGCACCTCGCCGGTCAGGAGTTTGATTATCGTGGTCTTGCCCGAGCCTGAAGGTCCCACGAGGAACACGAATTCGCCCTCGTTTATCTCAAGGTCTACGTCGTTCAAGGCCTCCGTGCCGCTGCTGTCATACACCATGCGGACGTCGTTCATCTGGACCATGGGTCCTCACCTCCGTTGAGTACGCCCCGGACTCAGAACTTCACGCTGTTCTGGGAATCGAGGTATTTTTTGACCATCATCGCGACCTTGAACACTATTGCGTGGTCAAACTCGCGCAGGTCCAAGCCGGTAATCTTCTTTATCTTCTCAAGCCTGTACACCAGGGTATTCCTGTGGACATACAGCTTGCGGCTTGTCTCGGAAACGTTCAGGTTGTTCTCGAAGAACTTGTTGATGGTGTCCAGAGTGTCCGCGTCCAGGGCCTCTATGGGGTTCTTCTTGAACACCTCGGAGAGGAACATCTCGCACAGGGTAGTCGGAAGCTGATATATTATGCGCCCGATGCCCAGGTTCTCATAGTTGATGATGGTCTTCTCCGTGTCGAACACCTTGCCGACCTCTATGGCCACCTGGGCCTCCTTGTACCTGTCGGCCAGCTCTCTCAGGTGGTAGGCCGTCGAGCCGATGCCTATGACGGTCTTTACCCCCAGCTCGTTGCGCACGGTGTTCTGGATGTTCTCCGCGATGGCGCTCACCTCTTCCGGGTGCTCCTCCCTCGTGAGCTCCTTTATGACGACGACGTCCGCCTCCGACACAGAGAGGACGAAGTCCCTCTGCCTGTCCTGGAACAGGTTCTGTATCACCTCGAGCACCGCCACATCGGTGCGCTCCACCTGCCTTATGAGGAACACGGCCCTCGGCACGTCGGTGACAAAGTGCAGCTCCTTGGCCCGGACGTACACGTCCCCGGGCAGGATATTGTCCGAAATTATGTTCTTTACGAATGTCGCCTTGTTGTGCTTTTCCTCGTAGTTGATGCGGGCCTCGCTCATGGCCACGCCTGCCAGGATGCATATGCTCCGGGCCACCGCATCCTGTCCGGAGACGAACACGGCGTAGTCAAAACTCGTGCCGCTGACGCCCAGCAGCCTGTATGTTCTGACGGCTGAAGCGAAGATTTGTTCCTGATTTTCCGCCATTGCCCCCTGCAGATCGTCCAGATGTGAGCCTATCATCGAAAGTTCACTGCACGCGATAACGAAGCCCTGCTCGTCCGCCACGCCTACACAGCGGTCCGTGGCCTCCTTCAGCTGGACTATAACGCTTTGAAACACCCTGCTTGACATGTCTTTATCCTCCCTGGGCCCGCTGACAACGGCCGCCCCAAAATAGCGGTTTTCCGGCTGTTTTTTTGCCTGTTCTCACCTGTCTGTGCCATTGGTGATAATACACAATAAAAGCCTCACACGACGTTTAACATGATAATACATATATGTGCAAATTTCAATAGAAAAATCAATTGTTTTTGTGAACTTTTATTTTTTTGTTGTTAAATGGCACAAAATAGGCAGTCATAATCTGTGAGAGTGGGCAAAAATCAGCTCGATTTCGTCCGTCAAAAGCTCTCGCATTTTGCCGGAACCCAGTTCACCGTCCAGCTCCAGGCCGCCGATGGCCAGCCTTTTGAGTTCGAGCACGGGCTTCCCCCGCGCGGCCAGCATGCGTTTTACCTGATGGTATTTCCCCTCGTGCACATACACAAGGCAGAGGCCGCCGCCCAGCCCCTCCAGCCCGGCCGGCAGGCAACGCGTGCCGTCCGCGAGCTCCATGCCGCGCTCGAATTCACGCACGTCCCCGGCGTCCACGTCGGGCTCCGTGCGGGCCAGATAGGTCTTTACTATGCCGCTTTTGGGCGACATCACCCGGTGTGCGAACGCCCCGTCATTTGTGAGCAGCAGCAGGCCCGTCGTGTCCTTGTCCAGGCGCCCCACCGGCTGCAGGGACAGCCCGCGCAGCTCCTCAGGCACCAGGTCGAGCACCGTCGGCTGTCTTGCGTCCCGCGCCGCCGTGAGCACGCCCGCGGGCTTGTTGAGCATGAAATACCTCAGGGCATCGGTCCTCAGCCTCTCCCCGTCCACGCACACGTCCGCGCCGCCGTCCACCTTTTCCTCCGGCCTGGTGATTACCGCCCCGCCCACGGTGACGCGCCCCGCCCTGACGGCCTCGCGCGCCTCGCTGCGGGAAAACCGCCCGCTGCCGGCTATCAACTTGTCGAGCCTTGTAAGCATACGCCACCTCGCATACCGCCGGCGGGGCGGGAATATATTCTCCCATGGGGAGGGATGTCCTGTGACAGGATTCAAGCCAAAACTCACTCGTAAGAGCGCGGTATTCATAATAATTGCCGCGGCGGTAGTTCTCGCCGTCATTGTGCTGATATGTTCAGGGGACGGCGGGCTGGACACACCTGAAGAGCGCGCCGAATACCTCGCCTCGCTCGGCTGGGAGGTGGACCTCGCCACCGAGGAGGAGCGGGATGTAACCCTGCCCGCCGAGCTCGACGGCGTCCTGCTCAGCTACAATGAGCTCCAGAAACAGCAGGGCTTTGATCTGGCTCCCTATGCGGGGCAGAACTGCCGGAGCTACTCCTATGCCGTGACGAATTACCCCAACGGCGGCACCGGAGTCATCGCCCAGCTGATAATACACGACGGCGAGGTCATCGCCGGCGATATCCACTCGAGCGCCCTGGGCGGGTTCATGCACGGATTGCAATAAGTCCAGGGGGGATTGCATACCCGTATTTAACCGATAAAGGCCCGGCTTACGCCGAGCCTTTACATTTCGTATTTATCGAGACGGGGCTTTGCCTCGGCTCGATACCATATACCGTGGACACGTGTCCACGGCCGCCTCGCCGTGCGAGGCGAGGGGGTATCCCGGCATTTATGCCGGGTATCTAGGGGGGACAACGTCCCCCCTAGAGGATTTTTACTCGTTGATGGCGATGACGACACCGGAGCCGACGGTACGGCCGCCCTCACGGATGGCGAAGCGGAGGCCGTTCTCGATGGCTATCGGGGTGATCAGCTCGACGTCCATGTCGACGTTGTCGCCGGGCATGCACATCTCAACGCCCTCGGGCAGGGAGATGACGCCGGTCACGTCGGTGGTACGGAAGTAGAACTGGGGACGGTAGTTGTTGA
>CALWYN010000140.1 GCA_944385755.1 uncultured Oscillospiraceae bacterium
GACCTGCCCCGCATCGGCATGAGCCGGCGGGAACTGGAGAGTGTGCGCTCTGCCGTGGGCCTGGACGAGCTCATAGACCCCAAGGCGCCGGACTATGACCTGATAAGATACCTGCCGGGCGACGCCGAGAGGCTCGAGCGCCTGTTGGAATATCCGGACAATATCCGCACTCCCGTGGTGCGGAACGGGCGCCAGGCCACGGTGGGATACAGGCCGGAGGTCTGGAAGACCTGGGAGTAATATAAAAAGCTTTATTTTCCCGCAGGTATATGCTATACTGTATTGCCATAACTCAAAGGAGGTCGTGAAATGGCCGAGAATTACATCACCTGCCAGGCCGAGAAGGGCAGCATAAACATCTCTGAAGATGTGCTCGTCTCCATGGTGCGCACTGCCATCAACGAGATTGACGGCGTTGCGTCCCTGTCCAACAACGCCGGGACCGAGCTCGCCGAACTGCTTGGCATCAAGTCTGCGTCGAAAGGGCTCAAAGTACAGATAAAAGACGGAGTCATCACAGTGGACACAATCATAATGGTGCGCTACGGCTGCAATGTCGTCAGCGTGGCGAAAGAGGTACAGGACAAGGTCACCGCCGCGGTCGAGTCTATGACCGGCATGGGCAGCCCGGTGGTGAATGTTCACGTGTCCGGCGTGGCCTTCGACAAATGACCAGGCGAAAGGCGAGGGAGCTGGCAATCCGCCTGATTTATGCCCAGGCGGCGTCCAAGGACAGCCCTGAGGACGTCCTGGACGGCTTTTTTGAAGAGGAGCACTATGCCTCGCTCTCCGACGAGGATGAGCTCTTCGAGACCTTTCCCAACGAGGCGCAGATGCTGTACATCCGGACGCTTGTCATCACCTGCGCTGTGCACAGGCAGCAGCTGGACAACATAATCAGCGCCTGCTCTCAGAGCTGGAAACTCGAGCGCATCACCCGCACCGCCGTGGCGGTGCTGCGCTGCGCGCTGACCGAGATACTGTTCATAGGCGATCCGGACGTCACCCCGAGTGTGGCGATAAATGAGGCGGTGGAGATATCCAAGTCCTATGACATGCCGGAGACGAGCGGGTTCATAAACGGCGTGCTTGGGACGTTCATGCGCGGAGAGGGTCCGGATGAATCGTTCTGAGCCAATAAGCGTATCGGAGCTCAATGCGCACATAAAGGGCCTGGTGGACTCCGACCCGGTGCTCGGCTCCGTAGCGGTCCGCGGGGAGCTCTCCAACTATAAGATATATCCCTCGGGCCACCACTACTTCACTCTGAAGGACAAGGACTCCAGCCTGCGCTGCGTCATGTTCAGGAGCTCCGCCTCCAGGCTCCGTTTCAGGCCGGAAAACGGCATGTCCGCCACGGCGTTCGGCCGCGTGTCGGTCTATCCGCGCGACGGGGCCTATCAGCTCTACTGTGATGAGCTGATGCCCGGCGGGGCGGGTGACCTGCAGGTGGCGTTTGAGCAGCTCAAGGCCAAGCTGGCGGCAGAGGGCCTGTTTGCACGGGAGCACAAGCGCCCGATCCCCAGATACCCGGAGAGAATAGCCGTGGTGACCAGCGAGGCGGGGGCGGCCGTGCAGGATAGCATAGGGGTTCTCAGAGAAAGCGGGCCGATGGCCGAAGTGCTGCTGCCGCCCGAGCGAGAACAGGGGGCGGAGGCGCCTCCGGAGATTGCCGGCGCCATAAGGTACGCCGGGCGGCACCGGCTGGCCGACGTGCTTATAGCCGGGCGCGGGGGCGGCTCTATGGAGGACCTCTGGGCGTTCAACGACGAGCGTGTGGCCCGGGCAATATACGACTGTGAGATACCCGTAATATCCGCGGTGGGGCACGAACCCGACGTGACCATAGCGGATTTTGTGGCCGACCTCAGGGCGGCTACGCCGTCCAACGCGGCCGAACTGGCGGCGCCGGACTGCGCCGAGCTGCTTGAGGCTATCTCAAGCGCACAGTCAAGGTTGTATCAGGCCGTGCAGAAGCAGATCAAAGCCCGCAGGAGCGAACTGGAGGACCTGGCTTCGCGCAGGGTGATGAAGAGCCCCACGGGCTTCATCGACCAGCGGAGACTGGAACTGGACGCCGTTAGGCTGAGGCTGGATGTCGCGGAGTCCAGGATAATTTCGGGCAAGAAGGCCCTGTATGCCTCGCTTGCTGCCAAACTGGACGCACTGAGCCCTCTGAAAGTATTGAGCCGCGGGTATTCCATAGCCCTGGACGGCTCGGGAAGGGCGCTGCGCACCTCCGCCGGCCTTGCAAAGGGCGACAGGCTGAGGCTTCTCCTGTCCAGGGGCGAGGTGGGCTGCACCGTTGACAGCATAAAAGGAGACAGTGATGGCACAGAAGAAGCAGAGCTTTGAGGACAGCCTTGCGAGGCTGGGCGAGATAGTCCGCATATTGGAAAAGGGGGACGCGCCCCTGGCGGATTCGCTGAAGCTGTTTGAGGAGGGAGCCGGTCTGGTGGCCAGCTGTACAAAGGCGCTGGACGAGGCGGAGCAGCGGGTTGTCAAGCTGCGCAAGGGCCCGGACGGGGAACCCGAGGAGCTGCCGTTTGAGGAGGCCGTGGAGCAGTGACTTACGAAGAACGCTATGAGGGCTACCTGTCCCTCATCGAACCGGCGCTGAAGAGCTGCTTCGGTGAAAAGCGCGGTTTCCCATTTGACGGCTTGCTGGAGGCTATGGACTACAGCCTGACCGCCGGCGGAAAGAGAATACGCCCGGTTCTGACACTGGAATTCGCGCGGCTCTGCGGCGCGGCGGCGGGGGATGTGCTCCCTGTGTCCTGCGCGGTGGAGATGCTGCATACCTATTCGCTGATACACGACGACCTGCCGTGCATGGACAACGACGACCTAAGGCGTGGAAAGCCCACCAACCACAGAGTCTTTGGGGAGAGTACGGCCGTGCTCGCGGGCGACGCACTCCAGGCGGAGGCCTTTGGGGCCATTCTCAGGAGCGGGCTGCCGGCCGGGCGCAGGGCCAGGTGTGCCGAGATACTTGCGGGAGCCGCCGGAGTGGACGGAATATGCGGCGGGCAGTACATGGACCTTTCGGCCGGCGAGAGGGCCTTCTCCGCAGACGAGGTCCGCGAGCTGCAGAGCAGAAAAACAGGAGCTCTGCTCTCGGCGGCGTGCATGCTCGGCGCGGCGGCCGCGGGAGCCGGCGAGGAGATGATCGACGCCGCGGGGCAGTACGGCGCTCAGCTCGGGGCCGCGTTCCAGATACGCGATGACATGCTCGACGTGATAAGCACGGTATCGGAGCTCGGGAAACCCATAGGTTCCGATGTCCAGGAGGGCAAGACCACCTTTATGACACTCTACGGAGAAGAGGAGTGCGGCAGGATGGTCGAGCGGATAACCGGACAGGCCGTAAAGACGGTCGAGCACATGGACAGAGACGGATTTCTGTCCGAACTGGCGCGCCGCATGGCGGTGAGGCGAGGGTGACGGTTGTCAAAATTAATGAATATATTCAAAATCGCCCTGCTCTATTGAAATAGCGGGCGATTTTTGTTATATTAAATAAAGAGAGATGCCATATCCTGCTTATGGTTGCGATATCACCGGATGAAGAGGTTATACCTTTGCATATACTTGATGAAATAAATACCAATTCTGATCTGAAAGCTCTGCCTGAGGAGCAGCTGCCGGAACTGTGCTCGGAAATACGCAGCTTCCTGATAGATTCAATTTCAAAAACCGGCGGGCACCTGGCCTCAAATCTGGGTGTTGTGGAGCTGACCGTCGCGCTGCACAGGGTATACGACCCGATGCGTGACCGGATAGTATTCGATGTCGGCCATCAGTGCTATACGCACAAGCTCCTCACCGGCAGGCGCGAGGGATTCGCAAGGCTGAGGAAATCCGGCGGCGTGTCCGGCTTCCCCAAGCCCTGCGAGAGCCAGGCGGACGCCTTCATCGCCGGGCACGCCTCCGATTCTGTGTCCGTCGCCCTGGGCATGGCCCACGCCAGGACAAGGCTGGGCGGGGATTACGATGTCGTGGCGGTGATAGGCGACGGGGCGTTGACCGGAGGGCTGGCCTACGAGGGGCTTTCAAATGCCGGACAGTCCGGAGAGCCGCTGGTGGTTATCCTCAACGACAACGCCATGTCCATAGCCAGCAATGTGGGAGGGATGGCCCGGCTGCTCTCGCGCATGAGGGTCAAACCGGGATATATCGGTTTCAAACGCTGGTACCGCGCCACCATTGGCGAAATCAGGCCTCTCTACTCCGCGCTGCACCGCATAAAGGAATTTGTGAAGGACGCCGTGCTGCCAGGAAATATGTTTGACGATCTGGGCTTTTATTATCTGGGGCCTGTGGACGGGCATAATATACAGGCCCTTGAGAGCGCCATATCCTGGGCGCGCGATATGCGCGTGCCGGTGCTGGTCCATGTGCTTACCCAGAAGGGCAGGGGATATCCTTTCGCGGAACTCCACCCCGACAAGTACCACGGCGTGGGGCCGTTTGACCCTCAGACAGGTGTGTTAAAGAGCTCCGCCAGGACTTTTTCGGAGGTTTTTGGGACGGCCCTGTGCCGCCTGGCAGAGGCAGACGAGAGGATAACCGCGCTCACCGCCGCAATGGAGGACGGGACCGGCTTGGCCCGGTTTGCGAAAAAATTCCCGGAACGGTTTTTCGACACCGGCATAGCCGAGGGGCACACCGTGTCCATGGCCGCCGGCATGGCCAAACAGGGACTTGTGCCCGTGGCGGCGATATACTCCAGCTTTTTGCAGCGGGCGTACGATATGCTGATACACGACGTTTCCCTCCTGCAGCTGCACGTAGTTTTGGCGGTGGACAGGGCCGGGCTGGTGGGGGAGGACGGGGAGACCCACCACGGCGTATTCGACCTGGCGTATCTCTCCTCAGTGCCCGGGATGACCGTATGGTGTCCGGCCTCTTTCGCCGAACTCAGGGAGATGCTGAACTGGGCGGTAAACGGGGAGACCGGCCCCGTGGCAGTGCGCTATCCCCGCGGAGGGGAGGGCGAATACCGCGAGAGCCGCGTCGAGCCCGCGTCAATACTGCGGGCGGGGAGGGATGTCACGCTCGTTGCCTACGGCACCATGGTGAACGAGGCGCTGGAGGCCGCGCGCATGCTGGAATGGAAAGGCGTGTCGGCCGAGATAGTGAAGCTGGGCAGGGTATGTCCTCTGGACAGCGGGGTGGTTTTCACTTCTCTGGAAAAGACTGGGAGGCTTGTGGTGGCCGAGGAGGTGTGCCGTGCCGGCAGCATCGGTACAAGGCTGATGGCCGAGGCCGTGGGAAGGCCGCCCTTTGCCGCTCGCATTCTCGACCTGGGAGAGGGAGTGGTACAGCAGGGGAGCACCGGGGAGCTGCGCGCCGCAGCAGGCATAGACGCGGCCGCAATAGCGGCGGCGGCAATGGAGCTGATGTGATGGCTAAGGAAAGACTGGATGTGAGGGTCGTCGAGCTCGGCCTGGCGGAGAGCCGCGAGAGGGCCAGGGCCGACATAATGAGCGGACTGGTATATGTGGACGGGCAAAAGGCCACCAAGGCTGGGATGCCGGTGGCGGACGGGGCGAAAGTTGAGCTCAGGGGCTCCTCCTGCCCGTATGTCTCCCGCGGTGGGCTGAAGCTGGAAAAGGCCCTGCGGGTGTTTCCGGTCTCACCGGAGGGAAAAACCTGCATTGACTGCGGTGCCTCGACCGGAGGCTTCACGGACGTGCTGCTGCGCAATGGCGCGAAGCGCGTCTATGCCGTGGATGTGGGCTACGGCCAGCTGGCCTGGAGCCTCAGAAGCGACGGCAGGGTGGTCACCATGGAGCGCACGAACGCGAGGCACCTGAGCCCGGACATGTTTCCGGAGCCGCTGGAACTTGCGGTCATGGACCTGTCATTTATATCAGTGAAGCTGGTCATTCCGGCCGTAACACCCCTGCTGCTGGGCGGTTCTGACCTCATATGCCTGATAAAACCCCAGTTTGAGGCGGGCAAGGCCGATGTGGGAAAGAAGGGCGTGGTGCGTGACGCGGCCGTGCATGAGCGGGTGCTGAGGGAGTTCATGGATTTTGTGCCGGGTTCCGGCTGTACTCTGATGGGGCTGGACTTCTCCCCGATACGCGGGCCCGAGGGAAACATTGAATATCTGGCCTGGCTGAAGAAGGGGAACTTTGAGCCGCCGGAACTCTCCGCGGCATCGGTCGTGGCCGCATCTCACGGAGGTGAAGCTGTCAGATGAAGCGAATAGTGCTCTCACCCAACCCCTACAGGGACAGGAGCCTGGCCCTGACGATGAGGGCCAGGGCCTTCCTGGAGGCGGACGGGAGGGAGACCGTGATAAGCCCGGTGTTTGTCGACGTGCCGGGGGATTCCAACATGATCCCGCTCAGACGGGCGGCGGAGGACGCCGAGCTCATAATCTCCTTTGGGGGAGACGGCACGTTTCTGCACGTGGCCAGGCAGGTGATGGACCTCCAGATACCCATGCTGGGGGTGAATATGGGCACCAAGGGTTTCATGGCCTCGCTGGAACCCGAGGACATAGGACTGGTCAGGCGGGCGGCCGCCGGTGATTTCCGCCACAGCCGCAGAATGCTACTGGACGTCGAGCTCAGGCGGGCCGACGGGGAGAGCGTGCTGGACTGCGCGCTCAACGATGTGGTCGTCAAAAGCGACGTGAGCTGTATCGGGCTTTGCGTGACGGCGGACGGCACGCGCGTCACGGAGTTTTCGGGGGACGGCGTAATAGTTTCTACCCCGACGGGGTCCACGGCGTATTCCATGTCGGCTGGGGGGCCAATAGTTGAACCTGAGGCCGAGAACATCATAATCACACCCATATGCGCACATATCATGGCGGCAAAGAGTTTTGTCCTCTCGCCGGCCAGGAAAGTGGCGATAAAGCCGGATAAGCTGCGGGGGCGCGTGGGGCTGCTCTCGGTCGACGGCACGAAGGCGATATCAATGGAGGACGGCGATGAGGTGCTCATTCGCAGGAGCTCAAAGACAGTAATAATGGCGGACATGGGAGTTATGACGTTTTACGAGTCCGCAATGAACAAATTGACGGGAGTATAGGAGACCTATGTGCCGCCGGTGGCGGGACGATTCAAATAAAGCTGACAGGGAGTGTTG
>CALWYN010000141.1 GCA_944385755.1 uncultured Oscillospiraceae bacterium
AATATTGCAGCGGCCGGGTTTTCCCGGCCGCTTTTTTGTAAACTCAAATAGTAAATGGAATAAGTAACGGCGAGGCACGGCAAAAACCTGGACGTTGAGCGGTGCCGGGGCCTATGTATCAGAGGAAGGTTTGCAGCAGAAGGAGCAGAACTATGCCGGGGATGCCGAGAACACCGGCAACGAGGGCGTTCGTGGCGTTTATCCCCAGCGAGAGGTCGAAGAACCCCCCGATGAAGTTGAACACGAAAAGCATGATAAAGCCGCAGACCATGTTTATCAGCAGTTTCAGAATCAGCTTCATCGGGGTTTTGAGTATGGCCACCAACAGCCAGATTAAAAGCGCGCATACGACTATGACCGCTACGGTCGCGGTTGTTTCCATGGGTATCCTCCTATGATGTGCTATAGATAGAGTGATTTCAGGTTGCGGACTGCGCAGTTGTACTTGCTCTTGAGGGCGCTGATTTCGAAAATGCAGGCGTCCATCGTCACGTCGTCGGTTACGGTATTGAATTGCCTGTAGGCCTCGCTCAGCGAGCGGCGCACCTCGCCCAGTTCCTGCGTCGCCTTGGCAATCTCGGTTTTCCTCTCGCGGGCCTCTCTTGAACGCTTTGACATGGATATCACACTCCTTGTCCATATATTCTATTCAAAAGAGGCGCGGTTAAACCTTTTCTGCAAAAATTTGCTTGTAATATATCCGCGGCCCGGCGGCATACTACCCGTGGAGCTAAGGAAAGGCGCTCGAGCGGCGAGAGAAAAAGACCCGCGGAGATGCCACGGAAGCTCAAGTTCCGCGGGTTTATTGCGAACGCGATAAAACTTAGGCGGAGCGGCGGGAGAGAAGAGCCGAAAGGCTTGAACTCTCCCGCTTTTTTGCATTCGGTGATTGGGCTTGCTTTTTGTGACTGGTTAAGATATACTATATAAGTAAAAATATGCGCCTTTGCGCTACAATATCTTGTAATGTGTGAGGGAAAACGGCAGATATGGCAAAAAACAGGGCCGAAAGCTATGGCAACGACAGTATTTCTCAGCTCAAAGGCGAGGACAGGGTAAGAAAAAGACCGGCGGTCATCTTCGGCTCCGATGGGCTGGAGGGCTGCGAGCACGCGATGTTCGAGATACTCTCGAACTCCATCGACGAGGCCAGGGCGGGAAACGGGAACATTATAACACTTACCCGCTATCTCGACAAGAGCATAGAATGTGAGGATTTTGGGAGGGGCTGCCCGGTAGACTGGAACCCCACGGAAAAGCGTTACAACTGGGAGCTCGTGTTCTGTGAGCTCTACGCCGGAGGAAAATACAGGAACAACGACGGCGGGGACTATGAGTATTCACTGGGGCTTAACGGCCTCGGCACCTGTGCCACCCAATACGCGAGCGAATACATGGACGTGGTGGTGCGGCGGGACGGAAAGAAGTACACGCTGCACTTCAAAAAGGGCCGCATAGCGGGCGAGATGGAGGTGGAGCCGGCGGACAGGAAGAAAACCGGCACCGACATACGCTGGAGGCCCGATCTCGAGGTGTTCACCGACATAGACATACCTCTGGAGTATTACCGCGAGACGCTTAGGCGGCAGGCGGTGGTGAATGCCGGCGTTACATTCAGACTGCGCAACGAGATATCCGCCGGAAAGTTTGAGACCACGGACATAGTCTACGAAAACGGCATACTCGACTACGTGCGCGAGCTGGCCGGCGAGGAGGGGCGGCTGAGCGAACCGTTTTTCATCTCTGCCGAGAAGCGCGGGCGCGACAGGGCGGATAAACCGGAATATAAGGTGAAGCTCTCGGCGGCGCTGTGTTTTTCCACCCGCGTGAGCGTGACGGAGTATTACCACAACAGCTCCTTCCTCGAACACGGGGGAGCGCCGGAGAAGGCCACCAGGAGCGCCTTTGTCTCGGCGCTTGACGCCTATATTAAGAAGGCAGGAAAATATCAGAAGGGCGAATCCAAAATAAGCTTCCAGGACATCCAGGACTGCCTTGTGCTGGTGACAAACTGCTTTTCAACCCAGACTTCTTACGAGAACCAGACCAAGAAGGCCATAACCAACCGCTTTATCCAGGAGGCGATGACGGAGTTCTTCCGCGAGCGGCTCGAGGTGTACTTTATTGAGCACAGGGCCGAGGCCGACAGGATAGCCGACCAGGTGCTGATAAATAAGCGCAGCCGCGAACAGGCGGAGAAGGCGCGGCTGACCATTAAAAAGAAGCTCACGGGCAGCATGGATATCTCCAACCGCGTGCAGAAATTCGTCGACTGCCGCAGCCGCGATGTCTCCAAACGCGAGATATATATTGTCGAGGGCGACAGCGCGCTGGGGGCCTGCAAGCTCAGCCGCGACGCGGAATTTCAGGGTATCATGCCCGTGCGCGGGAAGATACTCAACTGCCTGAAGGCGGACTACTCCAGAATATTCAAAAACGAGATAATTACCGATCTCATAAAAGTGCTCGGCTGCGGGGTGGAGGTGCAGAAGCACGCGAAGGAGCTGCCGGGCTTCGACCTGGACAGCCTGCGCTGGTGCAAGGTGATAATCTGCACCGACGCGGATGTCGACGGCTTCCAGATAAGGACGCTCATACTCACGATGCTCTACCGCCTGGTGCCAACGCTCATACGCGAGGGACTGGTTTACATTGCCGAATCGCCGCTGTACGAGATACAGTCCGGAGGAAAGACCTGGTTCGCGTACTCCGAGCGGGAAAAGGCGGAGGTAATAGCGTCCCTGAACGGGGCGAAGGCCACGATAAACCGCTCAAAGGGCCTGGGCGAGAACGATCCGGACATGATGTGGCTGACGACGATGAACCCGGAGACCAGAAGGCTGATCCGCGTCATGCCGGAGGACGTGGAGAGAACGGCGGCAGTGTTTGACCTGCTGCTGGGAGACAACCTGGCCGGACGAAAACAGCACATATCGGAGTTTGGCAGCCAGTATCTTGACTTGGCAGACATATCATGAGGGGGTATCCGCATGAAGTTTGAAACTGTGAAGAAAGTGGCCAAGGTGGGCTTCGCCCTCACGACCCTGGCGTGCTTTCTGGGGATATTTGTCGGAAACTCCGACCCACAGCTTGCGGCCTACCTGACCTATGCCGCGCTGATGTTTATCATGTTTACCCTGGCGATAGTGCTCAAGTGGGGGCGCTGCCCATGGTGCGGTACGCTGCTGATTCGCAAGATGTTGAGCCTGAAGGTCTGCCCCAACTGCAACAGGGACCTGACGACGGGCAAAAAGAAAAAAGGCAAGGGCGGAAGGAAATAAATGGCGCGCAAAAAACAGGAGAAGGACACTCCCAAACAGAACAGGGGCAGCGCGGATGTGATGGGCCTCCGCGCCGAGGTGCTCGAACAGCCCATCACCGAGACGCTGGAGACAAACTACATGCCCTACGCCATGAGCGTTATAGTCTCCAGAGCCATACCGGAGATAGACGGATTCAAGCCCTCCCAGCGCAAGCTGCTGTACACGATGTACAAGATGAATCTGCTCAGCGGCGCGCGCACGAAATCCGCGAACATCGTGGGGCAGACAATGCGGCTGAATCCCCACGGCGACGCCGCGATATATGACACGATGGTGCGCCTCTCAAAGGGCTACGGGGCGGTGCTGACGCCGTTTGTGGACTCAAAGGGCAACTTCGGCAAGGTGTATTCGCGCGATATGGCCTGCGCGGCCTCCAGGTATACGGAGGCCAAGCTGTCGGCGATATGCGGCGAGGTGTTCCGCGACATCGACAAGGACACCGTGGATTTTGTGGACAACTACGACGGGAGCATGAAGGAGCCCGTCCTGCTGCCGACGGCATACCCCAACGTCCTGGTCTCGGCCAACACCGGCATAGCCGTGGGCATGGCCAGCCAGATATGCGGCTTCAACCTGGCGGAGGTATGTGAGACGGCGATAGAGCTCATGCGCGACCCGGACCATAATATTATGTCAACCATGCCTGCGCCGGACTTCCCCACGGGCGGGGAGGTTATCATGGACACCGCCGCCATGGCGGAGATCTACCGCACGGGGCGCGGCAGCTTCCGCGTGAGGGCGCGCTGGCGCTACGACGCGAAGGCAAACGTCATAGAGATATATGAACTGCCGTATACGACCACGGCGGAGGCCGTGATGGACAAGGTGGCCGAGCTCGTGAAGGCTGGCAAGGTCAAAGAGATCTCGGACATGCGCGACGAGACGGACCTGAACGGGCTCAAGCTCGCCATCGACCTGAAACGCGGGGCCGACCCGGACAAACTCATGGCGAAACTTTTCAGGTCCACACCGCTGATGGACTCTTTCGCCTGCAATTTCAATATACTCATTGAGGGCAACCCGCGCGTTATGGGCGTGGGAGAGATACTCTCCGAGTGGACCGCCTGGCGCACCGGCTGCGTAAAGCGCAGGGTGTATTTTGAACTGGCGCGCAAACGCGAAAAGCTACACCTGCTCAAGGGCCTGGCCAGGATACTGCTGGACATTGACAAGGCCATAGCCATAATCCGCAACACCGAACGGGAGGCCGACGTCGTGCCCAACCTGATGGCGGGGTTCGGCATCGACAAGACACAGGCGGAATATGTGGCCGAGATAAAGCTGAGGAACATCAACCGTGAGTACATTCTGAAGCGCACGGCGGAGACGGAGGAACTTGAGGGCTCGATCGCGGAGCTCCAGGCCACGCTTGACAGCAGGAGAAAGCTACAGAGTATAATAATCAGGGAGCTGCAGGCGATAATCAAACAGTATGCCGAGCCCAGGCGTACCGGAATTGTGTACGCGGACGAGATTGAGGAGCCGGAAGAGGAAGAGAACGTGGCGGATTACCCCGTACACGTATTTGTCTCGCGCGAGGGCTATCTCAAGAAGATAACTCCGCAGTCGCTGAGGATGTCCGCTGAGCAAAAGTACAAGGAGGGCGACGGCCCGGGAGTGGACTTTGAGGCCACAAACAGGGCCGAGATACTGGTGTTTACGGACAGACAGCAGGCCTACAGGGCGCGCCTGGCGGATTTTGAGGACGCGAAGGCCTCTGTGCTGGGCGTCTACCTGCCCTCGCACCTGGGCATGGAGGAGGGCGAGACTGTGGTGGCCGTGGTGTCCACGGGCGATTACAGCCAGCAGGTAATCTTTTTCTTTGAGAACGGCAAGGCGGCGAGGGTGCCGCTGTCGTCCTATGAGACGAAGACGAACCGCAAAAAACTGGTGAATGCCTACTCCGACAAGAGCCCGCTGGCGCGTGTCCTGGTAATTGACGGGGACCTGGAGGTTGCCGCCTTTTCAACGGAGGGGAGAGCGGTTATCTTCAATACGGCGCTGCTCGCGCCCAAGGCCTCGCGCACCACACAGGGCGTCGGGGTCATGACACTGAAACCGCGATACAAGCTGTCGGACGCGCGGCCGCTGTATAAGACGGGCATAAAGAACCTGGCAAGATATCGCGTGCGCAGCCTGCCCGCTGCGGGCGCGCTCCTCCGCGATGAGGACAGGGGCGAAAAACAGATGTCAATTCTGGAGGGATAAACAATGTTTCCCAAAAAGACCGTCACCGAGTATACCAAAGAGTATGCGCTGATAATTCTTGGTTCGGCAATTTACGGCGTGGGATTCCAGTTTTTCTATTACCCCAATGAGGTACTGGCCGGCGGAGTCACCGGCATAGCGATGATAATCAACATGCTTAGCGGACTGCCCGTGGGCGTGATGAATATCGTCATGAACATACCGCTCTTTATCGCCGCGTGGAGGCGTTTCGGCCTCGGTTTTGTGATTGGCTCGTTTACGGGGATGATGGCCTCCTCGGTGTTCATAGACCTGTTTTCTCTCCTGGGCTGGGAGGCGACGGATAACGTGCTTCTGGCGGCCATCTTCGGGGGAGTGCTGAACGGCGCGGGGCTCGGCATCATATACAGGGCCGGTGTGACGACCGGCGGGGTGGACATTGTTGTAAAGTTCCTGCGCCTGAAATACGCGTATCTCAACTTCGGCACTCTGATGCTGATACTCGACGTCATCATTCTCGCGCTCTATGCCCTGATATTCAACTCACTCGAGGCGGCCATGTATTCCACCATAGCCATGTTCGTTGTCTCAAGAGCCATAGACCTGGTACTGTACGGCCTCGGGACCAGCAAGGTGTGCTACATCATCAGTGACGAGAGCGACAAGCTGAAAAATGCCATAACAAGCCAGCTCGGCCGCGGCGTAACGCTGCTGCACGGCGAGGGCGCCTATACCGGCAAGGCCAAAAACGTCATACTGTGCGTCATTAAAAAGACGCAGATAACCCAGGTGCGGCGCATCGTAAAACTGGTGGACGTCCACGCCTTCCTGATAGTCACCGACGCCAGGGATGTGTTCGGAAACGGCTTTGAGAATATTGAAAGCGAGAACTGAGCCCAGGGACGGGCGCATCTCCCGCGCAAAGCACAAATGAAAGGAGATATGAAATGGATATCGAAAAGTTGAAGAAAAATGCAGAGGCGAGGGGGTTTTCCTTCAAGTATTTCGCCACGGCGGCCGAGGCCGCGGACTACCTGGTGGGAGAACTCGCCGGAAAGAGCGTGGGAATAGGAGGCAGCCAGACCGTGGAGAGCCTGGGCATATACGACAGGCTGACCGGGCTGTGTCCGGACGTTGCCTGGCACTGGAAGCAGGAGCCGGACGACGCCAGGGCGCGGGCCGAGCACTCGGAGGCCTATATCAGCAGCGCGAACGGCATAGCCGAGACCGGAGAGATTGTAAACATCGACGGCAACGGCAACCGTGTGGCCTCCAACCTCTATGGACACAAATCCCTGTACATAGTGGCCGGGACAAACAAGGTCGAGCCCACGCTGGAGAAGGCCATATGGCGCGCCAGAAACGTGGCCGGGCCGTTGCGTGCGCGCAGCTTTAATAAAAACACGCCCTGCGTAAAGGGCGAGCTGCGCTGCTACGACTGCCGCAGCCCGGAGCGCATCTGCCGGGGCATGAGCATTCTGATGGCCCCGATGTCGGTGATGGACAAGGCGGAGCTGGTCATAATCGGAGAGGAACTGGGCTTTTGAGACAGGAGGGGAGGGGCCCCATGCGTGGACACTGGAAGAGATTCGCGGCTCTGGTGCTTTTTACGGCTCTTTTGCTGCCGTCTTCGGGCTGCGCCTCAGTGTTCGACGAGGAGTACCTCTCCGTGTCAGATTACGAGTACGCGCGCCCCACGCCGGGCAGCGACGGGGCCATACCGGTCACCAGCTACACCACTCTGCGCCTGGCCATAAGCAATCTGGTGACATCGCACGCTGATTCAGGAACGCTGGATTTCAGAAACTATCCGGGCGAGAACATCAGCGACGACCTGGCGGCCGCCTGTAACTCCGTGAGCAGGGAAACTGCCCTGGGCAGCTATTCGGTGGACTATATCTCATACGACATTACAACAGTCGTGGCCTACGCCGAGGCGGAGGTGTATATTTACTACAAGCGCAGCCAGGAGGAGATAGACTCCATAATCAGCGTCAGCACTTCCGGTGACCTCTATAACTGCATAGAGGAGGCCATAGAGAGCATGAGTCCGGGGCTGGTGGTGCTTGTCTCCGCGACGGACGTGGGCGAGGCCGAGGCGGCCGACTATGTCATCCAGGCCTATATGGACAACCCGCTCTCCTGCGTGGTGAAGCCGTCCGCCTCAGTCGACGTCTATTCCGGACTCGGCATGCAGAGAATATACGACATAAGCATCAATTACCTGGGAAATGACGATATGCTGGAGGCGATGCACGGCCAGCTGAACGAGGCGGCCTCCAGAATCGCCGCCCGGGTGACATCGGAAGGGGACGCCTACAGGGCCCTTCAGGCGGCGAGCGTGTTGATAGAGAGGTGCGTGTCAGACAGCGAGGAGGGCGGGCAGACCGCCTGGGACGCCCTGGTGGCCGGCAGGGCCGACAGCGAGGGCATGGCCCTGGCGTACAAGGCGCTGTGTGATATTCTCGGGATAAACTGTACCGTCGTGGAGGGCCGTCTCGACCGAGCGACCCATTACTGGAATATAATCACCGTTGACGGCGCGAGCTACCATGTCGATACCTCAAACGCCGCCGAGCTGGGCTTTGCCAACACGTTTTTGAAAAATGACACCGAGATGTGGGGGAGCTACTGGTGGGACATCGCCGATTACCCCGAGTGCTCCGGCCCGCTCAGCTACAACATTCTGGTCGAAGAGACAGAGAGCTGAGAAGATGGCCGCATCTGAGCTGCCATCATACAGCGGTTATGTAACGGGGGCTCAGGCCCCCGTTTATTTATTTGTCAAAAGCGGGGTTGGTGACGTAGAAATTCTTCTGGTCCAGTCTGTCCTGCGCCAGGCGCAGCCCCTCGCCGAAACGCTGATAGTGGACTATCTCGCGCTCGCGGAGGAAGCGGATGACGTCGTTTACATCCGGGTCATCGGAGAGCCGGAGGATGTTGTCATATGTCACGCGGGCCTTCTGCTCGGCGGCCAGATCCTCGTTCAAATCGGCGAGCACATCGCCCTTGACGGCCATGCTCGCGGCATTCCAGGGGAAGCCGGAGGCGGCAGTGGGATAGACACCGGCGGTGTGGTCGACAAAATAGGCGTCGAATCCGGCGGCTTTGATCTGGTCAACCGTGAGATTGCGGGTGAGCTGATGGACTATAGCCCCTATCATCTCCAGATGGCCCAGCTCCTCAGTGCCGATATCGGTCAGCAGCCCCTTGAGCTCCGCCCAGGGCATGGAATAACGCTGGCTCAGGTAGCGCAGAGACGCCCCCAGCTCACCGTCAGGGCCGCCTTATCGCTTCCGGCTACATGTCCAGGCGGTAGACCAGGACAAGTCTGTCCTCACGGCGGCTGTATGTGCAGCTCTCCAGCACGCTCCTGGCGGCCGCGTTTCGCTCCGGTATACCACCTATCTGTGGGGCGGAGAGGGACGTCAGAGCGGCGCCGGCCTGCTCTGAAAGGGACGGGCGTGAATCCGGCGTATCGTCGGGGGAGAGACCTCTCAGCTCCGCCCTCAGCCGCTCCTGCCTGGACCTGATGTCCCTCAGGCGGGGCTCAAACTCCTCCAGGGTGAGCGCGCCGGAGAGATAGGCGTCGAGAAGCCTTTCGTGTTCCACGCCGGCCCGGCGCAGTGAATCGCGGAGGCGGGATTCTGCGCCGTCCGGGCGCGGCGCTTCCGGGAGCAGCTCGAACCTGAGGGGCGCGCAAGCGCCGGAATCCAGCTCGAGCTGTGACAGTATGGCGCTCTCCAGCTCCGCCGTGCCCACTCGCTGGGACTCCCGGCAGCGGCCCCTGGCGTAGCCGTTGCACTTGCAGCGCCCGCCCTTTTCATATACAAGTGTGGAGCCGCATTCAGCGCATCTGACCAGCCCGCCGGCCCAGAATTTCAGGCCGGATTCAGGGCGTGAGCGGGGGACGCGCCGGGATTTCAACTCGTCGAGGCGGCGCTGGACGGCCTGCCAGGTGGCGCCGTCGACTATTGGCTCGTGGGAGCCGGCGGCCATTATGGCCTCCCGGCCGCGCTCCTGCCAGCGCAGGCGGCCGGTATATACCGGATTGCGCAATATGTATTCGACAGAGCGGCTCTCGAAGGCGTTGCCGCGGCGTGTCCTTATGCCGGCGTCATTCAGCCAGCGGGCCAGAGCATACAGGCCCTTTCCGGCCAGAAACCCGGAATACAGCCGGCGGACACATTCCGCCTCCCTCTCGACGGGCACGAGGACGCCGCCGGAGGCCCTGTAGCCGAAGGGTGGGGCGGACTGCAGCCGCCCGTGCGCGGCGTTCAGAGCCATGCTGCGCCGGACTTCCTGGCTCAGGCGTATCGAGTAGAACTCATCCATCCATTCTATTATGCGCTCTATCAGGCTGCCGAACGGTCCGGAGACGAGCGGCTCGGTGACGCTTATAACTTCGATACCGCATTTTGAGCGCAGGATTGACTTATAGAATATGCTCTCCTCCTGATTTCGGGCAAAACGCGAGTATTTCCAGAGCAGAATGACCGAAAAGGGGCAATTTTGCCCCTTGGCAACGGATATCATGCGCAGGAATTCCGGGCGCCTGGAGGCCCTCTTGCCCGAAATACCGGTGTCGGCATAAATGTGCCCGGGGAGGAGAGTGAGCCC
This sequence comes from uncultured Oscillospiraceae bacterium, assembly GCA_944385755.1. Taxonomy (GTDB): domain Bacteria; phylum Bacillota; class Clostridia; order Oscillospirales; family Oscillospiraceae; genus Scatomorpha. Next base: position 10,131 of record CALWYN010000141.1, read on the forward strand.
CTCTCGGGCGGCATATTTTTTTATCTCCTCAAGCTGGCTCTCAGGCGAGAGCTCCGCCTGGTCCTCTGTGGATACCCGGATATAGGCCGCGCAGTCCGGCATAAAACCACCCCCGCTAGAATATATGGCCGCTCAGGCGGGGTGAGAAGTCTCCGCCGGGGCGAGGCCGCATATTCTGCAGCGGGGGTGTTGCTTATGCACATTGAAGTTCTGGTCCGTGTCAATGGAAAACTCGTGCCGACGTCCGAGCTCTCGGGCGAGCAGCGGAAGCTGCTGGCGGACTGGCTGAGGCAGACGTATCTGAACGAGCTGTTCAGGGGCAGGGCGGTGTTCAGTGAGTCGGATGCGGGCGAAGCGGCGGAGAGAGTAGAGGGAACTGGCCGTTCCGGGCCTTAAAGGACCTCCGAGAGGAGCTGCCAGGAGCTGCTCATTATGTCGTCGGAGTATTTATCCGTGCAGATGCACAGCTCGCTGCTCTGCTTGTCCTGGCGGACTATGCCGCCGCGGAGGCCGTGCCGGTCCAGATAGCTCCTCAGGACGGAGAACTTCTTGGCGGTAAAGCGGTCGATATCCTCGCTCTCTCCGGTCCTCGTGAAGCCTCCCTTAGTCTCTATAACCCATATATTGCCCTCCGAATCCCCGAGAACATAGTCCGGGTAAAAGGACTTCTGCTTGCCCAGGTTGTCCTCGTAGACGATGGAGAGATACTCGGGGCCCTTGTCCCCGTTCTTGTAGAACCAGGAGACGCCGCCGCTGCGCTGGCAGTACCGCTCAAAGAGCTTTTCGGGAAGAGAGCGTTTTTCGGCGGAGGAGAGGTAACCGGAGTAGACGTTCTTTGTCAGCTCAGTCTGGGATTTGGACGCGCCGTCATAGGTGAAGAGAAGCTCTGCGGGGAAGGAGAAGGGACGCTCCGTGACGCCGCTGACCGGGAGCGCGAGCTGGGCGGTCTCGGAGGACATGGCGCTGCGCACGTCCTCAATGAGCAGGGCTTTGTTGTTGATAACGAAGGAGTAGAGCTCGCGTATGCCGAGGGCCGTAATCTTGGGCCGGCTCTTTATGCCCTCGAGGAAGAGGTGGCGGATTATGGCGTTTATGCTGCTGTAATCCAGGCCGATCTTCAGCCCGATCTCGGCCACACAGTGGTGGTACTCCTTGCCGTGCCTGTGAGTGCTCAGCTCCTCGTGTATGGCTATGTCGTTGAGATTGGCTATGCCGTCGCCGCTCAGAGTGGACAGGGCGCCGGATTTGGTATAGTTGACAATATCCTGTGCAAATGAATAGCCCCCGGCCTCAAGCGAGGAGCGATTCTGCCCCATGTCAGTTCCGGTGTGGTATTGGGAGACGAAATGGTTGCCGATGACTGTCAGGGCAAGCCGGGGGTCGCGCGGGAAGGGCACGTCGGTCTTGTATTCGCTCACCAGGGTGACGGAGCGGTATTCCGGCTTGAGAAAGAGCTTTCGTGCGTCCAGGGCGTCCTTGCCGAGACTGAGCTTTACACTCTCAGTGAACTTCTCGTCGAGAGTGTAGAGGTAACAGCAGTCCAGCAGGTCGCTGCCGTAGTGCCTGGCCTCCGGCATACGGCGTATGCGGCCTATGGTCTGTATCTCAAACACCTCGCTCATGTTGTCGCGCAGCTTTACAAGTATCTGGGCCCTCGGGCAGTCCCAGCCCGTGGCCACTGCCTGCTTGATGATTACGGCGATGGGGGCGGCGTCGGGTTCCGAGATGCCCTCGAGGTTTTGCTTCTTGTCGGCCAGCCAGACGGCGAGGAGGCCGTTCTCATAGGTTATGCCGCGGGAATCAAAGTAGGTCTCGACGCTCTCCAACAGGGCGTCCGACCTGTTGGGGAGCTGGACGATGATGAGGGGCTGCACTTTCACATCGCGCTTGAGATATTCGCGCCTGAGTTCGGCCTGCCGGTCCAGCGCGCGGTCTATGAGATAGCTTATCTGGTCGTCCACCCGGATGTGCTGCTCAAAGCCCTCGTTGATTATAAGGAGCTTCTTTATGAGCCCCTCGGAGATCACGTCCTCCTCCGGGACCTCGATGAGTATGGCGTCCCGGACGTGGCTGGGAGTTGCCGAGCAGCGGATTATCTTGTCGGTGTGAAACAGATTTAGAATATCTGTGGATTTGATGGTGTTGTTCTGATGCGACTCATCGACGATTATCTTGAAGCTGAGTCCGTCGTCCAGCGCGGAGCGTATACGCTCGATGAAATTGGCGTGCTCCGACTCCTTGAGCGCATTGCTGCCCTTTTTGTTCAGCTTTTCCCAGTTTATGAAGCAGACGTCGTTCTCCTCAAAGCCGGAGGACATGACGTCGGAGAGCAACTTGGTGCTGCTGCCGTGTATGTAACGGCGCATCTTCTCCCGGCTCTGCTCCTCCAGATCGCCGCGCCCGGGCGTGAGCCAGACAAACACGGTGCGGCTGTGGCTGCGCAGATAGCCGTCCATGAAATAGGTGAGTATTATGGTCTTACCGCTGCCCGTGCAGCTCTTTAGTACTATATCCCTGTTGGGCCGCTCCATTGCGTCGTTGAGCGCGGATATGGCGCGGAGCTGAAAATTTGCCAGCGTGATGTCCATTTCAGCCCTCCGTTTCGTCGTAGTAGTATTCCGGTACGCGGCAGACCGTGATGCCGCGCTCTCTCAGGAACTGGCTCTGAGAGGCGTCCATAAGCAGGTCGCTGTGCATATACAGCCGGCGGCAGCCGGACAGCCGGGAGCTGTCAAGCAATTGTGCCAGCTCCTCATCACTGAGGACAAGGGCCGCCTTACCGCCGGCGGTGCAGACCGACCCGGTTTCGAGCTCTATGAGCTCGCGCATGTGTTTGAGCAGCTCGTCCGAGTACTCATAATACAGTCGGCCGGAGGTGGGGATGAAGTCCACCCGGAGATATTTCAGGCTGGCGGGGCGCTCCTCCTGCTCTATGACGCCGCGTAGGCGGGTCAATGTTATATCCCGGCAGATATTGTTCTCGTTGCTCGTGCAGAGGATGAACCGGCGCTGT
>CALWYN010000142.1 GCA_944385755.1 uncultured Oscillospiraceae bacterium
CCTCCTCGGCGGCGTTCTGGTTGAGGCCTATCACGACCGTGCGGAAATTCTGCCAGAGCAGGAGCCAGTCCCCCTCGCGCCGGTGTTCGAGGACATACTCCTCAAAGGCGAGGTTGTAATACGGGTCCGTGCTGCGGGTTTCAAGATAGTGTACCATAGCTGCCTCCACGGATGTTTTTTTCAGTATAGACAAAAAACGCCCGGATGGCAAGCCCCAAAGACGAGGACGCCCGGCTGGTCAAGAACCGGACGTCCTCATTACTAAAGAGAGGGGAAAACTAATGAGAGGAGTTGGAAACTAAAGAAACTGTCTGTGCTTATGCCCTGCGATCTATATTAACTCCCGAGAGAGGGGAGAGCTCTCAGCCGGCGTAGCTGCCCCAGCCGAAATCAAAGTTGGGATATCCGCCGCTCTGGGTGGGTGTGCTCTGCGCGTCGGCCTCGTCCGCCGGGCGCTCGCCGAAAGTAACGCTCAGCGTCAGGTATTCGCCGCTGCGGTATACAACTATGTCAACGGTCTCGCCGGCGGAGTGGAAATTCAGCTCGTTGGAGAGGTCGTCGCGGCCGCTTATCTCGTAGCCGTCCACCTCGGTGATAACGTCGCCAATCAGTATTCCGGCGTTGGCCGCGGCGCTGCCGTCCTCAACCGTGGCGACATACGCGCCTGACGGGAAGCCGTAGTACTGGGACATTATGACCTGCACGTCCTGGACCGTCACGCCGAGGTAGGCGTTGCCCAGAGTGTCGCTGGTGCCGGTCTCCGCGCGCTCGATGATGTTGTTGGCTATGCGGGCCGCGTCATCAATTGGGATTGCGAAGTTCAGGCCCTCGGTGCCGGCCGTGGAGGCGTCATCGCCGGTCTTGGCGGTGACCACGCCTATCACGTGTCCGTAAGTGTCGTACAGCGGGCCGCCGGAGTTGCCCTCATTGACGGCCGCGTCGAACTGGAACATGTTTATCTCGGTGCTCACGTCGGTGGAGATTAGCCTGTCGGTGGCGGAGACTATGCCGCTGGTCATGCTGTAGGCCAGCTCGCCGAGCGGGTTGCCCACGGCATAGACCGTGTCGCCCACGTTGAGGTCGCCGCTGCTGCCGAGCGTGGCGGCGCTGAGGTTCTCGGCGTCTATTTTGAGTATTGCTATGTCGTTGTTGCGCTCGAAGCCGACTATCTCGGCCGCGTAGGTCGTGCCGTCGTGGAGCATTACGCTCACGTCGTAGCCGCCGGTATAGGCCTCCTCGATGACGTGGTAGTTCGTCATGATGTAGCCGTCCGAGGTGAGGATGAAGCCGCTGCCGCTCACGGCGCCGGAGACCGTCTGCCCGAACCAGTTGGTGGTGGTTATCTCGGTGGTCACGCCGACAACCTGCTGGCAGGCCAGCTGGTAAATCTCGTTGCCGGTGAGGACGCCGCTGTTCGAGGCGCCCTGCGCGGTGGCCGTGGGAGCGGGGGAGGCGGTGACCTGGGTTATGGGTGCGGTGGTCCCGGGGTCGGAGGCCCCGCCGCTGCCGTTGGCCGCGTAGATTATGGCGCCGCCGGCCGCGCCGCCGAGCAGCGCGCAGCAGAGGCAGAGGCTGACAACTTTGGCGAAGGTCATTCCGCCCTTCTTTTTCTCTTTTTCCTTTTTATCGCCGTTATCCCTGGGCACGTAGTAGTTCTGCGGGCCGGTGGCCTCGCTCTGGGGGGTGTAGTTGGCGTCCTGATAGTAGCTGCTGTCCTGTCTGGGGTTCGCTATGCGGTAGCTGCCGTCGTCCGCCTCCGGGGACGCATCCCCGGCAGCGGCGGAACTGTCCTCCGGAGTGTCGGAGGCGGGCTGGCCGTCTGAATACCAGCCGGCGCCGTTTTCGGACCTGTTTTCGTTTTCGCTGTTATATGGATACATGGTTTTTTACCTCCATGATAAGTGGTTTGGGGCTCTGTGGCCTTTCCCTGTTTACGTGCGTTATGATAAATCGGAGTTGTGAAGCTGTCATGAACAAACAGTCAAGAAAATTTTAAAAAATTAGAATCAATCCGTGAACTCTCAGCGGAAAAAAGAGGCCGGCGGCGCAGCGCGCCGCCGGCAATTCAGATCATGCCTCTTCAGAGCGCGTGATGCTGTTTATCCACCTGCCGCCGCGGAGGTGCGGCAGGCAGAGGACGGTTTTGGCTATGTCGTCAAACACTATGCAGATATAGACCGCCTCGATGCCGAGGCCGAACACCAGGCCGCAGAGGGCGGCGGAGGGGACGCAGATGCAGTAGAGAGGGCCTATATCGACCTTGAGCGCGTAATTCACGTCGCCGCCGCCCCGGAACACGCCGACAACGTTGCAGAGGTTGAGAGAGCGCAAAGGCATCACCAGCGCGATGAGCAGCAGCATGTATTTGGCCGTCTCCCCGGCCCCGGCGGAGATGTCAATGAGCGGGAATATCAGGCTGTCGAGCAGCGTGGCGCGCACGGCCAGGAGTATGCCCATGCTGACTACGCCGGTAATCAGGCACACGAAATTCATAGCCACGCCCTTGGAGTACACCTGCTCCCACGCTGAACCGCGCCCGATCTCGCGCCCGATGATTATGGCGGCGGTGTTGCCCGCCGCCATGAGGGCGACGGCGCACATCTTGTCGATATTGCCGGCTATAGTGTAGGCCGCCAGTATGGGTGTGGACCCGGCCATGTGGCCCATTATGACGGTGTAAAGGGTGGTGGCGAGGCTCCAGAAGCCCTCGTTGAGCACCACCGGCAGGGAGTATTTGGTAAAGTCTGCGGCCATCCTGCGGCCGGGCCGCAGAAGCAGCGGGACGGAGAGCTTCAGGCGGCGGCTGCGCGAGGCGTAGAGCGCCACGACCGCCACTTCAAAGGCCCGGCTTATCAGCGTGGCCAGGGCCGCGCCGGCGCAGCCCATGGCCGGCGCGCCCCACTTGCCGTATATCAGCATGTAGTTGAGCGCGATGTTCATCGCGCCGGAGACGGTGAGCAGCACGGCCCCCAGGCGCGGGTTCTCCATGCTGCGCTGCACGGCTATGTATATGCCGCTCGCGGCCATGCAGACGTATGAGAAGCCGGCTATGCGGGCGTAGTCCGCGCCGGGTTCCCAGAGGGAGGGGTTGTTGGTCAGTACGCGCATTATCTGCACGGGGAAGAGGAAGGAGGCGAGGGCCACAAGGCAGGTGAAGGTCAGGCTGACATAGTAGCCCATGCCCATGACGCGGTTTATGGCCTCGGTGTTGCCCCGGCCGTAGTACTGCGCGACGAGGACGCCCGCCCCGCTCTGTATGCCGAATATCAGGAGGCTGACGACATAGAAGAGGCTGTTTGCGCTGGATACGGCCGCCAGCTCCACTTCGCCCAGGGCGCCCACCATGAAGGTGTCCGCCAGGGCCATGAAATTGGTTACAAGGTTCTGCAGGATAAGGGGCAGCATGAGCAGCAGGGTGTCGCGGTAAAAGCCCCGTTCCTGTTTCAAAAGGTGCAAATTACTCAGTCCTTAGAGCCTCGACGGGATCGCGCCTCGCCGCGAAGCGGGAGGGGATAAGTCCGGCTATCAGAGTTAGGAGCATGGAGATGATTATGAGTGCCACGGCGCCGCCGGCGGGGAGAATCGCGCGCAGCGAGGCTATGCCGGTCAGGTGCTGCACCAGGGCGTTTATGGGTATGATGAGGATCATCGTCACGATTATGCCCAGCAATCCGGAGGTCAGGCCCTCTATCAGGGTCTCGGCGTTGAACACGTTGGCCACGTCGCGCTTGCTCGCGCCGATGGCGCGGAGGATGCCTATCTCCTTGGTGCGCTCTAGGACGCTGATGTAGGTTATGATGCCTATCATGATGCTCGAGACGACCAGCGAGATGGCCACAAAGGCTATCAGCACATAGCTTATGGCGTTGATTATGGTGGAGACGGAGCTCATCAGTATGGCGACGTAGTCGGTGTAGCTTATCTGCTGCTCCTCGTCCACGGAGGCGTTGTATTCATCTATGATGCGGGCAATCTCGTCCTTGTCGGCAAAGGTGGCCGCGTAGAGGTTTATGCTGTCGGGGCTGTTCAGGTCCACATAGCCGAGGAGGTCCAGGTTTTCCTCATAGCTGCTGTCGGAATAGCGGGCGGGCATGAGGTTTTCATAGACGTACTCGTACTGCCAGTCGCTCAGCCCGTTCATGGTCAAAGCGGCGGCCAGCTGCTGCTGGCTCAGGGAGGAGAGCTGCTGCCGCACGCCCTCGGCGTACTGTTCCGCCACGGTCTCACGCGCCATCTCCTCGACATAGCCCATGAGCGTCTCGTCGTCCATCTGGCTGACGTAGTCGCGCACGGCGTCCGCGTCCACGCCCATCTCCTCGGCGTAGCCGTCCAGCATCATGCCCTCTATGTCCTCGCGCGTGAGGCCGGCGAGGGCCTGCTCGACGGCGGCGTCGAGATAGTCGTCCGTGGGCGTGCTGGCCACCTCGGAGTAGAGCTCGGCCTGGGCGGCGGTGTCGAGACCGGCTATGTATTCGTCGACCTCGGCGCGGAGCTCCTCCCCGGTCGGCTCCTCCTCCTCGCCGGTGGCGAAGGGCAGGCCGGTTATCACGTCGGTCTCGGGGTCGGCCATCTGGCCGGCGACCACGCCGCTCTCCTCCGCGCCGGTTATCACCCTGTCTATCAGCGCGCTGGTGTAGCCAAGGGAGCCGCCGCTCATCATTCCGGCGACGGCGTCCTCATTCTGGCGGACTATGCCGCTTATCTTCAGCTCGATGCCGATATCGTCGTTTTCATAGAGATAATCCAGCCCGGCGGACGTGCCGGAGACGTCGGTATATGTGCCGGAGGCGGAGTCGTAGACATAGCGGTCGTAGTAGCCCACGAGTTTGAAGCTCATGCCGCAGAGCTCCTCATAACTCCAGCTCTCCACGTCGGCGTCAACGGTCTCGCCGTCCATGTAGGCCTCGAGCGAGCTAGTGAGCTCCTCCTCGGTGCGCAGGCCCAGGGTGTAGAGCACGAGGTCGCTGACCTCATTGTTCGGGGCGACTATCAGCACCGCCGCGTCGTAGCTCTGCGGCCAGGCGCCGTATAGCACGTCGTACTGGTCGAGCAGGGTCTGGTTTATCA
>CALWYN010000143.1 GCA_944385755.1 uncultured Oscillospiraceae bacterium
ACAGGGCTGCTTTGCCCTGTACAGCGCGGCCGACCTGATGGGCGAGGCGCTCAACGACGGCGGCATACGCGGCTTTTCGACCAATCCTCACCTGCTTCCCAGCAACGACGGCACCCTGCCGTACTCCTATGACTACACCGAATTCACCGGCGAGGACAACGGCGAGTGGGTCTATTCCGAGCCATACGAGGGGCTCTTCGGCGAGATGGACTATCTCTCCGCCGCCGTGATGTTCTGCCAGTACCGCATGAGCCTGTGCTCATTTGAGACGCTCTACGACACGCAGGGCGACATCACCGCGCCGCTGACCGTCGAGGAGGCTGCTCTGTCCGTCCTGCGGCTGTATGAGCTCACATATGAGCCCGTTCAGGAGTTCTGGCTGTCCCGCCTGGAGGCGATGGACGAGGAGATGGCCGGGCTGGGAGAGCCCGAGGAGGTAACGCAGCTCCGCGAGCAGATACTGAACTCGGAGACTTCCATTGTCAAATCCGACGCACTCATTCTCGGGCAGACGTATACGGGCACGGCCTACTACGTCTCCAGTCTGAACGGCGACGACAGCAATGACGGGTTGAGCCCCGAAACCGCCTGGGCCACGCTCAACAGGGTGAACGACGCGCCGCTCTCCAGCGGCGACGCGGTGTTTTTCGAGCGCGGCGGCACATACCGGGGCAACCTGTATCTCTATAACCCCGACGGCTATGTCACACTCTCCGCCTACGGCGAGGGTCCCAAGCCCGTGCTTACCTCCGCCGAGGAGTGCGCGGCCGGGGCGGACAAGTGGAGCCTCTGGTACGACGAGGACGGGGTGAAAATATGGAAGTATTACAAGGACTGCCTGGACTGCGGCCTTATCGTGTTCGATGACTCGGAGGCGGGATACAAGGTCCTCGCGGACTGGTCGGGCACCGAATGGGTCAACGAGGACGGGACGCCCTTTGACATCGCCGCCTCCCTGACCAAAAATCTAGACTTCTTCTCCGACGACGCCGGGAAATACGGCGGCGCGACGACCTTCTCCGTGGACGGCGAGGACCCGGACGCCGTGCAGTACGGCCCGCTCTACCTCCGCTGTGACGAGGGGAACCCCGGTGAACTGTATGACTGCATAGAGATATGCGACATGACCGTCACGGAGATGAACAACGGCGGCTATGAGGGCACGGTCATCTCCGGACTGTACGGCACCGTGTACGACAACCTGAGCGTAAAATACTTCCCCATGGGCGGCCTTTGCCCCGGCCCCAACGAGGACTGCGTAGTTCAGAACTGCGAAATAGCCTGGGGCGGCGGATGCGTGCAGTACGTCGAGGACGGACGCGTCGCCGGGCAGATGGGAGACGCCTTAAACGGCATCGGCTCGCGCAACAGCTCTATCAACGGCAACTACATACACGACGTGCGCTCGTCGGCGCTGATTATCGAGTCCTATCAGGACCTTCAGGTGAGCGGCGTCTCCTTCAGCGGGAACCTCATAGAGCGGGTCGGCAACGGCGTAAATATCAACGACAACGGCAGCACCGGCTTTGAGAACGCGGTGTTCTCGGACAACGTGTTCTATCTGGTGGGCGCGTCCTGGCCGCTTGAGCACGACGTCCGGAGCGGGCGCATGTTCTCCGGCGAGTGGCTGGCCTGCTTCCGCATCCGGGATCCGTATGAGTACACGAACTGTGAGATCAGCGGCAACTCCATGTACTACCCGCTGCAGTTTTTCTATTACTGCGACGTGCCCCTGCCCTCCATGTCCGACAACCTGTATGTGCCCTCACAATATACGCTCAATTTCGCGGACATCGAATACGACGCCGAGGTCGGCCCCTATATCCCCGTATCCCTCGAAGAGGCGGAGGAGACCCTGCGCGGGCTGTTCGGCGACTCGACAAGCGTCATACAGGCGCCGTAATGCGCCTTCTCTCGCCGAAAATCCGTCCGCACAGCCGGCGGCTTATGCCAGACTAAAGAAAAGACCGTCCTGCCGGATGTTGTCTTTCATTCGCTGCGGCACTCTAGTACGACCTGCAAGCTGAAGACAAACCACGGCGACATCAAGGCAACCCGAGGCGGCACAGGGCACCACAGGATGATACGGGTAAAATCTCATTAGCAAAAATCTTCACGGATTGTTCGAGTCCGAAAAATGCGTTCTAATCCTTTTGAGTACATTTCCGGCCGGGGAGAAGCTCTATCCACAAGTATTATACATATTATGGATGCAATTACGCAACAAAAATGCCGCAATTCTTGTGAATTGCGGCAAATTTGGCACCCCCGGCGCGACTCGAACGCACTACATTCCGCTTAGGAGGCGGACCCTCTATCCTGGTGAGGTACGGGGGCGGATATGCGCTCCCCCTCTGCGGCTTCCGGATACGGGCGGCGGGGGAAAGCTATGATATTTTACTCCAAGCGGAGGAGAATGTCAATACAGGAAAGGGCGTTTTTCGCGCCGGCGGCGGGGCGGCTCGGTCTCCAGGTCGACGAGTATGATGTCTCCCCCGAGGCGGGATATCTTACACCAGGGTATGACGTAGTCGTCCTCCCGCCCGAGCAGCCCGCCGGCCCTGCCCTGCCCGGGCACTATGAGGGAGAGCAGCTTCCCGTCGTTCGGGTCGAACTCCGCGTCGCACACATAGCCCAGCCTCTGGCCGGTCCGCAGGTCGATGACCTCCTTGCACCTCAGCTCCGAAAACAGGCAAGACATGAACACCCCTCCCCAGACAGCATATGCGCCCCGGGGAGGGGAAATTCCGGAGATTTTATTGGGCGAAGATGCTCTTTTTTATCTGAGCTATCGCGTTTTTTTCCAGGCGCGAGACCTGGGCCTGGGAGATGTTTATTTCGCTGGCTACCTCCATCTGCGTCTTGCCGTCATAGAAGCGCAGGGCGAGTATGCGCTTTTCCCGCTCTCCGAGCCGCGCTATGGCGTCCGTGAGAGCCAGGCGCTCCAGCCAGCTCTCGTCCGTGCAGCCCCTGTCGCTGAGCTGGTCCATGACGCAGACGCTCTCCCCGCCGTCGGAGTAGATTGGCTCAAAGAGGCTGACAGGATCAGAGATGGCGTCCAGGGCGAATACGACATCCTGCCGTTTTATGCCCAGTGCGTTGGCAATCTCGTCCGTATTGGGCTCGCGGCCCGTGTCGTTTGTCAGTTTTTCGCGCATCTGCAGGACCTTGTAGGCGGTGTCGCGCATCGAGCGCGACACACGCACCGAGCTGTTGTCCCTCAGGTACCGGCGTATTTCGCCGGCAATCATGGGCACGCCGTAGGTTGAAAACCGGACGTTCTGGGCGGGATCGAAGTTGTCTATGGCCTTTATCAGGCCTATGCAGCCCACCTGGAAGAGGTCGTCCACATTCTCGCCGCGGCCGGAGAATTTCTGTATCACCGACAGCACGAGCCGGAGATTGCCGCTTATGAGCTCCTCGCGGGCGGCTTTGTCTCCCTCTCGGGCGCGGCGCAGGAGCGACTGGGTCTCCTCATTTTTCAAAACGGGCAGTTTGGCGGTGTTCACGCCGCAGATCTCGACTTTTCCCTGCAAAAGAAAAACCCCTTTTTCGGAAGGTGGAGATATTTTCTCCCGGAAAGGGGCATTTGATGCAAAAGCGCGCGGAGAGTTCTCGAATAACGCCCGAAGTATGCGGCAATCGGACACCGGGGATCCCCTGCGATGGGGGAGCCTTTCGTGAGACGGCCGCCAGCGGGCACTTTAAGGCTTCAAATGCGGGGGACGGCGCCGCGCAGGCAGTCCTCCCTGCCGCCGGACACGGCGGTGTGTCCGCGCCCGGAATGGCTCAGGTTCCGTCCCAAAAGGCAAACGACCCCGGAGCCTTGGCTCCGGGGTCGTCGTGATTGGGCTTACTGAAGCACGCCGGCGAGGACGAGGGCCAGCAGGATGAAGGTGACCAGAAGGAAGAGCGCGACTATCGTGAAGCCGAGCTTTTTCTTCCCGCCGACGGGGGCGCCGTGGCCCTCCGACTCCGGCACCAACCTGGCGTGGCGCAGCGCGCCGACGACGGGCTTGTAGAGCAGCAGCGTGGCCGCCGCGTTCATGCCGCCCTTGACGAGGTTGAAGGGGAGGAACACGGGTACGAGCATGTCGACTATGGCCTCGCGGGGCATCTTCATGTAAATAGGAGTGACAAGGTAGTTCCAGAGCAGCATCAGCGCGGTCATGAGCACGACGCCGGAGACGAGGCCGATGACGGCGCCCTTCATGGTGTGGTCCCTCTTGTAAACATAGCAGGCCGCGCAGCAGAAGCTGGCGGTGCCGATGATGTTCATGAGGCAGCCCCAGATGCCGGTGCCGCTTATGGTTATCATCTCTATGAAGCAGACAACGACGGTGACGAAGCCCGCGGCCATGGGGCCGTAGATAAAGCCGCCGATGCATATCACGACGTGCTTGAAGTCAAAGTCGAGGAAGCCGTTGACGCTCGGGAGGATCTTCGATATCCACATGACGACGTAGGCCAGGGCGGTGAGCATGGCGAGGACGGCGAGCTTCTTGGTGTCCATCCTCCTCACGGCGGGGACGGGTTTTCTTGCATCCATTTCAAACACCTCTTACAAAAATTAGACGCCCGAAGGAATGTCTCCTCCGGGCGTAATTATTGCAAAGGTGCAAAATACGCATCTTCTCTCATCCAGACTGTAACTGTCGGTATCGGACTTGCACCGATTCCTGCCGCACGCGGCTCGCGGACTTTACCGCCGATCGGGAATTTCACCCTGCCCTGAAGACATCTGTTCGTTTGTCAAAAGTATGATAGCACCATCCGCCCCCAAATGCAAGAGGAAAATTGACTTTTCACCCGGCAGGGGTTAGTATGGAAAAAACATCAGGGGGTGATGCCATGGCCGAGAGGGAGAGGAGCTGCTGCTTCACCGGGCACAGGGCCGCGAAGCTGCCCTGGGGCATGGACGAGGCCGACCCGCGCTGCCTGGAGCTCAAGCGCCGCATAGCCGACGCCGTGGAGGCCGTATACGCCGCTGGGGTGAGGCACTATATCTGCGGCATGGCGAACGGCTGCGACATGTATTTCGGCGAGGCCGTGCTGGAGCTGCGCTCCCGCCGCGCGGGCGTGGTGCTCGAGGCCGCCGTGCCCTACGAGGGGCAGGCGGAGCGGTGGCCGGAAGGGCTGAGGCTGCGCTACGGGCGGCTGCTGGGCGAGTGCGACTATTACACCCTGGTCTCCCGGGAGTTCAGCCCCGGCTGCTACCAGCGGCGCAACCACTATATGGTGGACTCGTCCGCCGTGCTGATAGCCGCCTACGACGGCCGCCCTGGAGGCACGATGAGCACCCTGCTCTACGCCATGCGCCAGGGGCTGGAGATAATCGAGATACCCGTATAAAAAGGATTGACATTGGGGCCAGATGTGGTAATATATTTGCACGCTACCGTATTAGCAGACTAAAGTAAACCGGAGGCAGGTATGGACGATATCCTGAGGCGGGAGGAGCGGATTGTACTCCGCCTGCGCGGGCTGTACGCCGCAATGGGCTACAGGCCATATAAGATGGGCAAGTTTGAGGAGTACGACTTCTACGCCGAGAACAGGCGTTTCCTGGAGAGCGGCAGCATCATAACCTTCACCGACACGACGGGCCGTCTCATGGCCCTGAAGCCGGATGTGACGCTTTCCATAGCCCGGGGCGCGGCGGCGCGCCCGGGGGGCACGCTGAAAGTGTATTACGACGAGAGCGTATACCGCGCGCCGGACGTGGACGCGGGCTTTCAGGAGATAACTCAGACGGGGCTGGAGTGCATAGGCGCAGTGGACGCCTATGCGATGGGAGAGGTCGTCATGCTGGCCGTGGAGAGCCTGAGGGCCATCTCGCCGGCCTTCGCGCTGGACGTGTCGGACATGGGCTACGTCCTGGCTCTCCTGCCGGAGCTCGGCCTGGGCGCGGATCAGAGCGCGGCCGCGCTCAGGGCCCTGGGTGCGAGGAACGTGCCGGAACTGGGGGCAATACTGCGCTCCGCCGGCGCGCCGGAGGCGCTCAGCGGGCTCTTCTGCCGCCTGGCGGCGCTCTACGGCCCACTCGAGGAGCTCCTGTCGGAGCTCGCCGCGGCCGCGGTGAATGAGGGCATGCGCGCCGCCTGCGCCTCACTGGAGGGTGTGGCGGAGGTGCTGAGGGGCTTTGGGAGCCCGGACGGCGTGCGGCTGGACCTGTCGCTGACCGGCGATATGGAGTACTATAACGGCCTGGTCTTCAAGGGCTATGTCGAGGGCGTGCCAAGCGCCGTGCTCTCCGGCGGGCGCTACGACGCGCTGATGCGCAAGCTCGGGCGCGAGGCCGGGGCGATAGGCTTCGCCGTGTATATGAACCTGCTGGAGAATGCGGTGGACGGCGGCCCCGGCTGCGACGCCGACGTGCTGCTGCTCTACGGCGGCGGAGAGAGGCCGGAGGCCATAGCCGCCGCTGCCGAAGAGATAAGGGCCTCGGGGCGCAGCGTGCGCGTGCAGCGCGAGGGCGAGGGCGCATGCCGCTGCCGCGAGACGAGGCATGTCTCGGGAGAGGGGGTGCCGGATAATGCTTAATATAGCCCTGCCGAAGGGCAGGCTGGGCGAAAAGGCGCACGCCGTATTCGAGTCCGCAGGGCGCGGCTGCCCGGAGATACACGAGCCGGGGCGCCGCCTGGTGTTCGAGAACGCGGGTTCCGGCGTGCGGTTCTTCTGGGTCAAGCCCTCCGACGTGCCGATCTATGTGGAGCGCGGCGCGGCGGACCTGGGCGTGGCGGGGAAAGACATACTGCTGGAGCACTCGCCGGACGTGTACGAGCTCCTGTACCTAGGCATCGGGCGCTGCTCCATGTGCGTGGCCGGGCCGCGCGGCTTTTGCGAGAGCGGGGACCGCACGCTCAAAGTGGCCACCAAGTTCCCCAACATAGCCCGGAGGCACTACGCCAGAGGCGGCAGGCCCATCGACATAATAAAGCTCAACGGCTCCAGAGAGCTCGCGCCCCGGCTCGGCCTCTCCGACGTCATAGTGGACATCGTGGAGACGGGCTCGACGCTCAGGGAGAACGATCTGGAGGTCCTGGAGAGGTTTTTGGACATCTCCGCGCGCCTGATAGCGAACAAGGCCAGTTTTAAATTCAAATACAGCGAAATAAGCGCCCTGGCGGCGGAGATTGCCGGGGCGGCGGAAGGAGGGGCCCCCCAATGATAAAGATAATGAGGCGGGGCGAGGTCAGCGAGGCCGAGCTCTTCGCCAGAGAGGTAAATTCCGGCGACGTGGCCGCCGTGGTCTCGGAGATAATAGCCGATGTCCGGGAAAACGGCGACGCCGCGCTGAAAAAATACAACGAGAAGTTCGACCGCGCGGTCATGGACAGCCTGGAGGTTACGGAGGACGAGCTCTCCGCGGCGCTCGCCTCCGTGCCGGCGCGGCTGGTGGAGGTGCTCGAGCGCGCCGCGGCGAATATACGCGCCTACCACAGCCGTCAGGTGAGGAGCGACTATATAATCGCCTCGGAGGCCGGCTCCGTG
>CALWYN010000144.1 GCA_944385755.1 uncultured Oscillospiraceae bacterium
GAGGGGAGCCGGGGTACCTGCCCGCGATTTCGGCGCCGCCGGGCGTAGGGCCGGACACAGCCGGGAGGTACTTGCGCGAATTTGCCGGCTGTATGGGTATTTTGACCGCGGCAGGGTGTGGGAGCCGGAGGGCCATAGGGCCGGCTATCTGGAGCCCGGCCGGAGCGGGGGCCGATACTCGGGGAGAGCGACATCTCCGGGAGCGTATTCGGAAGCCCGTATGACCCGCGCCTGGACGGCTCGCCGGACGGGCTGAAGCCGGGATATGTGCCGGCGGCGCCGGGAAACGGGAGGAGCGGCCGGACGATGGCGGAGGCGGGGAGGGCCCTCTCCAGACCGCTGCCGCACAACTCCTGCCTGATAAGCGGCGGGCAGCTCCCGGTGTTTGCCTGCGGGGTGGATGGAGGGAAACCGGAACAGGTTCCGGACAAGCTGGATTTCTTAGCGGAGAGGTGCCCGCTGTACTGCGTGGTCTCCGAAGTGTTTTTCGAGCTGAACCTGCGCGGCGGCTTCAGGCGCCAGGCCGTGCGGGGGCTGGGCCCGGCGGCGGCCGGGACGGGCGCGGGTATGTTCCGCCTCCGGCCCGTATCAGGAGGTGATGCCGGCCGGGGCGGCGCGCGGGTGGGCGGCAGGGCGATCGAGCTCTCGGAGGTACTGACCCAGGCCGAATATGACGGGCGCAGCCAAACAGATTACCTGAGCACCCTGGAGAAATACCCGGCGTTCGGGAACAGGCTCTCCGGCGCGGCCGGCTCGTTGTTTATTGACGGGAGCGCGATGAAACACCGCCTCAGGAATATTGGGACCTGCCGGGAGTGCTGACGGAGGACCCGGACACGGCGCGCAGGCTGGAGACAGGCACAGCCGTCTACCGCATCGGCCGGGCGCTGAACGGCTGAGCCGGCCGGGTTTATAGACCGGTCAGTCCCCATCCCTGCACGAATCAAAAATTTTCTTCGTGTGGATGCAGACGGCCTCCCGGATGCAGGCCGTGCCGTCCACCGGACCGGGCAAAACCCTGTCTGCCATTTTGCTTCCTCCTCTTAAGCCGATTTGAAGCGTACTTCATTAACAGTGTATGCGCCGCGCCCCGCTGTGTGATACCGGGGCGAAAGTTTCACTGTACCGGCGCGGAAAACTGTGCTATACTATGCTGAGAAAGGGCAAGGAGGTCGGACATGGACAGCTTCGGCTTCATACACGGCGAACTGGATATAAAGATATTAATCCTGTACGTCCTCCGGCGGCTGCCGGGCCCGGTGGACGGCCAGACGCTCTCCGAGCTCTGCTCCTGCGACACGGGCGTGGGCTGGTTCGATTACGCGGACTGCCTGGCGGGCCTGGTGGAGACCGGCCATGTGGAGGAGCTCAGCGGCGGACGGTACATTATTACGGATAAGGGCCGGCGCAACGGGGAGGCGGCGGAGACCAGCCTGCCGTATTCCGTGCGCACCAAGGCCGCGCGGCTCATACGCCCGGTCGCCGAGCGCCTCTCGCGCGACGCCATGATAGGCGCGGAGCACGAGAGCGCGGAGGGCGGAGTGACGGTGAGCCTCAGCCTGGCAGACGGCAAGGGCGAGGTGCTCGCGCTGCGGCTGCTCGTGCCGGACGAGGACATCGCCCGGGGCATTGAGAAGGCCTTTCGCAGGGATGCGGAGGGGATATACCAGCAGATAATAGAGATTTTCACGGGACGGTGACGGCTATGCACACTTACATACCGGAGGGCTACAGGAGCCTCCTCTCGGTCTACGACACTCAGAAGGCAATAGGGCTGATGAAGCGCCTGTTTGAGGACACCTTTGCGCCGGCATTGAACCTCTTCCGCGTCTCGGCGCCGCTGTTCGTGGACGGGAACAGCGGACTGAACGACAATCTCAACGGCTATGAGAGGCCCGTGGACTTCGACATACTGCACACGGGGGCGCACGCCCAGGTCGTGCAGTCGCTAGCGAAATGGAAGCGTCTGGCGCTGAAGAGATATGAGTTCTTCCCCGGCAAGGGCATCTATACCGACATGAACGCCATACGCCGGGACGAGGACGAGCTGGACAACCTGCACTCGGTGTATGTGGACCAGTGGGACTGGGAAAAGGTGATATTGCCGGAGAACCGCACGCTGGATTTCCTCAAGACCACGGTGCTGTCCATAGTCGACGCCATCTGCGAAACGCAGGAGACGCTGACAGCCATTTACCCGGCGCTCTCCGCGGTGGGGAAGCTGAGCCGCCGCGTCAGCTTTGTCACGGCGCAGGAGCTGGAGGACATGTGGCCGGACCTCAGCCCCAAAGAGCGCGAAAACCGCTATCTGCGCGAGCACCACACCGCGTTCGTCATGGGGATAGGCGCCCCGCTGCGCTCGGGCAGGCCGCACGACGGGCGCTCGCCGGACTATGACGACTGGACGCTCAACGGCGACATCCTGGTTTGGAACGAGCTTTTGGGCTGCGCGTTCGAGCTGAGCAGCATGGGCATAAGGGTGGACGCCGCCGCGCTCGACAGGCAGCTCGCGGCCTCCGGCTGCGACGACAGGAGGGGGCTCATGTACCACCGCATGCTGCTGAACGGAGAGCTGCCCCAGACGATAGGCGGGGGCATCGGCCAGTCGCGCCTCTCGATGCTGATGCTGGGCAAGGCGCACATCGGCGAGGTGCAGGCCTCCATCTGGGACGAGGAGACGGTGGAGAAATGCCGC
>CALWYN010000145.1 GCA_944385755.1 uncultured Oscillospiraceae bacterium
AGGGCTTCACAGAGGACGGCTCGGCGACGGCGGTCGACGAGTGCCGCGGCGAGCTGATACGCCTGGCCTTCGACGGCTCGACAACCGACAGGCCGATAATAGCCGACATGATACTCTCCTGCGGCGCGCCGGTGAGCATAGTCTACGCCGACACGCGCAGCATCGAGGGCAAGCTCTACGGCCACACGGTGCTGCAACTGCCCAGCGAAGCGGACGCCGCCGACAAGATGAAGCGATGGCTCCGCGACCAGGGCATCAGCTATACGAAGGAGGTTCAGTGACATGAGCATATCGCAGATACTGCCGCTCATCCCGCAGGCGCTGTGGGAGAGCGTGTACATGACCGTGCTCTCCACGCTGTTTGCGTACATAATCGGGATGCCGCTGGGGCTTATACTGGTGGTGACCGGCAAGGACGGCATCCACCCCATGCGCGCGCTCAATCTGGTGCTCGGCGCCGTGATCAACTTCCTCAGGAGCGTGCCGTTCATACTGCTGCTCTTCTTCCTCAACCCCTTCACGCGCTGGGTGGTGGGCACCACGGTCGGCTCGCCGGCGACAATAGTCCCGCTGGTCATATCCGCCTTCCCCTTTGTGGCGCGCATGGTGGAGTCCTCTGCAAAGGAGGTTGACCGGGGCGTTATTGAGGCGTCCCAGTCTATGGGCGCGAGCAACTGGCAGATTATCACCAAGGTCATCCTCCCGGAGGCCAAACCCGGGCTGATAAACGGCGCGGCCCTCTCGGCCACTACCATCCTCGGCTACAGCGCCATGGCCAGCATAAACGGCGGCGGCGGACTTGGCGCCATAGCCATAAACTACGGCCACTATCGCCGGAACTACGCCGTCATGTTCGCGATGATAGTCGTGCTGGTCCTGCTCGTGCAGGTGCTGCAGGAGTTCGGCACCCGCGGCTCCAGACTCAGCGACCGCCGTATCAGATAGTCCGGGGCAATTCTCCACCCTCGCGCGTCGGCGCGGAGGTTGCGCCTCAAGGGCGCAAGATAAGGCATCTCGTCGGGGCTTTGCCCCGACGAGATAAAAAGAAATTGTCCACATATAATTAAAATCCAAAAGGAAAAGGAGACAAAAACATGAAAAAGATTCTTGCACTGACGCTCAGCGCCATCCTCTGCCTCGGCCTGCTGGCCGGCTGCGGCACCGACTCCGGCACCGCGGCCACCGACCCCGCCGGCGAGTCCTCCGCCGAACCCTCCGCCGACAGCACCGGCGGCGAGCTCGAGACCATAACCGTCGGCGCCTCCATCACCCCGCACGCCGAGATTCTCGACGCCGTGCGCGGCGAGTTGGAGGCTCTGGGCTACGAGCTGGAGATAGTCGAGTACACCGACTACATCCTGCCCAACGTGTCCCTCTACGACGGCAGCCTGGACGCGAACTACTTCCAACACGGCCCCTACCTAGAGACCTATAACGCCGAGAACGGCACCGACCTCGTCAACGCCGCCTCCATCCACTACGAGCCCATGGGCATCTACCCGGGCAGCAAGGCCAGCCTTGACGAGCTCGCCGAGGGCGACACCATCGCCATCCCCAACGACGGCTCCAACGAGACCCGCGCCCTGCTCCTGCTCCAGGACAACGGCTACATAACCCTAGCCGAGGGCATCGACGCCAGCTCCAACGCCACAATACTCGACGTCGTGGACAACCCGCTGAACCTCAACCTGCTCGAGATGGCCGCCGAGAACATCTCCAACTCCCTGCCCGATGTGGCCTTCGGCATCATCAACGGCAACTACGCCCTGCAGGCCGGCCTCACCGGCGATGACGCCCTGGCCAGCGAAGACCCGGACTCCGACGCCGCGCAGACCTACGCGAACATAGTCGCCTGCCGCAGCGGCGACGAGGGCAGCGACAAGATTCAGGCCCTCATCACCGCCCTCACCAGCGACACCTGCCGCGAGTTCATCGAGAGCACCTACAACGGCGCCGTCGTCCCCATCTTCTGATCCGGCTTTCAAAAAAGCCCCAAACTCAAGAGGGCCTCCAGCGGGAGGCCCTCTTCGTTTTTGCCGGGGCGCCGCGCCCGGGATTCAAAAGGAAATCTCTCAGGAATCGCCGCCGCGCGCGGCCTGGCGGCGCCTGAGCACGACGGCCAGTATCACCCCGGCAATCAGCATGACCAGCCCGATAACCAGGAGGGCGTCGCCCAATATGGCCACCGGATTGCTCCGTATCAGCTCCCCGGCCCCGCTCTGGCCCCAGACATCGAGGCCCTCTATGCTTTCCATGGGTATCCGGACGCCGTCTATTTCCACGTAGCCGCCATAGCTCCCCGGCATGCCCTGGCCCACGTTCTCAAAGCCGCTGAGCATGCGCCTGGAGGCGTATCCGGCCAGGCCGCCTATCAGCATCAGCGGCAGCCCGCTGACCGCCAGGTACACCCCGGCGAGCCAGCCCCAGCGCCGCGCCGCCTGCCGCAGGAGCTTCGGCAGGGTCTCCGTCCAGTCGCGGCCCGCGCCGCTTCCCCCGGCCTCTCCGCCCTCCGCCGCGCCGGTATCCCCGGTCTCTTGGGCGTGGCCGTACTCATATTGCGGCCGCTCCGGCTCCTCCTCCGAGAGCAGCCAGTCCACGCTGACCCCGAGCGCGGCCGCCAGCGCGGCGAGCTTCCCCGTCTCCGGCACGGCCTCTGCCGTCTCCCACTTCGAGACGGCCTGGCGCGACACGCCGACGCGCCCGGCCAGCTCCTCCTGGGAGAGCCCGGCCCGCTTCCGGCAGTACAGTATCTTCTCGTGCAGCTTCATATCCCACCTCCTGCGTTCTATGCCCAAGCATATCACACGCGTGGTTGCGCCGCAAGCAGCCGCGGCTGGAAGGTGCGCAACCCCCGGTTGCCATATTGTATTGGGCCGTTGGTTGACAAGTCCGCCGTTTTTTGCCATCCTGTCCCCAGATCGATCTTCAACGTTTTCACTGCGGAGGTCAACAACCACATGGAATCCTCACAGCAGCTCTATGGACTGCGGAAGAGGGCCGGGCTCTCCCAGGAGGAGCTGGCCAGCCTGTGGGGGCACCCGCCAGGCGCAGGCGGTACAGGAGCTGCTGGCCCAGGCGGTTCGCCACCAGCTCAACCGCTTGTGGTGACGCTTAGTATTGTCCTATAATCCAAGGATATCGATTGCGTTCCCATATCCGATCCGCTCTGCCTCCTCTTCGGTGAAGTCCATTTGATCCAAGGCATCGTAGTAAGCAGCATATATCTCATCGGACCGCAGTACTCTGCTGTCAGGATAGTCCGTGGCAAACAGCAGCCTTTCTGCGCCAAAGCTGCGCAGTATCTCGTTGGTCCTCCCGATACCATAGGCGTGAACATACTCGGGAAGGATCGCCGACATATCCACATAGCACCTGATGGAACGCAGAACCTCCCACTGGAATCCACCCATATGAGAGACGATCCATTTCAAATCGGGATAGCGTTCCGCGATCTTCACGATGCGCTTCGCTGCGGAGACATCGTCATCCGTATTGGGATAAGAGTGGACCGCAATGGGAATCTGCCGTTCTTGTGCAAAGGCAAATATGGCCCTGTTGTAATCAGAGTCGATCGCCGTCCCGGAATTGTTTGGATGGAGCTTGATGCCGTCTAACGAGTAATCGTCTATTGCACGGCAAATGGCATCGACTGTTTCAGATTGCGAGTTCCTTACGTCCACATCTGCGTAAGCATATAATTGGCCCGGATACTGTTTCTTCAACTTGCAGAGAGCCCTATGTACCCCATCGACAGTGGACTCCATCGACATCAGGCAAGGGTCATTAAACGGCATGACCACCGCTTTTTCGATATTGTTTGCGGCCATGATCGTTTGATATCGATGCATATCGGCATATACCCACACATCATTTGCGTCGGGGTTCGCTTCATGCACTTCATCAGGCAAAACATGGATATGAGCGTCTATCTTTTTCAGCGCCTTCCAATCTGCAAAAGCCATACGATCCCTCCCCATCCTGCCGGCCGCTTTTCACCGGCGGCTTTCCCCTGTTCGCAGTTTTGTCTGATTGATTATATCACAATTCCGCACACATAAAAATAGCGTGTGTTTTCCGGGCGTCCTGCACCCAAGCGCCTTTCTCTTTGGGGGTCCGGGGACATTTCTTTTGGGCGCGGGCAAAAGAAATGCCCCCGGGAGGGCCCGCCGGGCGGCGCGGGGTTTACAAACCCGGCGGGTATGGTATTATAATAGGTAAAAACGGCAGGGAGGCACAGCATGACAGATATAGAAATAGCCCAGGCCGCGCAGGCCGAGCCCATAGACAGCATCGCCGCGCGCGCCGGGATAGAGCCGGAGTATCTCGAGCACTACGGCCGCTACAAGGCCAAGGTGGAGCTCTCTCTCCTCCGCGAGCGCGCCGGCGCGCCGGACGGGAAGCTCGTCCTGGTCACGGCGATAAACCCCACCCCTGCGGGCGAGGGCAAGACGACCACCACGGTGGGCCTGGCCGACGCGCTCAGGCGCATAGGCAGGCGGAGCGTCGTCGCGCTGAGGGAGCCCTCGCTGGGCCCCGTTTTCGGCGTAAAGGGCGGCGCGGCCGGCGGCGGCTACGCCCAGGTAATACCCATGGAGGACATAAACCTCCACTTCACCGGCGACTTTCACGCCATCGGGGCGGCGAACAACCTCCTGGCGGCCATGCTGGACAACCACATCTATCAGGGCAACGCCCTGAACATAGACCCCAGGCGCATAACCTGGCGCCGCGCCGTGGACATGAACGACCGCCAGCTGCGCTTCATAACCGACGGCCTCGGCGGCCGCGTGAACGGCGTCCCCAGGGAGGACGGCTTCGACATAACCGTGGCCAGCGAGATTATGGCCGTGCTCTGCCTCGCCTCGGACCTCGCGGACCTCAAGGCCCGCCTGGAGCGCATAATAGTCGGTTACACCTATGACGAGCGGCCCGTGACCGCCGGCGATTTAAAGGCCGCCGGCGCCATGGCCGCCCTGCTGAAGGACGCCATAAAGCCCAACCTCGTCCAGACGCTCGAGGGCACCCCGGCTTTCGTCCACGGCGGCCCCTTCGCCAACATCGCCCACGGCTGCAACAGCGTGCTCGCCACGCGCATGGCCCTCAAGCTCGGCGAGTACGCGGTCACGGAGGCCGGCTTCGGCGCCGACCTCGGCGCGGAGAAGTTTTTCGACATAAAATGCCGCATGGCCGGCCTGAGGCCCGACGCCGCCGTCGTCGTGGCCACCGTCCGCGCGTTGAAGCACCACGGCGGCGCGGCCCGGGCCGATTTGGGCCGGGAGGACCTGGCCGCGCTGCGCGCCGGGCTGCCGAACCTGCTCAGGCACGTGGAGAACATCCGCGAGGTGTACGGCCTGCCCTGCGTCGTGGCCATAAACCGCTTCCCCACGGACACGGAGCCCGAGCTGGAGCTCGTGCGTGAGCTCTGCCGCGAGCGGGGCGTGAACGCCGTGCTCAGCGAGGTCTGGGCCCGTGGCGGGGCCGGCGGAGAGGAGCTGGCACGCGAGGTCGTGCGGCTCTGCACGGAGGAGAGGCCCGCTTTCCGCTTCGCCTACGGCGACGGCGGGGAGCTGCTCCCCAAGCTCGAGGCCGTGGCCCGGCGGGTCTACCGCGCCGGCGGCGTCGAGCTCTCGGCCCAGGCGCGCAGGCAGCTCGCCCAGCTCGAGGCCCTCGGCTTCGGCTCCCTGCCCGTCTGCATGGCCAAGACCCAGTACTCCTTCTCCGACGACGCGTCCAAACTGGGCGCACCGGAGGGCTTCACGCTCACCGTGCGCAGCCTGAAGGTCAGCGCCGGGGCGGGCTTCGTGGTCGCGCTCACAGGCGACATCATGACCATGCCCGGGCTGCCGCGCTCACCGGCCGCGGAGCGGATAGACATAGACACCCAGGGCCGGATAAGCGGGCTCTTCTGAGCCGCCGGCCGCCGGGGGACGCAAAATACCCCGGCGGGAGCTTTGCTCCCGCCGGGGTGTTTTTAAAACTTTACAAAGCCCGTCCTGCTGTTGGCCGGGTAGCCGAGCACCCAGTCCCTCGCGCCGCAGCCCGGGCAGGCCGCGCCGTCCAGCTCGTCCAGATACGCCTCGGCCCGCATGACATACATGTTGGTCTTTGCCATGTGCCCGCAGCGGCGGCAGAACACGAGGTAGTTCGCGAAGCTGTCGTATTCGCCCCTCTGCCGCGCCTCGAGTTCCTCCGGACTGAGCTCCCGGGGTATGATGTTCGCATTCACCGCCATACGCGCCCTCCTAAATCTCGTGCTCAATCTTGCGCGAGTCGTAGTGCTTATTGAGCAGGGGGATTACGACTCTGTGCATGAGCTTCATGTCCAGATTATAATAATATATGGCGAACAGCCCGGCCAGCAGGCCGGAAAGGCCCAGGATTGCCTTCCAGAAAAGCTTCATATTTCCTCCTTCTCACCAGCCGGCGTCGTCGTCAAAGACCTCGAGCGTGGGGTCGAGCGGCTCCTCGCCCAGGACCGTGCGCATGTAGTCGTTCACCGCCCGGCGCGCCTCGGCGGGGGGCACGGTGCGGTGGTCCATCAGCGCGTGCGGCAGCCAGCATATCCTGAATTCGTCGCTGTGCCTGCGGAATTCCTCCTCTATCAGCCCCTGGCAGCCCGCCATGCCCTTGCAGCCAATGTCGTCGTACATGACTATCATGTCGCAGTTGAACTTGCGCGCCGTCTCAAACACCTGCAGTATGTGCCGGTTTCCGCCCACGGTGTGGGTGCGCATGGGCGTGCGGCAGTACCAGTCGGCCACATCGCTCATCATGGTGTCCCGGTCCTCCGTGTCCACAAGGTTGTGGCCGGTCAGCGAGTCCATGTTTATCACCACCGCGATGCCCCAGCAGTTGTAGAGCCAGGCCGCCACCTGACAGTTGTAGGTGGAGCCGCAGCTCCAGGCCACCGCGCGGTGCCTCGCGTAGGGGACGGTGTTCACGCCCTTTTCCACGCCCTTATAGAAGAGGGCGAGTATCTTCGCGCTCTCGCGCTCAAAGTGCCTGTTCGCGCTCTGCTGATAGAAATATATCCGGAAAAAGCCCTGGCACACGGCGTTGAGGCCTATCACGTTTGTCGTGGCGTAGATATCCCATCTCTCGAGCTCCTCGCGCGTCACCTGATTGACGCGCTCCAGCCCGGCCCTGAAGGCCTCCCAGTCGAATTTCTGCCCCAGCTGCTTTTCCAGGAACTCTATGGCCGAGTAGACCTCGTGCACCGCCAGCTCCTTTGTGGTGGGGTCGTCGTACATGAGCGGGGTGACAAAGGCGTGCACGGCCTTGCGCCCGTTGCCGGACAACTCCCGGTACATGGCCGCGTTGTCCATCATATTCGCGTCGCAGGGGTTGTTGGTGCAGAGCCAGCAGTCGCCGAGGTCCGGATACTCGTGCTCCACGGCCACGCCGACCTCCACCAGAGGCAGCGTGCACATGTCCTGCGGTATGCCGACGGAGACGCTCTGGTCTATGTAGTATGCGCCCATCTGCTTTATCATCAGCGGCAGCATGAAGGCGCACTGCTGGTTGATATTCACGCTGGAGTAGCCGGGGAAGCCGCACATGATGTGCCGGGGCAGGGTGTAGTCGAAGGGTATTGTCTTTGACGTCCACCTGGTCTCGCCCAGCTTGCGGTCCGCGCGGACCATCGTCCAGATGATGTCTATGGTGTCGCTTATCATGGCGTTGAGCGCGTGGCGGTCACAGCGGAGCGTCAGCCCGCGGTCCCCCGCTATCCACTTGTCCACCATGTGCGGCGCGGCCAGGTACGCGCTCAGCCAGCGGTATTTCCAAAAAGCCCTGGCCATGCGCACGGGGTTGTGCATGACGAGCGCGGCCATCTTGCCCCAGGTCAGCAGCCACCAGCCGAAGTCGTAGGCCGTGTCCGCCACGCCGCGCCACTCGCGCCGGTCGTAGATGTTCGTGCCCTCGATATACCTGTCGCCTATGTAATGGCACTTCCCGTCGCCCTTCAGGAAACTCCTGAGCGTCGGATACCGCTCTTTAAACGGGCGCTCTTTCACACCGCCGCCTCCCTTCCCTCCAGCGAGCCCTCGATGCGCTTAATCTCCAGCGCTGGGACAAACGCCCGGAACGGCGCGCGCCGCTGTCC
>CALWYN010000146.1 GCA_944385755.1 uncultured Oscillospiraceae bacterium
CGTCCACCTTGACCGTGGGCTGGTTGGGGGCGCCTATGTGCTGAATCATCGGCAGCACCACCTCTTTGGGCGGGGCTATCGCGCGCACCGGCGACTTTGCGGCGGTCTTTTCGTAGTCTGGGTGAACGCCGCCGTAATACTTAAAAGGCATGAGCATCACCTCTCATAATTTTGACTAAACTATAGTAGCACAATTAGTACAAAGTGTCCAGTGAAAATGACGCCCAAAACGTCATTTTCGGCTGATTATTTCTTAACAAGCATGACTTTTCTTTGGCAATTGCAAAATTTCCTGCATTTTACCACCCCCATCTCCATTTATTTGAGCTTTTTACATTTTTTCCGGCGAAAGTCTTGTTAACAGTTTAACATTCTGACGATTTATTTGTCAACAAATATGTGATTTATTTATCAAACTTGCTTCTTAACAAAACCGCCTTTCTCGTGTAAAATAGAGAACATACATTCCCTGGGAGGTGCGGCATGTCCGGTACCAAGCTGGGGGCTCGGAAGTGGGCCTCCATAATACTCGTGGGCCTGGCGGGGCAGTTCGCCTGGACCATAGAGAACATGTACTTCAACGTATACCTCTACAACACGATATCCACCGACCCCGACTATATCGCAGCCATGGTCGGCTGGAGCGCCGCTGCGGCCACGCTGACCGCCCTGCTCATGGGCGCGCTGAGCGACAGGCTGGGCAAGAGGCGGGCCTTCATCGCCGGCGGCTACATACTCTGGGGCATTTCAACCGCCGCCTTCGGCCTCGTGACCGTTGAAAACGCCGGGCGGCTCTTCCCCGCCGCGGACGCCATGCGCACGGCCGCGGTCATGATAGTGGTGCTCGACTGCGTAATGACCTTCTTCGGCTCCACGGCCAACGACGCCGCCTTCAACGCCTGGCTGACCGACGCCACGGACGAGGGCAACCGAGGCCGGACCGAGGCCGTCATCGCCGTGCTGCCCCTGGCGGCAATGCTCGTAATCTTCGGCGCCTTCGACGGGCTGACCCAGGCCGGGCGCTGGAGCGAGTTCTTCGGCATTTTCGGCGCGCTGGTCACGGCCGTGGGCGTCGCCGCCGCGTTTCTCATAAAGGACGAGCCCACCCTGCGCCCGAGGCGGGACAGCTACCTGAAAAACCTCGTCTACGGCCTCAGGCCCTCCGTCATACGCTCCCACCCGGAACTCTATCTCGCCCTCCTGGCCTTTGCCGTGTTCTCCATAGCCGTGCAGGTGTTCTACCCCTATCTCATCATCTACATCCAGAACTACCTGTGCATAGACAACTACGCCGTGGTGCTGGGCGTCGTGCTGGTGTTCGCCTCGCTGGTCAGCGTGTTCTCCGGGAAGTTCATCGACCGCGCGGGCAAGCTGCGCTTCCTGCTGCCGGCCTCCGGGGTGATGCTCGCAGGGCTCCTGGCCATGTATTTCGCCCGCGGCATGGCGGCCGTAATAGTCTCCGGCTGCATCATGATGAGCGGCTACATGCTCGTCACCGCCTGCCTGTCCGGCAAGCTGCGCGATCTGACGCCGCCGGACAAGGCCGGGCATTTTCAGGGCATACGGATGCTCTTCGCCGTACTGATACCCATGATAATCGGGCCGGCCATAGGCTCCGCCGTTATCAAGGGCAGCGGCACCTATGTGGAACTGGGCGTGACCAGGAGCGTCCCCACCCCGGCCATATTTCTTGCCGCCGCGGCGGTGCTGGCGGCGTCGCTCATCCCCGTGGCCGTCCTCAGGCGGCGGGAGCGGGCCGTGCCGGCCGCGCCCGGGCAGTAAAAGGCCGCCGTGGCAGGCCATATCCGGTATTTTTGATATTAAACTTACGCAAAACAGTATGGCCCGGGTTTTAAGTTCTTTGCCGCGCGCCGAGGCGGCGGGGAACGCCCGCGGCGACATGGAAAGGAAGTGTCTCAATGCTGACGACCGAATGGGGAGAGAAACTGGACCGCTCCGCCCCCCTGCCCGAATATCCGCGCCCGCAGCTCGTGCGCGACAGCTATCTCAACCTGAACGGCCCCTGGGAATACGCCTTCACGGACAGCATGCGCGCCCCCACGGAGTTTGAGGGGGAAATCACCGTCCCCTTCGCGCCGGAATCCGCGCTCTCAGGCGTGGGACGGACACTGCGCGCCGGGGAGTACCTCTGGTACAGGCGGAAGCTGGAGCTCCCGGAGGGCTTCAACCGCGGGCGCGTGCTGCTGCACTTCGGCGCCGTGGACCAGACCGCGCGCGTCTGGGTAAACGGGCGCGACGCCGTGGCGCACACGGGCGGCTTCCTCCCCTTCTCCGCCGACATAACGGAGCTGCTGGAGGAGGAAAACACCATACTCGTCCGCGTCTCCGACGACACGGACGCGGGCTGGCACACGCGCGGCAAGCAGAAGACAAAGCGCGGGGGGATATGGTACACGCCACTCTCCGGCATCTGGCAGACCGTGTGGTGCGAGAGCGTGCCCGAGCGGTATATACGCGGCCTCTTTGTCACGCCGCGGCTGGAGGAGAGGGCGGTTGAGCTCTTTGTGGACGGCGAGGGCGAGTGCAGCGCCCTCATAGACGGCGAGGAATACGTCTTTCCCGCCGGGCAGCCGGCGGTGCTCGCGCTCCACGGCCGCATACGCGAGTGGACGCCGGAGTCCCCGGAGCTGTACCGCTTCTCGCTCACTCTCGGCGAGGACCGGGTGGAGAGCTACTTCGCCATGCGCTCCTTCGGCGTCGGGGAGGACAAGAACGGCGTGAAGCGCCTCCTGCTCAACGGGAAGCCCTACTTCCACAACGGCGTGCTCGACCAGGGCTGGTGGCCCGACGGGCTCTACACCGCGCCGAGCGACGAGGCGCTGGAATTCGACATACAGACTGCAAAGGCCATGGGCTTCAACATGCTCAGGAAGCACGTGAAGGTGGAGCCGGCGCGCTGGTATTACCACTGCGACAGGCTGGGCATGCTGGTCTGGCAGGACATGCCCAATGGCGGCGGGAAATACAGCGCCGCCGTCGTCTCCGCGCCGCTGCTCACCGGCTGGCACATGCGCGACGACAAATACGGCGCCTTCGGCCGCAAGAGCGAGCGCGGCCGCCGCGAATTCACGGCCGAGCTGAAGGAGATGGTGCTTGCGCTCTACAACTGCCCGTGCATAGCCATGTGGGTGCCCTTCAACGAGGGCTGGGGACAGTTCGACGCGGAGGAGAACGTGGAGGCCATACTCTCCATAGACCGCACGCGCACCATAGACCACGCCAGCGGCTGGCACGACCAGGGGATAGGCGACATAAAGAGCCTGCACGTCTATTTCGACGAATACCGCTTCACCCCGGACAAACAGGGGCGCTGCGTGGTGCTCAGCGAATTCGGCGGCTATACCTGCCGCATAGACGGGCACTCCATGAACGAAAAGGCCTTCGGCTACAAGAAGTTCAAGACCCCCGCGGAGCTCCGCGCCGGGCTCATGGCCCTCTATGACGGCCAGATACGCCCGGCCGTCAGGAAGGGGCTGTCCGCGACCGTGTACACGCAGCTCACCGATGTGGAGGATGAGCTGAACGGGCTTTTAACCTATGACCGGCGTGTGCTCAAGCTGGCGCCGGACGCACTGGCAAGGACGGTGAAAATGCCCGAATTCCGTTGAGGCTGCACACGCCTCCGCCCCCAAGGCGCGGCAAATTGGTGTAAGATGCGCCCTTGCCACGCCGTATTCCCGGGTGATATAATGTTGAGCGCGTTTTCTGCAAATATGGGTCGAGGAGTTGTGACTGCAGCATGAATTATGAACACCTTCGCCGCGAGGACGCGGCCGTATTCGCCGCCATGGAGATGGAGCTCCAGCGCCAGCGTGACCACATAGAACTTATCGCCAGCGAAAACTTCACCTCCCCCGCGGTGATGGAGGCCACGGGCAGCCATTTGACGAACAAATACGCCGAGGGTTACCCCGGCAGGCGTTTCTACGGCGGCTGCGAATATGTCGACGTGGTGGAAAATATCGCCCGAGAGCGCGCCGAGCAGCTCTTCGGGGCCGAACATGCCAATGTGCAGCCGCACTCCGGCTCCCAGGCAAACGTGGCGGTATATCTCGCCCTCACCCAGCCCGGCGACGTGATAATGGGCATGGACCTCGCCTGCGGCGGGCACCTCACCCACGGGGCCAGGGCCTCCATAACCGGAAAATACTTCGACGTCCACCCCTATGGCGTGGACAGGGAGACCGAGCTGATAGACTACGACGAGCTGGAGAGGCAGGCCAGGGAGCTCCATCCCCGGATGATAATCTCCGGCGCCTCGGCCTATCCGCGCATAATAGACTGGAAGCGCATACGCGAGATATGCGACGAGGTGGGCGCGTACATGTTCGTGGACATGGCGCACATCGGCGGGCTTGTCGCCGCCGGGGCGCACCCCTCCCCCGTCCCCTACGCGGACGTGGTGACCACCACAACTCACAAGACCCTCCGCGGTCCCCGCGGGGCGATCATACTCTGCAAGTCCGAACTCGCGAAAAAGATAGACTCCGCCATCTTCCCCGGCACCCAGGGCGGACCGCTCATGCACGTCATAGCGGCCAAGGCCGTCTGCTTCAAGGAGGCCATGACCGAGGAGTTCAGGGACTACCAGTTCCAGGTCGTGAAAAACGCCCGCGCCCTGGCCGACACGCTCTCCGCAGGCGGCGTGCGCCTTGTCTCCGGCGGCACGGACAACCACCTCATGCTGGCTGACGTGATGAGCATGGGCGTGACCGGCCGCGAGATGCAGGAGCGGCTGGACAGGGCCCACATAACCGCCAACAAGAACTCCATACCTTTCGACACGCAGCCGCCCCATCTGGGCAGCGGGGTGCGCTTCGGCTCCCCCGCCTCCACCACCAGGGGCATGAAAGAGGCCGAGTTCGTCCGGATAGGTGAGCTCATACTCCGGCTCATGCGCGAGGGCGAGAGCGCCGTCCCGGCCGTGCGCGGCGAGGTGCTGGAGCTCTGCGAGAGCTTTCCCCTCTACAACGGAATAGTGTAAGCCCAAGCGGGGGAGGGCCTGGCCCTCCCCCTTTCATATCCGCCGCGGCGGTTCCTCTGCCCCGCCGCCCGGCAAACCCCAAGGAGGAAAAAATGTACCGAATATTCGTGGTCGAGGACGACCCGGTAATAGCCGGGGCTGTCCGGAGGCATCTGGAGAGCTGGGGCTGGGACGTCAGGTGCGCCGAGGACTTCTCGGACGTGCTCGGCGAATTTCAGCGTTTTGACCCCCAGCTCGTACTGCTCGACATCTCCCTGCCCTTCTTCAACGGCTACCACTGGTGCAAGGAGATAAGGCGCGTCTCGAGCGTGCCCGTTATCTTCATATCCGCGGCCTCCGACAGCATGAACATAGTCATGGCCATGAACATGGGCGGAGATGACTTCATAGCCAAGCCCTTCGATTTGGACGTCCTCACGGCCAAGGTCCAGGCCCTGCTGAGACGCGCCTACGGCCTCTCCGAGCCCCGGAACGTCATCGAGCGCGGCGGGGCCGTGCTCGACCTCGCCGCCGGCGAGCTCTCGGCCGGGGACAGCCGCGTGGAGCTGACGAAAAACGAGCTGCGCATACTCAAAACACTCATGGAGAGCCGCGGCGTGGTCTCGCGCGACGAGCTCATGCTCAGCCTCTGGCAGACCGACAGCTTTGTGGACGAGAACACGCTCACCGTGAATGTGGGTAGGCTGAGGCGCAAGCTGGAGGGCGCCGGGCTCGGCGGATTCATACTCACCAAAAAGGGCCTCGGCTATTATATAGCCGGAGAGGAGGTCAGGCCTTGAAGCCGCTGCTGTACCTGCGCCGGCACTGGAAAGTTGTCGTGCTCTTCGCCCTGTTCTGCGCCATATTCGCCTTCGTCTTTTCCCTCTACGACCTGCCGGTTGAGGCGGTGGGCTACGCCGCGCTGCTCTGCCTGGCCGTGGGCGTGGTGATGTTCGCCATCGGCTGCTCGCGCTGGGTGTCGCGGCTGAAAACGCTCGAGAGGATGCGCACGACGGTGTCCGTATCCCTGAAGGAGCTGCCTGAGCCCGGCGGCCAGGTGGAGGAGGAGTATCAGCGCCTGCTGGCCATACTCTGGCGCGAGCGGGCTCGCATAGAGGCCGCGTCGGCCCGCGAGCGGCGCGAGGCCGAGGATTACTACACCCTCTGGGCCCACCAGATTAAGACGCCCATCGCCGCCATGCGCCTGCTGCTGCAGCAGGGCGGCGCGGCGGATACCGGAGCCCTCTCCGCGGAGCTCCTGCGTATAGAGGGCTACGTGGAGATGGCGCTCGGCTATGTGCGGCTGGAGGGAGAGAGCTCCGACCTCGTGCTGCGCAAGAGCCCGCTCGACGGCATCGTCAGGGGCTGCCTGCGCAAGTACGCCCCGCTGTTCATACTCAAAAAGCTGCCGCTGGACTTCAGGGAGACGCACATGACCGTGCTCACGGACGAAAAATGGCTGGCCTTTGTCATAGAACAGCTCCTGTCCAACGCCCTGAAGTACACGCGCTCCGGGCACGTCGCCGTCTATGCCCGCGCCCGGGAGCTGGTCATTGAGGACACCGGCATAGGTATAGCGGCCGAGGACCTGCCCCGGGTATTCGAGCGGGGATTTACCGGCTACAACGGCCGCGAGGACAGGAAATCCACCGGTCTGGGGCTCTATCTGTGCAGCAGGGCCTGCCGCAAGCTGGGGCACGCGCTCCGCCTGGAGTCCGAGCCCGGCGAGGGGACCCGGGCGTTCATACGCTTTTCCGACGAGACCCTCCTCGTCGAATAGCCAGGCTGCCAGGCTGCGCCTGGACGCAATTCGCGCACGCGGGTGTGCGGACGGGCAAAGTCCGCGCCCGCGCTGAGAGCGGCCGTTATCCTGAGTTTTTCAGTCCGCCAGGCTGCGCCTGGAGGCAATTCGCGCACATAGGTGTGTGGATGGGCAAGGTCTGCGCCCGCGCTGGAAGCCGGCCGTATTTCGGGCGTTTCCCAAGCTGCCAGGCTGCGCCTGGAGGCAATTCGCGCACATAGGTGTGCGGACGGGCAAGGTCTGCGCCCGCGCTGAGACCTGACTGTTATCCTGAGTTTTTCAGGCCTCCGGGCTGCGCCTGGACGCAATTCGCGCACATAGGTGTGCGGACGGGCAAAGTCTGCACCCGCGCTGAGACCTGGCTGTTATCCTGAGTTTTTCAGGCCTCCGGGACGCGCGGGCGCGGACGCATTGGCCGTCAAAGGGGCCGTGATTTTCCATAAAATTGAGCCGCCCGCTCATAAGAGCGGGCGGCTTTTCTGCTTTCACAGTGCGCTGAGCGGAGCAGCTCCGTGGTGGCGCGGAGGACGCGGCATGGACGCCCGGCGGCGCAGCGCCAGCGCCGATACGGCCAGTCCCAGGAGCACCTGCGGCGCGAGGGCGTGGCTCACGGCTCCGAAGGCATGGCACAGCGCCGGATTTGAGGCAAAGGGCGCGGTATCCGGCCCGGCAAACAGGCGCAGCGTAATGTGGTCAGGCGTGAGCAGCGTGTAGGGCGCCGGGATAAAAAACACGATGCCGTAGACCATGGCGTGCATGAGCACGGCGCATATGGCAGAGACCGCGGCCACGGCCAGCAGGCCGCGGCGGGTGTTCACCGCGCGCCTGGAATACAGCATGGCGCCGCAGAGGCAGACGGCATACAGCAACGCCAGGTTCACCAACGCCTGCACGATGTACGGCGCGCGGTCGGTGAAGAGCTGCGTGAGCTGCCGCCCCGTCTCGAATAGCCCCAGGCCGAAAAGCGCGCACACTGCAAAGGTCAGGGCAAACAGGGTCACACATACGGGTACGACATACAGGAATACGGCTCTCAGGTATCTGTTGGGCTCTCTCATATATCTTGCTCCTCTCTGTCGATGTGGTCGCGGCTCACTGCGGGTCCGTCCTGGTGCCCGCCTCCACTATTCTGGAATAGCTTCTCGCGGTTATGAGATATATCGCCGCATAGACGGCGCAGAAGGCGCCGAGCGTGCCCAGCGTGCAGAGCGCGGTGAGCCGGGCGTCAACGAGCTGGAACAGGCTGAGCAGCTGCACCACCAGATTGAAGTCGAAGGCGATGTGTATGGCCGCGACTATTATGGGCAGGAAGAACACCGTCAGTATCTGGCTGTGTATGGCCCGGCGGGTCTCCCGCTCGCTCAGGCCCACCTGGCGCATTATCAAAAAGCGCCTCTGGTCCTCATAGCCCTCGGAGACCTGCTTGTAGTACATTATCAGCACCATGGCCATCAGAAACACCGCTCCGAGGAAGATGCCGAGGAAGAGGAAGCCGCCCGTGAGCATATATGAGTCGGCCGCAAAGTCCGCGCGGATATCGGTGGTCATGAAGCTGTAATAGCCGCTCACCTCCTCAGAAGAGTCGAGCCATCCGCCGCTCTCCGTGTCCCAGAAGGCGTCGTCGAGCGCGGCCTGCTCTTCATCGCTGAGGCCGTCGAAGTCGTAAAAGCCCTCCCAGTTGTAACCCCCGCGCTGCAGGGTGCGGCCTATCTCGAACAGGCTCTGGGTGTCCCGCACAACCAGGATGAGGTCCCGCTCGTCGGATATTGCCACGCTGTGCTCGATGTCCGTTATGGATATGTCCGCGCTCCCCAGGATATCGATTCTGAACTCGCGCCGGACGTACTCTCCGCCTTGGCTCTCCAGCACCAGGCTCGAGAGCGTGACACTCTCTCCGCCCTCATCCCCTTCCGGGAAGCGGGCAAGGGCCTCACCCTCGCCGAGGACGGGCGCCGTGTTCCCGGTAAGCAGCTCATAGCTTGCCGCTGTCAGGGCGTACACGCTGCTGTACCCATCGTCCTCCATGTCCCCCGGGGAGAGGTACAGATATTCCACCTCCGCCGTGTAGCTCGGCACCGCGCCGTGCTCCGTGTACCAGTCCACGAACTGCGCATTCATCTCCGCGTGGTCGAAGGGAGTACGCTCCTTCTCGGAGGTGTACGTCCACGGCTCAGAGAAGAAGTAGACTGCACTTGCCTTGAAATCGTGCGGATATAGCTCGTTTATCATGCCCTCCGTCCCCACATAGAGCGAGAGCGTACCGCTTATCATGACCATCACCATGGTGGAGATGATGCAGATGTTGGCCAGGCCGGCGGCGTTGCGCTTCATGCGGTAGAGCATCCCCGAGACGCCTATAAAGTGGTTGGGCTTGTAGTAAT
>CALWYN010000147.1 GCA_944385755.1 uncultured Oscillospiraceae bacterium
GCCGGCGAGGTCATCGGCATCGACGCCGACATCGCCGCTGCCATCGCCGAGAAGCTGGGCCTCGAGCTCGTCATCGCCGACATGGTCATGGCCGGCGTCTCCATCACCGAGGACCGCCTGCTGGTCATGGACTTCACCGAGTCTTACGCCACCGGCGTGCAGGTCGTCATCGTCCCCGAGGACAGCGACATCCAGAGCACCGACGACCTCGAGGGCAAGCTGATAGGCACCCAGCGCGGCACCACCGGCTACCTCTACGCCTCCGACACCCCGGAGAACGGCGGCTACGGCGAAGAGAACGTCAGGGCGTACGATAACGGCATCACTGCCGTGCAGGCCCTCCAGAACGGCCAGGTTGACTGCGTCATCATCGACAACGGCCCCGCCCAGGAGTTCGTCGCCGCCAACCCCGGCCTGAAGATTCTCGAGACCCCCTGGCTTGAGGAGAGCTACGCCATCGGCCTGAGCAAGGACGACAGCGCGGACGCCCTCAACGAGGCCATCAACAACGCGCTCAACGAGCTCATTGCCGACGGCACCGTCCAGAGTATCATCGACAGCTACATAACGGCCGAGTAATTCCGGCTCAGGCAAAAGGGCGGCGATTCGCCGCCCTTTTTTCACTGAGTACGGAGAGAGGAGAACGCCATGGAAACCTACACTCTGTGGAGAGAAATGATGCTTGCCGGGGAGGATATAGGCGCGCTCAGGGAGGCCTACGTCCTCTTTTATCAGGCATTTATAGAGAATGACAGGTGGCTCCAGTATCTCAGGGGAGCCGGCAACACGCTGATTATCACCGCCATGGCGCTCTGCATAGGCGTGGCCCTGGGCGTCATAGTGGCCACCGTCCGCACGGCGCACGACCAGCAGCGCACGGGACACAAAAGCCCGGTACTGGGGTTTTTCAACGCCATCTTCAAGGTCTATGTCACCGTCATACGCGGCACGCCGATGATGGTCCAGATGCTTATCATGGGCCTCGTCATCTTCTCCAGCAGCCGCAATTCCACAGCGGTGGGCGCGCTGACGCTGGGCATCAACTCGGGAGCGTATGTCGCGGAGATAATCCGTGGCGGCCTCATGAGCCTCGACCGCGGCCAGAGCGAGGCCGGACGCAGCCTCGGCCTGGGATACATACCCACAATGTGGTATATAGTGATACCGCAGGCGTTCAAGTCGATTCTGCCGGCTCTGGGCAACGAGTTCGTGATACTGCTCAAGGACACCTCGCTCATAACGTGCATTGCCGGCCATGAGCTCCTCTATGCCGCTCAGGCCATATACAACAGGACGTATGAGCAGATGTTCCCGCTGCTCGGCGCGGCCTTTATCTATCTTGTGCTGGTCATGATTTTCTCCTGGCTGCAGGGCAAGCTCGAAAGGAGGCTGAGACAGAGTGAACGCTAAAGAGATGAAAACGGCCGGGGCGCCGGCGGTTCCATCCTCCGCGCTCATAAGCGTGCAGAACGTCAAGAAGTACTACAACGGCGGCAGGGTGAAGGCGCTCGACGGCGTGTCCGTGGACATAGAGCGCGGCGAGGTCGTGGTCATTATCGGCCCCTCCGGCGGCGGAAAGAGCACGCTGCTGCGCTCGCTCAACCTCCTGGAAGAGCCCACGGAGGGGCACATCCTCTTCGAGGGCACCGACATCACGGACCCCCAAACGGATATAGACCTGCACCGCCAGAAGATGGGCATGGTGTTCCAGCACTTCAACCTGTTCCCGCACATGACGATACTGCGCAATATGACGCTCGCGCCCATGCAGGTCCTCAAAAGGCCCAAAGCCGAGGCCGAAGCACAGGCCATGAAGCTGCTCGAGCGCGTGGGGCTGGCCGACAAGGCGAAAAATTACCCGAAGCAGCTCTCCGGCGGACAGCAGCAGCGCGTGGCCATAGTCAGGGCCCTGTGCATGAACCCCGAGGTCATGCTCTTTGACGAGCCCACCAGCGCACTCGATCCCGAGATGGTCGGCGAGGTGCTAGAAGTCATGAAGCAGCTGGCCGCAGACGGCATGACGATGGCCGTCGTGACGCACGAGATGGGCTTCGCCCGCGAGGTCGCGAGCCGCGTCCTCTTCCTCGCCGACGGCAAGCTAGTCGAGGAGGGCACGCCGCAGGAGATATTCTCAAGCCCCAGGAGCCCAAGGCTCCAGGACTTCCTGAGCAAAGTGCTCTGAGGCCGCCTATACAGCGTCCGCCGCCCCGCGGGGCGGCGGACGCTCTTATTCTCCGAATTTAGCACTCTGGCATTGAGAGTGCTAATATTTACAAACAGGACATAAACAGTTCATGATTTATTAAAAATTGTATAGTATTTTTATATACGTAAACAGACGAGAGTTGTGAATATCTCGGCGGAGTTTGCAGATACTTAGAATTATATTGATACATGGAGGTTTACATCATGTTTGAGCTTACACCTTATTCTACCCGCAGGAGCGTTATGGATCCGTTCAACTTCTTCAGTGATTTCTTCGGCACAAACAACGCGCCGATGGAGCTGAGGACCGACATCAGCGACAAGGGCGACTCCTTTGTGCTGGAGGCCGACCTGCCCGGCTTCAAGAAGGACGACATCAAGATTGATCTGGAGAACGACCGCCTGACCATCAAGGCCGAGCGCAGGAGCGAACACGAGGACAACAGAAACGGCTATGTCCGCCGCGAGAGGCATTTCGGCTCCTTTGAGCGCAGCTTTGACGTCTCCGGCATCGACACCGCCAACATCAGGGCCAATTACAACGACGGCGTGCTGACCCTGACCCTGCCCAAGAGGCCGGAGCTCGTCCCCGACAACAGGAGCATAGCCATCGATTAACCAGGCTGCGCCTGGAGGCAGCTCGCGCACATAGGTGGGAGCTTGTCCACAGCTTCGGCCCGCGCTGATGCCGGAGCGGGTTCGAGGGCTGTAGGGCGGCCAGGCTGCGCCAAGCTGCGCTTGGATGCAGCTCACGCACGGAGGCGGGAGATAATCCGCAGTTGCGGCCCGCGCTGATGCCTGAACAGGCGCGAAAGCTGCCGGGCGGCCAAGCTGCGCTTGGATGCAATTCGCGCACGCAAGTGCGCAGTATACCCCCCCTCCCGCCCGCGTCGGGAGTAAGCCGCCGCCCGTCTCTTAGCCTGAGGCGTCCGCCCGGGGACGTCAAAAAACCTTTGGAGAATTCGCGGCCGCAGCCGTGAATAAAGCCAAATCATTTTCGGCGGCGGCGTGTACGTCGCCGAAAATACTTCTCACGGAGCGCGCGTGGATTTTGCCCGCTGCAAGCGGGCAAAATCTGCGCGAAGCGAAGTGCAAGCCCCTTTGTCAAAGAAGGCGGAGCCTTCTTTGACAAGCTGAAGCGGGCGGTGAACTCCGGTTCACCGCCCGCTTTCTTTTTTTTGTGCGCAGACCGGGCAAATTTGGGGAGGGGCCTACTCGGCGGCCTCCCGGTCCCCGGCGCCGAACCTGTAGACCCTCAGCTCATACGGCCGGGAGGTGAAGCAGTTGTCCACGACGACGTTCAGCTCGTAATTTTTGAATATCAGCTCTCCGGCGGACAGGTCAAAGCCGTCGGGGGCAGTGAAGTACTGCTCCTTGTCGGAGAACGAACAGATGACCAGCAGAGTCTCCCCCTCGTGCTCCCGGGAGTAGACATAGAAATTCCCGCTCTGGCGCAGATGCTCCGTGTAGGAGCCCCAGATGGCGGCCGCGTCGCCGCGCTTGAAGGCTATGAGCTCGCGGTAGAAGTTCAGCAGGGAGTCCGGGTCCGCCTCCTCGGCGGCGACATTTACCTCGTGGTAGTTCTCGTTGACATAGAACCAGGGCCTCACCGTGGAGAAGCCCGCAAAGGGCTCGGCCGACCACTGCATGGGTGTGCGGGCGGAGTCCCGGCAGGATTTCTGCGCCAGAGTGAGAACTTTGGAGCGCGGCAGGAACTTTGAGGCGATGCGGCAGTTGTTCTTTAACATGACGTCTATATACATGTCCACCCTGGGCAGGCGGAGATTCGTCATGCCTATCTCCTGCCCCTGATAGACAAAGGCCGTCCCCTGCTGGAGCATATAGCAGGCGGCCAGCATCTTGCCGCTCTCCCTGCGGTACTCCTCGCTGCCGTAGCGGCTTATCACGCGCGGGTGGTCGTGGTTCTCTATATACAGCGCGTTCCACGCGCGGCCGTTCAGCTTGTCCTGCCACTCGGAGAATGCGCGCTTGAGCTTCTTCAGGTTGAAGGGGCGCTGGAGAAAGTCCGTCATGAAACAGTCGGCCTCCATATGCGCGAAGTTGAACATCAGATCGAGCTCGCCGCTCTCGAAATAGCTCAGGGCCTTCTCGGGGCTCACGCGCGGGGCCTCTCCCAGGAGCATGCAGTCATATTCGTCGGCCACGGCGCGGTATTCCTGCAGGTACTCGTGGACATTGGGCCCGTCGGCATAGAACTCCATGCCGGTGGCGGCCGGGAGCCTGACCTTCGCGGAGGGGAGGCCGGGGGTCTTGGATATGAAGGTTATCACGTCCTCGCGGAAGCCGTCCACCCCCATGTCCAGCCAGAAGCGCATTATGTCCTTTACCTCCCGGCGGACGGCGGGATTGTCGTGGTTCAGATCAGGCTGCTTCTTTGCGAATATGTGGAGATAATACTCGGCACTGTCCGGGTCGTATTCCCAGGCCCCGCCCTCGAAGAGGCTGTCCCAGTTGTTGGGGGGCAGCTCCGCGCCGGAGCGGGACTTGCGGCCGCGGCGCCAGAAGTAGTAGTCACGGTAGGGACTGGACTTGTCCCGGCTGGCCTGGAACCAGGCGTGCTCGTCGCTCGTGTGGTTCACGACCAGGTCCATGAAAACGCGCATTCCGCGCTCATGCGCCCCGTCCAGCACCTCTTTGAATACCTCCAGATTGCCGTACTCGGGGTTGATGTCCAGGTAGTCGGCGACATCATAGCCGAAATCGGCATTGGGCGAGGGGTAGAGCGGGGAGAACCATATGGCGTCCACGCCGAGGCTCTTTATGTAGTCCAGCTTGGAGAGGACGCCCCAGAGGTCGCCTATGCCGTCGCCGTTTCCGTCACAGAAGCTGCGGGGCCATATCTGATAGACCACCATGGTCTTGTACCAATCGCTGCGAGCCATGTTAAAGCCCTCCTTTGCTGCAAATAGTATAGCAAAGAAGAGGAGAAAAGCAAATCAGAATTTTTTTAACTTTTTTCAAATTGGGGCTTGACAAAACTGTATCGCTGTATTATTGTATTACTTGCTTAATACAACGACACAGGAGGTGCTTGGCAGAGGATGGATTGGCAGATAAGAGACGACGCGCCCATCTATTCCCAGCTGGTGACGCAGATAAAACTGGGCATAGCGGCGGGGGCGCTCTCGCCCGGGGAGCGGCTGCCGTCCGTGCGGGACCTGGCCACGGAGGCGGGGGTGAACCCCAATACCATGCAGAGGGCCCTTCAGGAGCTGGAGCGCCAGGGACTGGTGTATTCCCAGCGCACCTCGGGCAGATTTGTGACGGAGGACACGGATGTGATTGAGAACGCGAAGAGCTCGCTGGCGGACGAGCAGGTGAGGAGTTTCCTGGACGCGATGGCGCGGCTGGGTTACCTGAGGGATGACATACTGCGCCTGCTTGAGGCGCGAATAAGGGAGGAGAGCGGAAATGGTGAACTTTGAGTGCAGGGCGCTGAGCAAAAACTTCGGACATGTCCAGGCGCTTGAAAACGTGGATATCAGGGTGGAGAGCGGGCGCGTGGTGGGCCTGCTGGGCCCCAATGGCAGCGGAAAGACCACGCTGATAAAGCTGGCGAACGGGCTGCTGACCCCGGATTCCGGCGAGGTGCTCATCGGAGGGATGGCCCCGGGGCCGGAGACGAAGGCCATGGTGTCCTATCAGCCCGACAGGCCGTATCTGCCGCAGTGGATGAAGGCCAGGGAGCTGATAAAGTTCTATGAGGATTTCTATCCGGACTTTGACACCGCCCGCGCGCTGGACATGCTCTCGAGGCTGGGAGTGCCCTCGGACAGGCGCATCAAGCAGATGTCCAAGGGCACACAGGAGAAGGTGCAGCTGATACTCGTCATGAGCCGACGGGCCAGGCTGTATCTGCTGGACGAGCCGATAGGCGGCGTGGATCCGGCCACCAGGGACTTCATACTGGACACGATACTCCGCAACTTTGACGAGAACGCGTCGATAGTGATATCCACGCATCTCATATCGGATGTTGAGAAAGTCCTCGACGACGTGGTGTTTATAAACAATGGGCGCGTGATGCTCCAGAGCTCCGTGGACGACATACGCGAGCGGAACGGGATGAGCGTGGACGCGCTGTTCAGGGAGGTATTCAAATGCTGAGAAAGCTGCTGAAATACGAGTTCAAGGCCACCGGGAGGGTCATGCTGCCCGTGCTGCTGGCCCTGCTGGCCGTCTCCGGACTGCTGAATATCTGCGTCAGGGTGACGGAGCACTCGGAGGGCACGGTCATCTCCTTCGTGACGGGCATGCTGGCCTTCCTCTACGTCATGGCCATACTGGCCATAGGCGTGGTTGCGCTGGTTGCGCTGGTCTACCGCTTCTATAAAAACCTGCTCAGCGACGAGGGCTATCTGATGTTCACGCTGCCGGTGAGCGTGCACAGCCTGGTCTGGGCCAAGCTCATCACCGCCATTGTCTGGCTGATAGCCGCCTTTTTGGACATAGTGCTCTCGCTCTTTGTGCTGGCCGCGCCTCTGCGCCTCGGCTGGGGCATCGAGTTCGTGCAGTTCATTGGACAGGTCTTTGATGAGCTCGCCGCAGTGGGCATAAACGGGCTGGAAATCGCCGCCTTCGCCCTCGAGCTGCTCCTGATAGTGATACTCGGGATAATAGGCTCCTGCCTGGTGTTTTACACCGCCCTGTCGCTGGGGCACAGCTTTTCGAACCACAAGATGCTGCTCTCCGTGGGCTTCTATTTCGCCATAGGCTTTGTGACGCAGATCGTGGTGGTCATGCTGCTGATTGGGCTGGGCACCACGCTGGACGGGACTGAGTTCAACTACGTGTACACGCTGCGCTCCGCGCTGAACCTGGGGCACGCGACGCTGCTCGGCATCTGCCTGTCCACGCTGCTGTATGATGCCGTGCTCTATTTCGGGACGACATTTATGCTCAAGAGGAGGCTGAACCTGCCGTGATGAAGCGCAGACTTGCTGCCCTGCTCCTGGCCGCCCTGCTCGCCGCCGGAGCCGGCTGCGCGGCCCCGGGGGGAGAAAACCCCACAGAACCGCCGGCATCGAGCGAAAGCGCGCGGCCAAGCCCCACTCAGACCCCAGAACCGACTCCTGAGCCAACCCCAAGCCCCACTCCATCGCCTACACCGGAGCCGACGCCCCCGCCGACACTGCTGGGGGAGTCGGAGGACATGG
The DNA here is from genome assembly GCA_944385755.1 of uncultured Oscillospiraceae bacterium. Classification (GTDB taxonomy): domain Bacteria; phylum Bacillota; class Clostridia; order Oscillospirales; family Oscillospiraceae; genus Scatomorpha. The sequence continues at coordinate 7,383 of CALWYN010000147.1, forward strand.
GGCAGGAATACCTCGACTCCATAGTCTTCTACGGCGACAGCAACACAAACCGCCTCAGGGCAGAGGAGCTGCTCAGCGGAGGCTACGGCACCGGCCAGGTCTGGACTCCCATGAGCGGCACGCTGACGCTGAACCGCTGGGATATTGACAAGATAGTGTACCCCGAGACCTGGACGGAGATGGACGTGACCGAGGCCATGGCGGAGAAAAAGCCGGAGTACCTGCTCATAAACCTCGGCACGAACGGGGTCTCCTTCATGGACGAGGAGTATTTCAAGAGCGAGTACACCGAGATGGTAGAGGCGCTGATGGCCGCGAGCCCGGAGACGAAGATAATCCTGTCCTCGCTCTACCCGGTGGCGCAGAGCTACCCCTATCAGGGGGACATAAACAACGAGAAGCTCTCCGCCGCGAGCGGCTGGGTGTACGACATAGCGCAGGAGCTCGGTCTGCGCTACATCGACCTGGCCGCAGCGGTAGAGGACGAAAACGGCGACCTGCCCGAGACGAGCCACATCGGCGACGGCTATCACCTGACGAAGGCGGCGCTTGAGGACGTGCTGGAGTACATCCGGACGCACGGCTATCAGTGAGCGGAACGCCCGGGCGCGAAAAACCGGAGGCGGGCTCAGCCATCCTCCGGCAGAAAAGTGATATATTGTTCATCGGCATGTGAGCGGGCCTCGCGCAAGATATCCAGCGCGAGGCCGTAATTTTGGGCCTCAAGCTGTTCGGCGGCGTCGCCAAGCATGGCGTAGAGGTAAAAGAACAGTTCGCGGTATATGTCCATGTGACGGCCTCCATGTGTAAGATGTTGCACAATACTTTCTAGAGCTTTTTAAAGTATAACCCATTGGGTACACTGGTGTCAACAACATCGGAGGTATGCAATTGGGTGACAATATGAGGCACTTTGGGAGCATCAGGATAAATCTGCAGCCGCTCATGGAGAGCCGCGGACTGAGCAAGAACAAGCTCAGCCAGCGCGCGGAGATGCAGAGGACACAGCTGAACAACTACTGCAACAACAGGGTTACCCGCCTGGACACGGACGTGCTCGCCAGGCTGTGCACGGTGCTCGAGTGCGAAATAGGCGATCTGCTGGAGTTCGTGCCGCCGGGTGAGACGCCGCGGAAGTGACGCGGCCGCGCGCTCCCGGCGGAAAAAGCGAGCCGGGAGGGGATATTCCCCTCCCGGCTCGCTTGGCCCTTTTTAAAGGTGAAACAGCTCACACCGCACGGGTGACCTTGCCGCTGCGGAGGCAGCGGGTGCAGGCGTACACATGCTTGGGGCTTCCGTCCACTATGGCCTTGACGCGCTTTACATTCGGCTTCCAGGTGCGGTTGGAGCGCCTGTGGGAGTGGCTGACCTTGATGCCAAAGGCCATATCCTTGCCGCAGAACTCACACTTTGCCACTTGTG
>CALWYN010000148.1 GCA_944385755.1 uncultured Oscillospiraceae bacterium
TGGTCCGATATCAGGATAAGGTGGCTCACTTTCTCCATGACGCGGCGCTGTATCTGCTCGATGCCCGCCTCGCCGTCAATAACAACATAGTCGAAGTCGTTGGCCAGCATGCCCACGACCTCTTTCAGATAGGCGTTCACGCTGCAGTAGCAGCCCTCGTTCTCCGGGCGGCCTATGGCGAGGAACGAAAAGCCGTTGGTATCCACCATCGTGTCGAATATGCGGAAGCGGGACTCGTTGAGCAGCTCTATGGCCTCGCGCGGCCTGCCGTCCTCCGCGCTCTTTATCACGGCGCGGCGGATGTCGTCCAGCGAGGAGTTGACATTCACGCCGAGCGCGGTGGAGAGCCCCACCGCGGGGTCGGCGTCGATCGCCAGCACGCGCGAGCCGGGCACGTCCTCCGTAAGCACCCTGACTATGGATGCCGCAAGCGATGTCTTCCCAACTCCTCCCTTTCCGGCCAGAGCCAGGATTTTGGCGTGTCTGTCACCCATCAACAACCCCCCTGTGTATTCGGATAATGTGCACTGTGTGCTTGACAATAAGTTAGCATACATTGAGTCAATTTACAAGATAAAAAACAGACAATTTCATATTTTTTTGTTGATTGTCTCTGTTTTCAACCGATTTGGGCTCAGCCCTTCCCGTGTTGGGAGACACGGGAGCAGGCCTCTCCCTGCCGCGGCCCGGCTCCCCGCTTCCGCCCGCCGGATGCGCGCGTGCCGGCCGCCCACTTTTTACAATAAACACTACCTGGCAGATATACCCGGCCGGTCCGCGGGCCGGTGGCCCAAAACGCCGCCGCGTCCCGCGTCCGGAGTGATATAATAGCAGAAATTGAGTTTGCCGCTGTAGTATTCGCCGCTGAATCCGTAGTATATGGGTGAGGCCGGAAAGGGGGAGCGGGAAGATGGACGACGAAAAAATCATAGAGCTGTTCTTCGAGCGTTCCGAGCGCGGCATACGTGAGCTGGACAACAAATACGGAAAAATCTGCCGGAGGCTCTCGTACGGCATCGTGAACAACAGGCAGGATTCCGAGGAGTGTGTCAACGACGCATACCTGGGCGCGTGGAACGCCATTCCCCCGGCGCGGCCCAGCCCTCTGCTCCCCTACATTCTGAGAATAGTCCGGAACATATCGCTGAAGCACTATTGGGGAGGGAGGGCGGCCAAACGGGGCGGCGCCTACACGGTCGCAATGGAGGAAATCGAGGACAGCCTCGCGGGCCTGAACACCGTGGAGTCGGAGATCGAGGCCCGGGAGCTGGCCCGCATCATCGGGGAATTTCTGGACACGCTCACGGCCGAAAACCGCGTTATCTTCATGCGCCGCTACTGGTTTGCCGACAGCTACAGGGACATAGCCGGGCTTCTGGGGCTTTCGGAGAAAAACGTCTCCGTCCGGCTGACCCGCATCCGGGAGAAGATGAAGCAATATCTGATTGAAAGAGAGGTGTCCGTATGAATGTGAAAAAGTTTTCCGACGCCATGGGCGAGCTGGACACGAGATATGTTGATGAGGTCCTCGGCTACAGGAGAAAACCGGCGTGGCCCGTTTGGGCGAAATGGGTGGCCGCAGCGGCCTGTTTCTGCCTCATCCTGTCCGCGGCAATCACCTTTTCCGCCCGGTTGAGACCGCAGGAGAGCCCTGAGGACGTGAGCGGCGCACAATCCCCCGCCCCCGAGCCGGTCACGGCGCCGGGGCTCCTGGCGCTCACGGTGCGCGCCGTGTCCCCGGGCGGCGAGGAGGCCGGCTCCCCTGCGGGGGAGGAGATTGTCATGCAGGAGGGCGTGGAAATTGCCCTGGGTTCACATTGGAACCCGGCCATGAGCAGCCGGCCCGGGATTCCATTCACGTTGTCCGCGCCGGAGTGCCCGGGCGCGGCTTTTGAAGTATCTGCGGACGGCGGCGCGCTGCTGCTCTGGGAGGACGGCGGAATAACGCCCGCGGAGTCCCCCTTCAGCGCCGGCAACGGTGCGGTCATATACTGGAGCAGCCTCACCCAATCCGCGGACGGCAGTGTTGAGCTGTATGAAAACGACACGACCTATATTGACATCGTAATTCGCGAAGGGGAGAATATAGTAGGATATGCCGTCGTCGGAATATACGCAGACGATCCCGATGCCGGGGACGCACAGGCATTTACCTATCACGCGGAATTGCTGAAATCAGTGTCTTTCCCGGCGGTGGACGGTGATTACCAGAACGTCACCCCCGAATACGTCTCCTCGGAAATCGCGAAGGCGAAGCCTGGCGGATGACATTGCGGGCAAAGCGGCGGCAGCCGCTTTGCCCCTGCGCCGGCGCCCGGGGCGGCCGCGGCCGCGGCGGAGGGGTACGGGAGCGGACTGCCGGTTTGTTGAAAACCGCGGCACCCGGGGCGGCCGTTTCCGCGGCCGCCCTCCTCTTTGGCCCGCTGGCGGCCCGGCCGCCCGCTTTTCCCTTGACTGGCGGCGCTGAAAAAGGTAAAATAATGTTTATGGAAAATGTGTACCTGAAGCGCGGGGAGCACGCCTCCCACGCCTATATATCCGCCTCCCCCTCAGAGTCGGAGCGGGGGCGCACGGCGCGCGGCCTGGCTACCGCCCTGCTCTGCGAGGACTCCGGAGACCGTCCCTGCGGCCGCTGCCGCGCCTGCCGCAAGAGCCTCTCCGGCATCCACCCGGACATCATCTCCATCGCCCCGGCACAGGACCCCGAGGGCCGCAAAAAGCGCGGCATCACCGTAGACCAGGTCCGCTCCGTGGTGGCGGACGCCCAGGTCATGCCCAATGAGGCCGCGAAAAAGGTATATATCTTCGACGACGCGGACACCATGAATTCGTCCGCCCAAAACGCCATGTTGAAACTGCTGGAGGAGCCGCCGGAGAGCGCCGCCTTCATCCTGTGCGCGGCCAATCCCGAGCTGCTGCTGCCCACCGTCCGCTCCCGCTGCGCCCTGATAAGGATAAACGCCGACTCGGAAGAGGACGAGTCCGCCCGCGCCGCGGCCCGCGGAATGCTTGACGCGCTGAACGCGAATGAGCGCCGCGCGCTGCTCGAGTGGTCCGCCTCCGCCGGGAATATGGACGCCCGCGCGGCCTCGGCCATGTTCCGCGCCGCACGCGAGGCCCTGGCGGACGAGCTGGCCGGGCGCGGCGCCCTGGGCATTCCGCCCCGCCGCTGCCTGGAGCTGGACAGGCTGTTCTCCCGCTGCACGGCCTATCTGCAGGTGAACACCGGCGTGAAGCACGTGCTCGGCCTCGTCGCCGTGAGCGGTGACCTGCCTGAAAAGAAATGAGGAAAGTAAATTGACCGAAGTAGTCAGCGTAAAGTTCAAAAACCGTGGAAAGACGTATTATTTTGACCCGGACGGCAACCAGGTTGCCACCGGAGACGACGTGATTGTAGAGACCTCCAAGGGTCTCGAATTCGCCAGCTGCGTCATGGGAAACCACTTCATCCCGGACGACAAGATTATTCCGCCCATCCGGCCGGTGGTCCGCGTCGCCACCGAGAGCGACAAGCGCGTCGCCGAGATACCCAAGCAGCGCGAAGAAGAGGCCCTGGGCATATGCCGGAAGAAGATTGAGGAGCACGGCCTGGACATGAAGCTGGTGGACGCCGAGTGCAGCTTTGAGGGCGGCAAGACGACCTTTTTCTTCACCTCCGACGGCCGCGTGGACTTCCGCGAGCTGGTCAAGGACCTGGCCAGCGTGTTCCGCAACCGCATCGAGCCGCGCCAGATAGGCGTGCGCGACGAGGCGAAGATTCTCGGCGGCATCGGCATCTGCGGCAGGCCCTTCTGCTGCAACCAGTTCCTGGACGACTTCCAGCCCGTCTCCACCAAGATGGCCAAAATACAGTCCATGTCGCTCAACCCCGCCAAGATATCCGGGAGCTGCGGCCGCTTGATGTGCTGCCTGCGCCATGAGGAGGAGGCGTATGAGGACCTGGTAAAGACCGTCCCGAAGAACGGCGCGTTCGTCGAGACTCCGGCCGGTTACGGCAATGTCACTCAGGTGAACCTCCTCCGCCGCACGGTGAAGGTCAAGCGCGACGGCGAGGGCGAGGACATATTCAAAACCTACTCGGCGGACGACGTGGCCGCGATCCCCGGCGGGCGTCCCAAGCCGGGCGAGCCCCTGCCCCAGCTGCTCAAGCCCCGCCCGCTGGTCACGGAAATCACGCCTCCCCAGGAGGCGGAAGAACGGCCGGACCCGCTGGCCGAAGCCGTGGCCGCCTCAGAAGAGCGCCGCCGCGTACCCGTCCAGCGCGAACAGCAGCAGCGCGGCCGCCGGAGCGGCCAGCGCCGCGAGGGCGCAAAGCCGCGCGGCGAGGGGCAGCGGGAAAAATCCCGCCGGGCCGAGCCCAAGCAGGCCCAGTCCAGGCCCAAACAGGCCCAGCAGCGCCCCCGGGAGCAGCCGCCGCGTGAGCAGCAGCCCCAGCAGCGCAGCCAGGCCCCGCACAGGAGCCATCCCCGGCGCAAGAAGCCGCCACAGTCCCAGCAGCAACAGTGAACAAAAAGGGAAACGGCCGGCGGCCGTTTCCCTTTATTTTTCCCGCGGCGGGCCTTGCACGGCGGCCTCCTCCCGAGGAGGCCTGTCCCGTCCGCCCGCCAGCAGCATGCCGCTGGCGGCGGCCGTCAGCGGCGCCACGGTGCACAGTCCGAAACAGCCCACCAGGGTGTGGAGTATCTCGGCGGCCACATACTTGAGATTGAATATGGTCTCCACCGGCGTGCCCTGAGCCATGAAAACCATCAGCAGGCCGATATACCCGCCGGAATAGGCCAGCAGCAGCGTGGTCGTCTGCGTCCCCAGCGCCGCGCGGCCCACGGTGAAGCCCGACAGCACCGCGGCCCTCCTGGATATGTCGGGGCGCTTCTCTATCACCTC
>CALWYN010000149.1 GCA_944385755.1 uncultured Oscillospiraceae bacterium
TGCCGCAGGAGACGCACTTCCCCTTGTCGCAGGTCACGCGGAAGAGCGAGAAGTAGCTCATGGGCTTCAAAAAGACCGTGACCGGGCATATGTACTTGCAAAACGCCCTGTTGTCGCGGAAGGCGAAAGCCAGCGCCACGCCCAGCGCGTAATACAGCGCGTTGCCCCAAACAAATGCCCAAAACATTATCCGCTCCAGATTCCCCACATGGGCCAGGAACAGCGCGGCGACGAAGGCGAGGGAGGCGGCGAAGGCCAGGTAGCGTATCCACCCGATTTTCCGCCGCTCGTGGCTCGCGGGCACCTTGTATGGCAGAAAGTCCAACACCATCGCCGTCCAGCAGGCGTAGCCGCACCAGCCTCTCCCGAAAATGAGGGGCCCAAAAATCTTCGCCACGGCGTAGTGTATGGTCGCCGCCTCAAAAACTCCGGTGAAGAGATAGTACCAGAACCCCTCAATCTGCATGTTCTCGTTGCAGATTAGGCCCAGATACACGAGCATGTACAGCCCCACAAGGAGCTGCACGACGCGCCGTGCGTGTCTGTACGCCCGGGCATACAGCACTATGCCCAGGGCGATGGCACAGCCTATGTAGCTGAAGTTGAAGAGGTAAAACGCGTTGTCCTTTGTGAGCCACAGCGATATGGCCACCGTCTCGAACGCCGCGAATATCACCGCGGCCGGGATGTATTTTTTCATGCCTCCCAGCTCCCCGCGTTTTTATATTTTTTAATATTATAGCACAGCCCCGGCCGCGATTCCAGTACCAGACACGGCTCGCCATACCGCGGGCCCCGGCCCCGCCGCGTTTTGGCCCTCTCCCCTTTACAACGCGCGGCTTATATGCTTCAATATAATCGGCCGGCCGGGGGAAACCGATTATGAGAGAGCGGCGGCGAGCGGCAAAGGGTACATGGCATCGTATTGCGGCGGGGTGTACATCGGCGGCTGAAGTGAGGTTTACACGTCCCGCGAGTTCCGCGGCTTGAGGCCGCCGGGGATGATTTCGGCGGCCAGGAGGCGGCCCAATGGCAGCCTGAGAACAATTGCCCAATGGCTATTGCTGAGAGCCTGGTATTTGTGATAGAGTATCACAGGAGAGACGGCGGCGCCGAAAGGGTCGTCAAAAATTGCATGGGCGGCCCGGTGGAGTACATCGGGCAGAAGCCCGGGCTCTGGCCTTTGAGCTCGCCCTGCCCTGACGCGCCCGCCCCGGAACAGGATTTAACAGGTGATTGATTTGAAAGGATTGGAACTCTCAAGAAGGTTTTATTTTGAGGTGGGCGCGCCCGTGCTCAAAGCCCGCTTCCCTGAGGCCATGTCCCGCGCCGCGGCCGGGCTCTCCGGCCAGGGCTCGGAGTGTCTCGGCCTGGACGACGAGGTCTCCCGCGACCACGACTTCGGCCCCGGCTTCTGCCTCTGGCTCTCGGACGGGGACTATGACAGGTACGGCGAAGCCCTCCAGGCCGCCTACGGCGAGCTCCCGCGCGAATTTCTGGGCTTCAGGCGGCTGAACAGCGGCAAGGGGGCGCAGCGCACCGGCGTCATGCGCACCTCGGACTTCTACCGCTACTACATCGGCTGCCCCGGCGCCCCGGAGACGGCGATGAAATGGGTGCGCATACAGGAGCACTTCCTCGCCACCTGCACCAGCGGGGAGGTCTTCGAGGACGGCCTGGGCGAATTCACGGCCGTGCGCAACGCCCTGCTGCCCTGCTACCCCGAGGACATACGCAAAAAGAAGCTCGCCGCCCGGGCGGCGAGTATGGCGCAGTCCGGCCAGTACAACTACTACCGGCTGATGAAGCGGGGCGACGTGTTCGGCGCGCGGCTCTCGCTGGGCGAATTCCTGAACGCCGCGCTCTCGATGATGTACCTGCTCAATTTCCGCTATGAGCCCTTTTACAAATGGCAGTTTGCCGGGGCCGGGGACCTGGTGGCCATGGCGGAGGCCCTGCCGTATCTCAAGGACATAGCGGCCGCCTCCACCATGCGCGACGCGGAGCGCATCGCCTCCGACATAGAGGCGGCCAGCGCCGTCGCCATCGGCGAACTGCGCCTCCAGGGCCTCACCGAGGCCGAGGGAGACTATCTCGAGCCCCACGCATATTCCATAATGCAGCAGATATCCGACCCCGAGATACGGGGACTACACGTAATGGAGGGTTAAAATGGACGCAAGATATGAAAAACTGCTCAAATGCCGCGACTATGTGCGCGGCCCCACGGATTTTGTCCCCCGCGTGGCCCTGACGCTGGGCAGCGGCCTCGGCGGCTTTGCCTCCGAGGTGGACGTGGCCTGCGAGGCGCCCTATGCCGACATCCCCGGCCTCCCCGTCTCCACCGTCCCCGGCCACGCCGGGAAGTTCATCTTCGGCACTCTGCGCGGCGTGCCCGTCGTCTGCATGCAGGGCCGCGTACACTATTACGAGGGCTATGAGCTCTCCGACGTGGTGCTGCCCACCCGCCTCGTGCGGATGCTGGGCGCGGAGATACTGTTCCTCACGAACGCCTCCGGCGGCGTCAACCCGGACTTTGACGCCGGCGACTTCATGCTGATAACCGACCACATAATGAGCTTCTTCCCCAACCCGCTCATAGGGCCGAACATCGAGGAGCTGGGGACACGCTTCCCCGACATGTCGCATGTTTACGACCCGGACCTCTGCGGCGCCATCAGGGCCGTGGCCGCACGCGAGGGAATCAAACTGCGCGAGGGCGTGTACTGCCAGCTCACCGGCCCCTGCTTTGAGACCCCGGCGGAGGTCAGGATGCTCGGCATCCTCGGCGCGGATGCCGTGGGCATGTCCACCGCCGTCGAGGCCACCGCCGCCCGGCACTGCGGGCTCAGGGTCTGCGGCATAAGCTGCGTCTGCAACAAGGGCGCCGGCCTCTCCCCCACAGCGTTGACGCACGAGGAGGTGCAGGAGGCCGCAGACAAAGCCGCCCCCCTCTTCAAGCGGCTCGTGGGCGAGAGCATAGCCGAAATCTGCCGCTGAAGCCATAAATAAATGTCTGCTGAATAAACCGCGTTGCGGTTTATTCGCGCGGCAGCCGCCGCGCAATTTCATCAAAACGGCATTTTGAGCCGTTTTGATGAAGTCCAGTCATTGTTTCAATGCGTATGGTCCCTGATGCGGCACACCACATCAGGGACTGGCGCAGGATTTTTGAGCGATTT
>CALWYN010000150.1 GCA_944385755.1 uncultured Oscillospiraceae bacterium
AAAAACTGCCTGAAGAAAGTAAAATCCAGGTTCAGCATCCCAGAGTAATCGGCGGTGGCGTCGGAGAGCTTGCCGGTGAACATCGCGAGAAAGCTGGGCAGCCATATGGGGCTGGTGAGCATCAGTGCGAGGGCGGCGCGGCAAATAAGGGAGGAAAACGCCCGGCCCAGGGACAGCTGAGGGGGTGCGGAGACAGTGGCTCCATGGAGGTCTGGGGGTGGTGACAAGGCGGTTTTGCGGAGGCTTTTCGGCCCCCTGAGGGGTATGTCCCCGCGCGCCGCGGCACAGAGCAGCCAGAGCGCGCAGAAGCCGCCTATCATATAGGAGATATACCAGGTGGAGATGAAGCACAGGGTGAGGGACACGGTGAGCAGGACACCGCGTCCGCCGGCAATCAGCCTGTCAAGGCCGAGCAGTATCACGGGGAGCCATATGAGGCCGTCCAGCCACATTATGCAGAGCGAGTAGGCCGCGACATAGGAGCTCAGGGCGTAGCAGAGCGAGAAGAGCACGCAGGCCGGGCCGGCCATTTTGAACCGGCTCCGGTAAAACGCCGAGAAGGCCAGGCCAATGAGCCCCACTTTCAGGCAGCAGAGGAGCATAAGCCCGGCAGGCATGTACTCATTGGGCACAAAGAGCGTCAGCAGTGAGAGGGGGCTGGAGACGTAGTAGCTGAACACGCCGATGTATGAGCTGCCGAGGGCCTTCGACCACGAAAAATAGACATCGCCGTATTTCAGCGCGCAGAAGAACTCCACGTACTGATCGGCCATGTCTGAGGCGAGTATGGTCTTGTCCCCCAATGGCCACATGCCCATTGAGGCGTAGACGGCCAGGAGAAGCAGGCAGGGGAGGAGAAAGGCGGCGAGATGCGGCCGGATGCGGCTCTCAGTCATCGCTCCCGCCCCTCTCGCGGACGATATATATGGGCCTGTCCTTCACTTCCATGTGGATCTTGGAGATATACTGGCCCAGAATGCCTATGCAGAAGAGCTGTATACCCGTCAGGAAGAGAATTATGCACACCAGAGAGGGCCAGCCAAACGCGCTGCCGCCCCAGACGAGCTGGCGGACTATTACAAAAATAATGGCCAGGAAGGAGATGACGCAAAAGAGAAGCCCCAAGATTGAGGAGATGGCCAGCGGCGCGGTGGAAAAGGCTATGACGCCGTCCAGGGCGTAGATAAGCAGTTTGAAAAAGGACCACTTGGTCTTGCCGGCGGCGCGGGGGACGTTTTCGGTCTCCACCCACTTGGTGTTGTAGCCCACCCAGGAGAATATGCCCTTGGAGAAGCGGTTCACCTCGGTTATCTCCAGGATGGAGTCCACCATCTGGCGGGTCATCAACCGGTAATCGCGCGCCCCGTCCACTATCTCGGTCCGGCTTATCCTGTTGACAATTTTGTAGAACATCCGGGCGAAAAAGGAGCGGACGCGCGGCTCTCCCTTCCGTGTCACGCGGCGGACCGCGGCGCAGTCATAGCCCTCCTCGCGCACGGCGCGGAGCAGCTCCGGCAGGAGGGAGGGCGGGTCCTGCAAATCGACGTCCATTATTGCGGCGTAGTCCCCGCGCGCGGCCTGCAGGCCGGCGTACATGGCGGCCTCCTTGCCGAAGTTGCGGGAAAAGGACAGATAGCGCACATGGGAGTCCTCCTCCGCCAGACGGCGCAGGGCGAGTATCGTACCGTCCTTTGAACCGTCATCCACGAAGATGAACTCCCACTCTATGTCCCCGACAGAGGCGAGCACGGGGCCCGCCTCGTCATAAAACAGCTTTACAGTCTCCTCCTCGTTATAGCAGGGGACTATTATCGAGAGCTTTTGCATTGGGGAAGCCTCCGCTTGGCTTATTATTTCATGACATCGGTCAGGGCGTCGTCCATGTCGTACATGCCGGGCTCAGTGACTCCGGCTATGTACCGGGCCGCGGTTATCGCGCCGGCGGCGAAAACGTCGCGCGAGAGGGCGGCATGCCGGATCTCCAGTACCTCGTCGAGGCCGGCGAACACTATCTCGTGTTCGCCCACTATCGTGCCGCCGCGGATTGAGGATATGCCTATCTCATTCCCTCCGCGCGGCCGGCGGACGCTGTGGCGCTCAAAGACGAGCTCCGGCTCATAGGGCAGGGCCCCGGACACGGCGTCTGCCAGCATGAGGGCCGTGCCACTGGGGGCGTCCACCTTGCGGCGGTGATGGCGCTCCACTATCTCAATGTCGAAGTCCTTGAGCACGGCGGCCGCGCGGCGGACGAGATGGAGCATGAGATTTATCCCCAGCGACATGTTCCCGGACTTGAACACGGGGACTTTCCGGGAGGCTGCCTCTATTTCGGCCAGCTGCTGCTCGGAGTAGCCCGTGGTGCAGAGAACAGCCGGGACACGGCGCTCAACGGAAAAGCGCAGGAGCGACGTCAGATTGGCGGGATTGGAGAAGTCTATCACCGCGTCGGCCTCGCCGGCATAGTCCATGGGGTCGGAGTAGACAGGGAAGCCGTTGCGGCTTACCGGCGTGCGGTTGAAGCCGGCAACTATCTCCACGTCCTCAATGTCCGAGCATATGGATATCACCGACTGCCCCATGTGGCCGTTGCAGCCTGAGACGATTATCTTCAGCATGGCGGACTACCTCAGACGGTCTTGAGCCCCAGCGCGTGCATGCTCTCTATCAGCTTGGCCCTGGTGCCCTCGGCCATGTCCACGAGGGGCAGGCGGAGCTTGCCGACGTTCATGCCGGCCAGGTTCATGGCGGTCTTTACTGGTATGGGATTGGTCTCGATAAAGAGCTTGTCGAAGAAGTCGGCCAGCCTGAAGTAGAGCTGGGAGGCGGCCTTGAAATCACCGCTCTCGCAGAGCTCGCAGAGCTTCGCGACGTCGGCGGGGATGATATTGGACGCCACGGAGATGACGCCCCTGGCGCCGAGGGACATCATGGGGAGGGTGTCCGAGTCGTTGCCGCTCCAGAACACCAGCTCGTCGCCGCACATGGAGCGGGTGAGGGCGTATTCGGCGATATCACCGCTGGCCTCCTTGACGCCGTTGATATTGGGGTGTTTGGAGAGCTCAAGATAAGTGGCGGGCTTTACGCCTATGCCTGTGCGGGAGGGGACGTTGTAGATTATCATGGGGACGGAGCAGCGGTCCGCCACATAGGTGAAGTGGGCCACGAGGCCCTTCTGGGTGGTCTTGTTGTAATAGGGCGTGACCATGAGTATGCCGTCCGCCCCGCAGGCCTCGGCGTGCTTGGCCTGGGAGAGAACATGCTCGGTGTTGTAGCCGCCCACGCCCACGATGACCTTCATACGGCCCTTACATTTTTCGACCGTGAGCTCAACGAGGCGGTTGTGCTCCTCCTCGGTATGGGTGGGGTTTTCCCCGGTGGTTCCGCAGACGAGAATGGCGGAGGTGCCGCCGGCGTACTGGAATTCTATGAGTTCGGCGTACTTTTCGTAATCAACGCCATTTTCCAGATAGGGCGTGACGATGGCGGTGCATGAACCGGTGAAAATAGGCGTCTTTGCCATGGTGAATACCTCCTGAAGTTATTATAATCTCTCGGAATCTTAATCCCTTGATTCATAAGGGGGTTAGATTCCTTTTTTATTAAAATCCCCCACTTTTTTTGCCAAAAACACTTGACAAATCGCCCAAAATTTGCGGCGAAGCCGATTGAA
>CALWYN010000151.1 GCA_944385755.1 uncultured Oscillospiraceae bacterium
CACTGCCCGAACTGCCTGGTCAGCCTGCACGTGGACGTGGAGCCCGGCGACCGCGGGAGCGACTGCGGCGGGCTCATGGAGCCCGTGGCCGTCTGGGTGCGCAGCGGAGGCGAATGGGCCATAATACACCGCTGCCGCCGCTGCGGCAAGCTCGACTCCAACCGCGTTGCCGCCGACGACAACCCCATGAAGCTGATGAGCATAGCCCTGCGCCCGCTGGGCCAGCCGCCCTTCCCGGTTGAACGTATAGAGGAACTGACGGAGCTCATGGCCGGGGACGGCAGCCTGACGCGCTGAAATCCTCCGCCCGGGCAAAAAAAGCCCGGGCGGTACTTGAAAAACACCTCTGTGAGTGTTAGTATACAGGTTTGTGATGATTTTCGGACATAAATGGAAGTGATATGATGGACAAGCTCAGGAATGTGGCCATAATCGCGCACGTCGACCACGGCAAGACCACCCTGGTCGACGAGATGCTCAAGCAGTCAGGGGTGTTCCGCGACAACCAGGAGGTGGCCTCCTGCGTAATGGACTCCGGCGACCTGGAGCGCGAGAGGGGCATAACCATACTCGCCAAGAACACGGCCGTGCGGTATGGCGACTACAAGATAAACATCGTGGACACCCCGGGCCACGCCGACTTCGGCGGCGAGGTGGAGCGCATACTCAAGATGGTGAACGGCGTCATATTGCTGGTGGACGCCGCGGAGGGCCCCATGCCCCAGACGCGCTTCGTGCTCAGCCGCGCCCTCGAGCTGGGGCACCGGGTCATAGTCGTGCTCAACAAGATCGACCGCCCGGACCAGCGCGTGCTCGAGGTCGTGGACGAGGTGCTGGAGCTGCTGATGGACCTCGGCTGCACGGACGAACAGCTCGACTCCCCCATGCTCTTCTGCTCGGGGCGGAACGGCACGGCCAGCTACTCCCCGGACGTCGAGGGTGTGGACCTCAAGCCCCTCTTCGATACAATTATAAATTACATCCCCGCGCCGGAGGGCGATCCTGACGAGCCCTTCCAGATGCTCGTCTCCTCCATAGACTACAACGAGTTCGTGGGGCGCATAGCCATCGGCCGCATCGAGCGCGGCACGATACACGACAACGAGGAGATAGCCGTCTGCAACTACCACAGCCCCGACGCCCCGGCGAGGAGGGCCAAGGCCGTGTCCATGTACCAGTTCGAGGGCCTGCAGCGCGTGCCGGTAAAAGAGGCCACGGCCGGCAATATAATCGCCATGAGCGGCATAGGCGACATCACGATAGGCGATACCATCTGCGCCCCCTCCCGTATCGAGCCCATAGAGTTCGTAAAGATCTCCGCCCCCACCATCGAAATGACTTTCTCAGTGAACGACAGCCCCTTCGCCGGGCGCGAGGGCAAGTTCGTCACCAGCCGGCAGATACGCGAGCGGCTCTTCCGCGAGACGCTCAAGGACGTGTCCCTGCATGTCTCCGAGCTCGAGGGGGCCACGGACAGCTTCGTCGTGGCCGGCCGCGGCGAGATGCACCTGTCCATACTGATAGAGACCATGCGCCGGGAGGGCTATGAGTTCGCCGTCTCGCCCCCGCGCGTGCTGTTCCGCGAGATAGACGGCAAACGCAGCGAGCCCATAGAGCGCGTCGTGGTGGACGTGCCTGGCGAATATATAGGCGCGGTCATAGAGAAGCTCGGCTCGCGCCGCGGTGAATTTCTGGAGATGCTGCCCGTCGGCAGCCGCACCAAGGCCACCTTCCTGGTGCCGGAGCGCGGCCTGTTCGGCTACAGGAACGAGTTTCTGACCGACACGAAGGGCGAGGGCATAATGAGCAGCGTCTTTGAGCGGTACGAGCCCTACAAGGGCGAACTCAGCCGCCGCGGGACCGGCAGCCTCATCGCCTGGGAGACCGGAGAGGCCGTCACCTACGGGCTCTTCAACGCCCAGGAGCGCGGCGCGCTCTTCATCGGCCCCGGCACCCCGGTCTACGCCGGGATGATAGTCGGCGTATCCCCCAAAAACGAGGACATCCCCGTGAACGTCTGCCGCCGCAAGCAGCTCACCAACATGCGCGCGGCGGGCAGCGACGAGGCGCTGCGGCTCACGCCGCCGAGGCAGCTCAGCCTGGAGCAGTGCCTGGAGTTCCTGGCCGACGACGAGCTCCTGGAGGTCACGCCGAAAAGCCTCCGCCTGCGCAAGCGTATCCTAGACCACGCCCAGAGGATGAAGCAGCTCAAATCCAGGGGCTGAGCCATATTAAAAAATGACACGGCAGAGAGCGGCTTGCCCTCTGCCGTGTCAGTCTGTCCGCCTCAGTTTTACTGTCACGAGCTCCGGGCGGTTGTTCACACGCAGGCGCAGCCCGCTGTTGCCCAGGCCCCGGCTGACCGCCATCCGGCTGCTTCCGCACTCGTACAGCCCGGAGGTGTAGCGCGGGAAGAGCCCCTGATGCGGCGCGAAGAGCGGGCCTATAAGCGGCACACGCACCTGCCCGCCGTGCGCATGGCCGCAGAGAGCCAGGTCCGCTCCCGCGGCGCAGTATTCTCCGAAGCGTTCCGGACGGTGGCTTATAAGCAGCGTAAATGGCTCTGATTCGCCCGTATGTGGCGGCGCGGAGGCCGGGAACGCCCGCCTGCCGGGGGTGAACGCGGGGTCCATCAGGCCGACGACGCGCAGCTCCCCCGCCCCGCGGCGCAATATTGCCGTCTCGTCGTACAGCACGGCCGCGCCCGCGGCGCGCAGCCGCGCGGCGAACTCCGGATATATGGAGTCCCTGAACCGGGCCTCATGGTTGCCGGGGACATAGTACACCGGGCAGACGCCGAGCACGCCCCTCACCAGCTCCAGCGCCGCCTCCGGGTCCGGCCGGTAGGAGTCCAGCAGGTCCCCGGCTATGGCCGCCATGTCCGGCGCCAGGGCCTCAAGCGCGGCGGCCAGCGACCTACCCGGCCGGGCGTCGTGTACGTCGGAGATGAGGGCGACGGTGAACCCGTCAAACTCCGGCGCCAGCCGCGCCGAGTGCAGCTCCAGGCGCGTGACGCCGAAGGTGCGGTTCTCATAGTAAAGGTATGCGCAGCCGGCCGCCGCGGCGAGGGCCGGGATGAGCATGTGCGCTCTCTTCATGTGTCACCTCCCCGGGTATTCTAACCCCTCCGGACCGCGATAACGCGCGGACGGAGGGCCGGAAACAGTCCCCCTCCCGCGCGGCTCCCGGACCCGGGAGCCGCATGGGCGAAAAAGAGGGAGGGCCTTCGCCCTCCCTCCCCGCAGACGCCGCTCACGCCAGCGCGGCGGTGATGATGCTCATCTGATAGACCTCCTCGGCGTTGCAGCCGCGGGAGAGGTCGTTTATGGGGGCGTTCAGCCCGGTGAGTATCGGGCCGTAGGCGTCGAAGCCGCCGAGGCGCTGGGCTATCTTGTAGCCGATGTTGCCCGACTGTATCTCGGGGAAGATGAAGGTGTTGGCGTAGCCGGCGACCTTGCTGCCGGGGAACTTGAGCTGGCCGACGGTGGGGCTGACGGCGGCGTCGAACTGCATCTCGCCGTCTATGTCGAACTCGGGGGCCATCTCCTTGGCCTTCGCGCAGGCCTCGCGGGCGAGGTCAACGGCGGGGCCGTGGCCGCTGCCCTTGGTGGAGTAGCTCAGGAAGGCGACCTTCGGCTCTATGCCGAATATCCTGGCCACGCGGGCGCACTCTATGCCGGTCTCGGCCAGCTTGTCCGCCGCGGAGACGGTGACATTGCCGTCCTTGTCCACGGTGTCCTCATAGCTGATGTTGATGGCGCAGTCGCCCATGGCGAGCATCTCCTCGCCGCGCACCATGATGAACACGCTGCTGACGAGGTGGCTGCCCGGCTTGGTCTTGACGAGCTGCAGCGCGGGGCGGACGGTGTCGGCGGTGGAGTAGGTGGCGCCGCCCAGGAGGGCGTCGGCCTTGCCCATCTTCACGAGCATTGTTCCGAAATAGTTGCTCTTCTTCAGGGCCTTGGCGCAGTCCTCGGCGCTCATCTTGCCCTTGCGGAGCTTTACCATCTCGTCGACCATGGCGTCAAACTCGCCGTAGGTCTCGGGGTCGATTATCTCGAGGCCCTCGATGTCAAAACCGCCCTTCGCGGCGGCGGCCCTGACCTCGTCGGGGTTGCCGATAAGGACGGGGGTGAGGAAGCCGCCGGCTTTCAGCCTCGCGGCGCTCTCGAGTATGCGGGCGTCGGTGCCCTCGGTATAGACTATCTTGCGCGGGTTCTTCTTCAGTATCTCGACAAGGTTTTCAAACATCTCTGCAGCCTCCGTAAAGTTTTTGGGATTTCCCAGTCTCAGCATATTTTATCACCAAGCGCGGCCCATTGCAAGGCCGGCGCCCCCTTTTTCCCCGTTTTTGCCCCCAATGCGGGCGCGGGACCCGCACGGCAAGGAATTTCATGCGCCCTGGCGCACCGCGATGAGAGGCAAAATCAGCGGCGCATGAAGTTTTTGGGCATCATTTCCGGTTGCCCCGAAGGGGCGAGGAAATGGCGCACCTCAAAGTTTTGCTATGCAAAAGGGCCGCCGAGAGGCGGCCCCTTTGCCGGTGTCACTCAAACAGGGCGAGGAATTTGTCCCAGAGCTCTGCGAAGAAGCCCCTGTCCTCCTCGGCCGCGGGAGCCTCCTCCGGCTCCTCCGGGGCCGAGATGCCCTCAGTCATTATCACGAACTGCACGGAGGCGGTGTCCGTGTTCCGCTCATCCAGGAAGGAGCCGCGCTCTTCGCCCGAGGCCTCATCTTCCTCCGCGCCGCCGGTCAGCGAATCTATCAGCTCGGGTATCTGCGAGGTCTCGGCGTCCAGGGCGGACACGCCCCCGCTCAGCTCGCTCAGCCCCCCGGAGAGGCCGCTGATGCCGCTGTACACCCCGCTCCAGTTGGCGGCAAGGGTGTCCACGCCCGAGGTGTAGCTCACCAGCCCCTCATGGAAAGCGGCGTAGTTCTCCGCCAGCTCGCTCAGCCCGGAGGCGAGGGTCAGCAGGCCGGAGAGGTCCACCTCCCCGCCCGTCGCGGTCAGCGCGGCGCCTATCTGCTCCGCGGTCTGATTGAGCGAGCCCGCCACGGTGCTCACCGCCCCGGCGAGGGTGGGCAGGTTGTCCTGCACGGCCCCAAATGCGGCGGAGGTCTCCGCCCAGACCGCCTTCACCGTCTGCGCCGCCTGGTAGTTCGCCACAAGCGCGGCGAGCGCGGCGTTGTCCGGGGCCAGGGCCATCAGCGCGCCGATATCCTCTTCGCTGACGCCCGCCTCGGGGATGGCCTCCACCGCCTGCTCCAGCACCGAATAGGCCGCGGCATAGCCCTCCGCCAGCTGGCTCAGGGCGCCGCCCACCTGTTCGAGCGAGGACGCCGCCTGTTCAAGGCCCGCCGGCAGCCGTGCGAGGGCGGAGAGGTCCAGGCTCCCGCCGGCGGCCTCCTGCCCGGAGAGGGCCGCGGTTATCTGTCCCAGGGCGGCCGAGATCTGCTCGGAGCCGGAGACTATCTGTTCCGACCCGGCCGAGAGGCCGCTCAGCCCGCTGCCGAACTGCGAGGCGCCGGAGGCCAGGCTGCCCGCGCCGGAGGCGAGCTGCGCCGCCCCGCTGTTGAGCTCGGATATGGCGTCCGTTATCTGCCCGACGCCGTCGGTTATCTCGCTCATGTCGCCCATGGCCGAGGCCACGTCGTACTCCACCCCGGCTATCGTCAGGCCGGCCATCTCAAAATCCGTCACGTCGGCCCTTACCGTATAGCTGGCCTCCGAGCCGGGCAGTACGGTGAAGGCCAGGGTCTTGTCCCCGCCCGAGTTCGCGATTGTGGCGCCCTCGGCCTCAATGTTGGCGCAGAGCGCGGCGTCCAGCGTCACGGTTATCTGGAGCATATGGCTGGAGGCGAAATCGCCGGGCGCGGCGCCGTTCGCCGTCACCTCTATGTTCATCTCCAGCTCGCCGCTCGCGCCGCCGAGCTCCGCGGGCTCAACCACCCGCCCGTCCAGGCTGTAGCTGAGCGCGATGTTCCAGGGCAGCTCAACGCCCTCGAGCGTGCCCTGATAGTACATTCGCCCGCTCTGGGGCAGCGTGGCCGTCACCAGGCCGTCCTCATAGGTTATGGGCGAGGTGTCCGTCAGGTTCTCGACCTCGGTGTATTCCCCGTAGTGCGAGGCCTCCTCCCCGGCGGGGCCGTTCAGGGCCACGACCGCATAGGCGGACTCCACCGCGCCGGTGGCGTCGAGCCTGGCGTAGATCACCTCCTCGGCGCCGCTGTCCGCCGTGGCCGCGGCCGCCGGGACAAAGGAGAGGCACAGCGCGAACACGAGCACGAGCGCCAGAGTTATCGACATGCGTTTTTTCATTTTACTTCGGCCTCCTTGTCGGTCTTTTTCAGGAATCCGGCCCTCAGCGTCAGCCGGGCGGTCAGCGGATCAAAGATTATCAGCAGCGCGGGCAGCGCGAGCAGCACCATCGCCATGGAGAGCAGGGTCCCGCGCGCCAGCAGCAGCCCGAGCTCGGAGACCACCGCCATGGAGGAGGTGAAGTAGAGGCAGAAGCCGGCCGCCGAGAGTATGAGCCCGCTGGTGAGGACGGAGAGGAAATTCTTTTGCAACGTGTTCACCACGGCCTCTCTCTTCGGCATCGTACGGCGGTTGACCACATAGCCGTCCGTCATGAGTATGGCGTAGTCCACCGTGGCGCCCAGCTGCACCGTATTTATCACCAGATAGCCGATGTACACCAGGGCATTGTCCGTGAAATAGGGTATGGACAGGTTTATCCAGATGGCCGTCTCGATGACAAAGATGAGTATCACCGGGAGCGTCAGGCTGCGGAAGGTGACGAGCAGCGTCAGCAGTATGAAGGCCACGGAGATCAGGTTCACGAGACCGGAGTCCTCGGTGACGACGCTCCTTATGTCGTATATGTTCGCGCTCTCGCCGCAGGCGTAGTACTCGTCATAGTACTTCGCGGCGGCGGCCCGCACGGCCTCGACCGTGGCGAACGCCTCGTCGCCCTCCTCCCCGGTGTCGGTGGAGACGACTATGCGCGCGTAGTTGTCAGAGTAGAAGTTGGACACCACGGCCCCGTCCAGAGTGCCTTCGGGCACCTCGCCCACCGTGTAGGCGTAGCTCATGACGGCCGTGACGTGGTCCAGCTCCGCGATCTCCGCGCTCAGCTCGGCCTCCGCGCCCGGGTCTCCCCGCGGGACAAAGAGCACTATGCTCGTCGACTCCCCGAAGGTCTCGTTTATGAGCTCGGTGTCGCGCCCGTAGCGTAGGTTCGGGTCCGGGGAGCCCATGCCGTATATAAAGTCCGCCCTGCTCTGGGCCAGGAAGCAGGGCACCACGAGCAGCAGCACGAGTATCAGCGCGGGAATCCGTATTTTCACCAGCCCGCGGCCCACGCCGCGTATCTCCGGCATTATGCGCTTGTGGCGGGTCCTGTCCAGCAGCTTCACGCAGGTGAGCGAGAGGCAGGGCAGGAACACCACGACGGAGACATAGCTGAGTATGACGCCCTTGACCAGGTTCAGCCCCAGGTCGGCGCCTATCTCGAAGCGCATGAATATCAGCGCCATGAAGCCGAACACCGTCGTGGCGGCCGAGGCCGCTATGGAGGAGAAGCTCTCCTTTATCGCGGCGCGCATGGCCAGCTCCGCGTCCGGCGTCTCCTGCCTGTGCCGCTCAAAGCTGTTGAGCAGGAAGATTGCGTAGTCAAGCGAGACCGCCAGCTGCATTATGGGGCTCACCGACTGGGTCACGAAGGATATCTCCCCGAACACGATGTTCGTGCCCATATTTATGATTATGGCCACGCCTATGCTCGCCAGGAAGAGCAGCGGCGCTATCCAGGAGGTGGTCGTGATAAGCAGCAGCACGATTATCAGCGGCACGAGTATAGCCGCCGCGCCCACCACCTCGGTGACGACACGGTTCTGCATGTTCGCCGTGTTTGCCGCGTCGCCGCTTATGGCGCCGTCCTCGCCGATGAGCTCATACAGCGCGTCCACGGTGCCGGACTCGCGCCCGTCCTCTATCGTAACCTGATAGAGCGCCGTCCCGTCGCGCCAGTACTGCTCGACCGTCGCGCTGTCCAGCAGCTCCACCGGCGTGGTCAGATCCGCCACGTCGTCGAGCCACATCACGCCGGTCACGCCGTCCACCGCGGCGATCTCGCCTTTCAGCTCCACGGCCTCGGTCAGAGTCAGGTTCTGCACCATGACCCTGGTGTTCGGCACGCCGGTGCCGAATTCCTCGTCCATAATTCCCAGTGCTATGGTGCTCTCTGCGTCCGGCGGCAGGTAATCCACCAGGTTGTAGTTCACGCTCACGCCGAATATCAGCACCGCGCAGACCAGCGCCAGCACCAGGAACACGGCTATCACCGGCCGCCTGTGGCCCGTGATCGCCTTTGTCAGTCCGTCCATGGGCATACCCCCTAATAGTAAACATTGCGTTGACTTACTTTCAGATTTATAGTATACTTACAAAATGTCAGAAGGGCAACAGACAGTTTTCGCGGATTTGAAATTTCCGCGACACTTTCGGCAAAATCGTTTAATTGCTCATGAAAAGTTCAAATTTGAGGCCTGATTATGGAAAAGAAACAGGACGCGCGAGTCCGTTACACGAAGATGATGATACGCAGCAGCTTTATGGAGCTGCTGCGTGAAAAGCCCGTGGCCAAGATAAGCGTCACCGAGCTCTGCGAGCGCGCGGGGATAAACCGCGCAACTTTCTACGCCCACTATGCCGACCCCTCCGACCTGCTCAGGAGCATAGAGGAGGAGCTGCTGAGCGACCTCTCCCGCTGGCTCGGCCCGGCGATAGACGCGCAGGGCGGAGTCAACCTGGCAGACATGCTCACCCCCATAATAGAGTACATCGGCGAAAACGCCGACGTCTGCTCGGTGCTCCTCTCCGGCACCGGGGACGCCGGCTTCCAGGCCAAGGTGGTGGACGCCGTGGAGAAGCCCTTCCTGGCCAGCTTCCGCCACGGCGGGAACCGCGAGATTGCGGAGTACTACTACACCTTCGCGGCGGACGGCAGCGTGGGCATAATAAAGAAATGGCTCGCCGGCGGCATGAAGATTCCCCCCAAGACCCTCGCCGGCATGATAGCGCGCTTCACGGCGCGCAAGTCCTGAGAGGGGGCGGGCCATGGCGAGCGAGGCCACCCGCCTCCGCCTTGCGCGGGCGATGGAGGAGTGCATGCGCGGCGGCAGTGTGGAGAGCATAACCGTCACGGAGATAGCAGCCCGCTGCGGCGTCACGCGCCAGACCTTCTACCGCAACTTTCTGGACAAATACGACCTGATAAACTGGTATTTCGGCAAGCTGCTCGCGCGCTCCTTCGAGCACATGGGCAGCGGGCGAACGGTGCGCGAGGGCCTCGAACGCAAGTTCGAGTACATAAGGGCGGAGCGGGTGTTCTTCACCGCCGCTTTCCGGGCCGACGGCACGAACTCGCTCAAGGAGCATGACGTGGAGGCCATACTGGACTTCTACACCCGGCTCATCCGCCGCAAGACAGGCTCCGAGCCCGGCGGGGAGGAGGCCTTCCTCCTGGAGCTCTACTGCCGCGGTTCCGTGGCCATGACGGTGAAGTGGGTGCTCGGCGGCATGCCCGAGTCCCCCCGGGAGATGGCGCGCCTGATGGTGGAGGCCCTGCCCGCCGCGCTCGAGGCGCTCTTCTCGGAGATCGGCCTCATGGGCTGAGCCGCTAAAATCCCCGCCTCCCGCGGGGAGAACACGGGCGCGGGAGCTCACAGCTGCTCCCGCGCCCTCTCTTTTCAGCTCAGATATGCATAGGTGGTCCCCAGCCGGACATCAAAGCCCAGCGCGCGGTACATGCCCTCGTCACAGGGCGCGCAGCAGGCCGTCAGGCTCGCCAGGCCGTTTGCACTGCACCAGGCCTGCGCCGAGCGCGCCAGCTTCCGGGCTATGCCCCGGCCCCGGAAGGCCGGCTCGACGAAAAAGTCGTCGAACACCCCCACATCCGAACAGCCGAATGTGGAGAAGCTGCGGCTGACGCTGCATATCCCCACCGCGCGGCTGCCGCGCTTTGCCGCGAAAAAGGTGATGCGTCCGCCGCGCACGGCGTCCAGGAGCCTCTCCTGCGCCCTCTCATCCAGGCAGCCCTCGCCCGTCTCGGCGCGAAAGCCGTTCTCCAGGCGCAGCAGCTGCCAGTGATCTGACTCTTGCAGCTCCTCCACCGTGAAGGGGACCTCACCCTCCGGCGGCAGGAGCAGCAGCGGCTCGCCCCACTCGTCTGCGCCGTTCTCTACAAATCCGGCACGCCGCCAGAAGCGGAGGCGCCTCTCATCTCCTCCGTAGTTGAGCTCGAAATAGGCCGCGCCGTTCTCACGCGCCCAGCCGATGAGCGCATTGGCGCAGAGATTGCCCGTCCCCCCGCCGCGCCGTTCGGGATACACGCAGAAATCGCAGACGAAGCACTTGCCGTCCTCGCTCCCGTATATCACCGCCAGGGCGAGGCCGATGTCCAGCCCGTCCCTGACGAAAAACAGGAAACGGCTGTTGTCCGCGGCCCTCGTGTGCAGGCGCAGCATGTGCTCCCAGTACTCCTCCTCGCGCGCGGGGGCCGGCCCGTCCCCGGGCCGGGTGAATATATCCCGCCGGCGGTAGTCGAGCAGCCGCTCACGGAAGGCGGCGATGTCGGAGCCCGCGAGCGCCTCGCGGACGGTTATAGGTTTTTCCATTTGCATTCCTCCCAACAGAATGGGGGTCAGAAGGCGTGCGCCCCCCGGACACGATGCCTCTCCATCTTCATAAATGACCACTCCTTCCACTGGGATTGGGTCCATAATACCATGCCCGGCGCGCCCGGTCAACGCGCCGGGGCAAACTTCGGTTTACACCCCCGCCCAAGTGTCACTTTACTCGCGGCTCAAAAGTGGTATAATAATGTGTAATGAACAAAGCCCAAGCCTTGAAAGCCTTGGCTTTCAAGGCCCAATTGCTTCGTTCAAGTGCAAGGTTTTTGAGCGAAATCGCTAAAAACCTTGCACAATCCCTTGATGTGGTGTGCCACATCAAGGGATATACACATTGAAACAATGACTGAATTTCGTCAAAATGGCTCAAAATGCCGTTTTGATGAAATTGCGCGGCAGCCGCCGCGCGAATAAACCGCGTTGCGGTTTATTCAGCAGGCATTATAATAATACCAGTTAAAAAATTCACTATTCAACGCACAAGGGAAGGAGAAATAAACATGCCCAATCGCATCATGCTCAACCAGACCTCCTATCACGGCGCCGGCGCCGTGGCCGAGATACCCGGCGAGGTCAAGTCCCGCGGCTTCAAAAAGGCCCTCATAGTCTGCGGCCCCAGCATACTCAAGCACGGCGTGGTCGCCAACGTCACCAACGGCCTCGACGCCGAGGGCCTGGCCTATGAGATCTTCTCCGACATCAAGGCCAACCCCACCATAGAGAACGTCCAGGCCGGGGTCGCGGCCTATAAGGCCGCCGGCGCGGACTACATCATCGCCATCGGCGGCGGCAGCCCCATGGACACTGCCAAGGCCATCGGCATCATCAT